>CAYVPO010000269.1:0-3724 GCA_964453825.1 uncultured Holophagales bacterium
GTCGCGGCCGCCCTCCTCCCGGGACGGCTCCTCGTCCCGCTCGTCGCGGGCTCGACCCTCGTGCTCCTCGCCGGGCTCGGCGGCCTGGCCGCCCGGATCGGCGGCGCTCCCCTGTGGGCCGGCGCGGGTCGCGTGACGTTCTGGGGAGCGCTCGCGATGGGCGTCACCGCTGCGGCGGGCGCATTCTTCGGCGCCGTCGGCTGAGCGGCTCGCCGCGCGGCACGGCCCGGGAAAATCGAGACCTGACCCCTATAATCGACCCATGCCCCGCTACGTCGGATTCCTCCGGGCCGTGAACGTCGGCGGGCGGGTCGTGAGGATGGAGCGCCTCCGGCAGCTCTTCGAGGAGAGCGGCTTCACGGGGGTCTCCACCCACCTCGCGAGCGGAAACGTCCTCTTCACGGCGGGACGCGGCCGGAGCGCTTCGCACGAGGCGAAGATCGAGAAGGCGCTCGAGTCGGGGCTCGGATGGGACGTCCCGGCTTTCCTCCGGACCCCCGCCGAGATGGCCGCGGTCGTGGACCGGATGCCCTTCGCCGCCGAGGACGTCGCGACGGCGCACGCGGTCTACGTCGGTTTCCTCAAGTCCCCCCCCGCGCCGGAAGCGCACGCCCTCCTCCACGGCCTCCGGAACCCGACGGACGCCCTCGAGGTCCACGGGCGGGAGATCTACTGGCTCTGCCGCGTCCGATCGGCCGCCTCGGAGCTCTCGGGAGCGAGCCTCGAGAAGGCCCTGGGGCTCGTCGCCACGTTCCGGAACGTGACGACCGTGCGCGCCGTCACCGCGAAGCTCGAACGCTGAAACCCCTTCCTGTTCCCGAGCGGCCGCCGGCTCGGCGGTCGCGGCGGCGAATTCCGACTCGGCCCCGCACCCTCGGCCACCATTCCCGTGACGCCGATCACGTCCGGCCGGGGAAAGCTCTCGCCCCCACGGGACACTTACCGAGCCAGAGGTGAACTTCATGAACATCGCAAAGAGCCTGGGCGCTCTTTCCCTCCTCCTGTCCGCAACCGTCCCTTCGGCGCACGCGCTCGCCGAGGAGCCCGAGACGACCCAGTGGATCGTGACGACGGCGAAGGCGACCGGATACACCGGCGAGAAGTACGAGTCCGTCCTGCGCGTCCTCAATCTCAGCCCGTGGGACGCCCCCCTGCGCCTCACGTTCTTTCCGCAGACCCCGCTGGACGCCAGCAGGAGAGCCCTCGGCGACCCTTCCGCGGCATCGACCGTCGACGTCGTGGTCCCCGCCGGGCTGAAGGTGGCCTACTGGGACGCTCTCGCGCTCTTCGGCCGCACCGCCGGCGCCGGCTCCATCCGGATCGTCTCCACCGGGACGGACCCGCAAGGGAGACCGATTCCGGTCTCCGCTTCCTCGATGACCAGGACCTATCGGGCGGACACGACGTTTCCCGCACCCGTGACAGGCCCCCTGATCGCGGCCCAGGGGCCCGACGCGCTCATCGGAGCGGGCGAGCCCGCCGCGATTCCCTTCCTCTGGCTGGGGGGAGACGACCTCAACGGCGCGTACCGGAGCAACGTCTTCCTCGCGTCCGCGAATGCCGCCTCCGAGACCGTCGTCCGGCTTACGCTCGTCACGAACGAAAACGTGGCGCAGAAGAGCAGGGATATCACGCTCGGCCCGCTCGCTCAGACGCAGATCAACGACGTCTTCTTCTACTTCGACTTCGTTCCCTTCTGCCCGCCATGCCCCTCCGTCGACATGGGCCCCGAGGAGGTCCGCGTCGACGTCTCCGTCCTGAGCGGCGGCCCCGTCGCGGTCGGCGCCGCCGTCATCGACCGGCTGAACGGCACGAGCGTCTTCGTCCCGGCCGTGAAGCAGCCGACGCCCTAGGTTCCCGGCGAAGACCCGGATCCGTGGCGCCGTCGTCGACGGCCTGGCGGGAGGGCGCCGGCCGTCGGGTCCGACGGCTCGGCGCCCCCGCTCCCCTTCCCGGAGGAGCGATACTCCGTTCGAGCTCCACCCAGGACGAAAAGGAGAGACCCGCATGGAGAGAACCGGAGTCGTCACGTTCCTCGGCAACCCGCTCACCCTCGTCGGCCCCGAGATCAAGGTCGGCGAGAAGGCCCCCGGCTTCACCGTCCTCGACAACGGCCTCGCCCCGAAGACGCTCGCCGACTTCGCGGGGAAGACCGTCATCCTCAGCGTCACGCCGTCCCTCGACACCCCCGTCTGCGACGCGCAGCTCCGGCGGTTCAACGATACCGCGACGAAGCTCGCCGACGACGTCGTCGTCCTGAACGTCTCGATGGACCTCCCGTTCGCGAACAAGCGCTTCTGCTCGGTGGCCGGCATCGAGAAGGCGATGACGCTTTCGGACCACCGCGACGCCTCGTTCGGTCAGGCGTACGGCGTCCTCGTGAAGGAGCTCCGCCTCCTCGCCCGCGCGATCTTCGTCGTCGGGACGGACGGCCTCGTGAAGCACGCCGAGATCGTCCCCGAGATGACCCACCACCCCGACTACGACAAGGCGCTCGCCGCCGCGAAGTAGCGCGATGCCGGACCGCCGACGGGCCGGCGCGACGCGGCCCCGACCCGTCGGCACGGGGGATGCAGCGATCCGGTGCACGCTGCCGAATCTGCCTGCCGGGCCTCTTGCCCGGCCCAGGAGGACTCCGATGCGCAGGACCGCTCTCCTCGTCGCCGCCACATTTTCCGTCGCTGCCCTCGCGGCGCCCGTCCTCGAGGCGAAGCCGCCGAAAGAGAAGGGAGCGAAGTCCGCAGGCGCCAGGACCGGCGGTCCGGCGCGGAAGAACGGGACTCCCCCCGGCCTCGCGAAGAAGGGAGGACTCCCGCCCGGCCTCGCGAAGAAGCTCGGGGCAACGCCCCCCGAGAAGGTCTACGTCGCCTTCGACAGGAGATACGACGACCGGGCGTGGTTTCTCGTCGGGGACGAGTGGATCCTGAAGTCGGGCTTCGAGCCCTCCGTTCGGGCCGAGGTGAAGGCCTCCCTCGCCCTCCCGCCGCTCCCCGCCCCTCCCCCGATCCCGCTTCCCCGGATCGGCGCCGAGCTGCACGTCGTCCTCTTCCCGTAGGCCCGGCGCGGCGCCGCCCACGAACCGCTACGCCGTCCCGTTCGGGCAGAGTGGCCGCACGGGGTGTCGGGCCGGGGAAGAGCCCCAGCCCAGCGCGACGCGCCTCCTCGCGCGGTCCTTCGAAGCCGTAGACTGACGCGAGAGGCCTCCATGCGCGTGCCGGCTTTCGGCCTCCTCCTCGTTTCCCTGCCGCTCATCGGCGCCGAGTTCACGGGGAAGGTCGTCTTCGTCGAAGACGGCGACACCATCGACGTCCTGCGCGACGGAAGGCCGGAGAAGCTCCGCCTCAACGGGATCGACTGCCCGGAGCTGGGCCAGGACTACGGATCCCGCGCGAGGGAGCACACGTCGGCGCTCGTCGGCGGGAAGGACGTCCGGGTGATCGTCGAGGGAAGGGACGCTCACGGGCGAACGATCGCGCGGGTCGTCATCCCGGACGGGAGGGTCCTCAACCGGGAGCTGGTCAAGGTCGGCCTCGCCTGGTGGTACTACTCGTTCGCGCCGAAGGACCGCGACCTCGCGAAGCTCCAGGCCGACGCGAAGGCCGCGAAGATCGGCCTCTGGGCGGGCCCCCGGCCGATGCCGCCCTGGTTCTTCCGCGATGCCCGCTCCCGAAGGACGATCGCGACGCCCTTCCCGCCCGGACGCCGGAACTGACTCCGGAGGGCG
>CAYVPO010000270.1:0-3687 GCA_964453825.1 uncultured Holophagales bacterium
AGGAGACGACGCGGTACTGCTTGCCGGAGATCGAGAGCGGGTGGCCGTGCGTCAGGTGTCCGCCGTGAGCGAGCGACATCCCGAGGAGGGTGTCTCCCGGCTTCAGGCACGCGAGGTAGACGGCCGTGTTCGCCTGCGAGCCGGAGTGAGGCTGGACGTTCGCGTGGATCGCGTCGGGATTCGCGGGCGAGAAGAGCTTCTTCGCGCGGGCGATCGCGAGCGACTCCGCGACGTCGACGTTTTCGCAGCCGCCGTAGTAGCGGCGGCCCGGGTAGCCTTCGGCGTACTTGTTCGTCAGGACCGAGCCCATCGCCTCGAGGACGGCGCGAGAGGCGTAGTTCTCGGAGGCGATCAGCTCGAGGCCGTCGCGCTGGCGGGCGAACTCGGCGTCGACGGCCGCGGCGATCTCGGGGTCGACGGCGGCGAGGGGCCGGCCCATCAGTCGGGGATTCGGGGTTTGGGTCGTCGTCATCGGGATTCTCCTTGGGCGCTCGGCGGGGGGGCGTCGAGCTTGTCGACGCGCCGCTGGTGCCGCCCGCCGGCGAACGGTGTGGACAAGAAGGCCTCGAGGATCGCCGTCGCGAGCGGGACGGCGGTGACGCGGGCGCCGAGGCCGAGGACGTTCGCGTCGTTGTGCTCGCGCATCAGCTGCGCGGAGAAGAGGTCGGTCGCGACGCCGGCCCGCGCGCCCCGCACGCGGTTCGCCGCGATGGAAATGCCGATTCCGGTCCCGCAGACGACGACGCCGCGGTCGGCCCTCCCTTCCGCGACGGCCTCGCCGACCGCGTAGCCGAAGTCGGGGTAGTCGACGGAGGCGGTGGAGGAGGTTCCGAAGTCGAGCACCTGGTGGCCGAGCTCCGCGGCCCGTCCGGCCAGGAGGGTCTTGAGCTCGAAGCCTGCGTGGTCGGCGCCGAAGGCGATGCGCATCCGCGAATCCTAACCCGCGGGCGTCCCCGCCGGTCTCCTCGGATAGGGGGCGAAGAGGGCGTCGTACTCGGCGAGGGCGTAGCTGTCGGTCATGCCGGCGATGTGGTCGGCGATGCACCGCAGGACGGCCGGCTCCTCCCGCCAGCGCCCGGCGATGACCCCCTCGACCTTCTTGAGCGGCACCTCCCGCAGGAACGGGAGGCCCGAGAGCTCCGCGACGCGCGCGAGGACGGCGTCGGGGAGGAGCCTGGGGTTCTTCGCGTAGGCGTCGAAGAGGCGATTGACGACGAGCTGGGCCCGCGCGTCGTGCTGCGAGACGGCCTGGCTGTGGATGATGTGGCGGTAGACGAACTCCTTCAGCTCGAGGTATCGCTGCTCGCCGCCGCGCGAGGGGGCGACGAGGGAGCCGGGGAGCTTCTTCCGGTGGGCCGCGAACTCGGCCCGCGTCGTCACCTTCTGCGCCGTCAGCCACTTCTCGATCGCCGCGCGCGAGGCGACGACGAGGTCGGTGACGAGGTGGTGGATCAGGCCCCGGATCAGGAGGGCCCTCCTCACGGTCGGGTCGGAGGCGCCCGTCCAGGCGGAGCCGAGCGCTGTCACGATCTCCCGCGCGAGCGGGATCTCCTCGGCCTTGCCGATCCCGACGAGGCCGAGGCCGTCCTCCAGGTCGTGCGCCTGCTGGGCGATCTCGTCCGCCCAGCCGACCGCCTGCCCTTCGAGGTGGCAGCCCGACCCGAGGTGGAGGCCGTCCGGGTCGAGGACCGGAAACGGGAAGTCCCGCTTCCAGGTGGTGTGCTTGAGGATCCCCTCGCGCGTCTCGTCGGTCAGGTTCAGCCCCGGCTCCTCGTACCGCTTCTCGAGGAGGTCGACGACGCGGACCGACTGGTAGTTGTGCTTGAACGCGCCGACGGCGGCGACCGCCTTCGGCGAGAGCGAGACGGTCGGCTCGCCGCCGGTCAGGATCCTGTTCAGCGCCTTCTCGCCGGAGTGGCCGAACGGCGTGTGGCCGAGGTCGTGCGCGAGGGCGCACGACTCGGCGAGGTCCTCGTTCAGGCCGAGGGTGCGCGCGACCGTCCGGGCGACCTGGGTCACCTCGAGGGTGTGCGTCAGTCGCGTCCGATAGTGGTCCCCCTCGAACGGGATGAAGACCTGGGTCTTGTGCTTCAGGCGCCGGAACGCCTTGGAGTGGACGATCCGGTCCCGGTCGCGCTGGAACTCCGTCCGGTAGTCGTGACCGTCCGCCTCCGGGGAGATCGTGCGGCGGCGGGTCGAGACCGCCGCCCGGGAGGCGTAGATCGCGAGCCGCTCGTCCTCGAACGCCTCGAGCTCGCGCTTCGTGTAGGCGACGGCCCGCGGGGGCCTCCCTGCGCTCATCCGAACCTCCGGGCGTCCGCCCGCCGGCGGCTCAGGCTTCCCGGCGCGCGGCGAGCGCCAGGGCCTCGCCGGCGAGGACGAGCGACCCGGCGACGAGTATAGGGGCGTCGTCCTCCGCTCCTTCGAGGAGGGCGAGGGCCTCGGCGAGCGAGGCGGCGCGAGGGACGTCCTCCCGTCCGAGGCGGGCGGCGAGCGTCTCCGGAGGGATCGCGCGGGGCGAATCCGGGGCGACGAGGACGACGCGGCCGGCGCGCTTCGCGAGCGGCGCGAACATCCCCTCGACCGCCTTGTCGCCGAGGGCACCGAACACGAGGTCGACGCGTTCCGCGAGGCCCGAGGCGTCGAGGTACTCCGCGACGGCCGCGGCGCCCGCCGGGTTGTGAGCGCCGTCGACGAGGAGCGGCCGGCGTCCCGGCCGCCGGATCGTCTGGAGCCGGCCCGGCCAGCGGGTGCCGGCGATGCCGCGCCGGACGGTCTCCGCGTCGAGCGCGGCCATCGCCCGCGCGGCCGCGACGCCGAGGGCCACGTTCGCCCGCTGGTGGGCGCCGGCGAGGGGGGAAAGGCCGTCCCACTCGGCCGACGCCGCCACTTCCACGAGCTCCGCGCCGACCCGGGCCGCCTCGGCACGAAGGACCCGGAGCGTCTCGCCCCGCTCCGTCGTCAGGGCTGGGCGGCCGCGGCGGAAGATGCCCGCCTTCTCTCGCGCCACGTCCTCGAGCGTCGGGCCGAGCGTCTCGAGGTGGTCCGCCGCGACGTTCGTGACGGCCGAGACCTCCGGCTCGAGGACGTTCGTCGCGTCGAGGCGGCCGCCGATCCCGACCTCTACGACGGCGATCTCGACCCGCGCGCGCCGGAAGAGCTCGCAGGCTGCGACGACGAGCGCCTCGAAGTAGGTCGGACGGAGGGCCCCATCGCCCGAGACGGCGGCGACGAGGGAGAGGGCCGCGTCGAGGCCCTCGTCGGAAACGTCGCGCCCGCCGGGGAGGCGGACGCGTTCGTTCACACGGACGAGGTGCGGGGAGGTCGTGAGCCCGACGCGGAGGCCCGCCGCCTCGAGGACCGCCGCGGCCGTCGCACCCGTCGAGCCCTTCCCGTTGGTCCCGGCGACGAGGAGGGTTCGGAAGAACGCCTGCGGGCTTCCGAGCGCGGCGAGGAGAGCGCGGGTGCGGGCGAGGCCGGGCCGGATCGTCTGCGGGCCGAGGGCCTCGAGCCAGCGGAGACCTGCGCCGGGGGTCACGCCGCGAGGAGGCGAAGGACGTTCGCGAGCGTCGCCTTCAGCTCCGGACGCGGGACGACGACGTCGACGAAGCCGTGGTCGAGGAGGAACTCGGAGCGCTGGAAGCCCTCCGGGAGGGTCTGCCGGATCGTCTGCTCGATGACGCGCGG
>CAYVPO010000271.1:0-3604 GCA_964453825.1 uncultured Holophagales bacterium
CGGGCCGGAGCGCGGCGTCCCTGATATCGCGGAGCCCATTCGGTCTCCGCGTCGACGAGTCGCCGCGGGATCTCGACGACGACGACGAAGCTCGAGCTGCGCCTTCCGCCGCCGGAGGCGGTCGGTGCTCCCGGCTACTCGCCCTCGGCGTGCTCTCTCTCGGCTCTTCGCCGCGCCAGCCTCTCGACGACCTTCTGTGCGCACCTCTCGGGATCGCGGACGATCTCGTGCTCCCAGAGGCGGAGGACGGACCAGCCGAGGGTGTTGAGCTTTCTGCGCACGCGAACGTCACGGGCCTTGTTGCGCTCGATCTTCGGCTTCCAGTAGGAGCGGTTGCTCCGGGGCGTCGGGATCGCGCAGCGGGGGCACCCGTGCCAGAAGCAGCCATCGACGAAGACGGCCAGGCGCGCCCGCGAGAAGACGACGTCGGGCGTCCCCGGCAGCTTCGCCCGAAGCCGCCATCCGCGGACCCCGGCCGCCCAGAGCGCCTTCCTCAGCGTCACCTCGGGCTTGGAGTCCGTCTTTCGGATCCGCGACATCACCCACGAGCGGACCTCGGGCCCGTAGAGATCGGCCACGGCCCTCGCGCGGAGACCTACGCCGACAGCGCGCGCGCCGAGGCGCGCGTGCCGCGGCCCGTCCCCGGGTGCGCCTCATGCACGCCGGCCAGCGTCCGGAACCTCGCCGGCACCGCCCGCACCCGCTCCGCGGGAGGCGAGGGGGAGCGGTCGGGCGGCAGCAGCGTCAGCTCCGTGCGCAGCGGCTTCATCCCGAGGATCTGCACGCGGATCTCGCGCCCGACGACCTCGCCGAGGAGCGACGGCACCGCGTTTCCGATCTGCTTCTGCTGAGCCCCGCGGCTCCCGGTCACGACCACGTCGTCGGGGAACGTCTGCAGCCGGCAGAGCTCGCGCATCGACAGCAGCCGACTCTCCCAGTGAAACGGCCCGATCGCCGGCCCCGGCTGCGCCTGGATCGTCCACGACGGACGATTCTTCGCGAGCTTCAGCAGGAACGACCAGTAGCGGCGCCGCCACCCGAAGAGCGGCAGCCCGTCGAGCCGGTCCGTGTGCCAGAGGTAGTTGTGCCCCTCCGGGATCGACGGCAAGAGCTCGGCCCAGCGCCCACGAACGGCGAGGTCCTCCGAAGCGTCGGGCCTCACGTCCGCCAGAGCGTCCCAGGCCGTCCGGTACGGCGACAGCTCCGACAGCAGCAGCCCGCCCTCGGCCAGGTCCGCGTGCGTCGGCTCCGGGGCCCGGAAGCTCTGCCCCTCGCGTCCCGCGATCACCAGCACGCGGTGCCGCAGCTGCGGCACCCCGTAGTCGGCGGCATTCAGCCGGAGGACGTGGGGCCTGTAGCGCGTCCCGGCCTCGCGATTGATCGCGTCCACGGCCTCCAGCAGCAGTCGGAGCCCCTCGTCCTTCCCCTTGTAGGCGAGCCCCTCGACATTCTCGAGCACGAAGCCCTGCGGCAGCGTCTCGCGCAGCACCCGCAGGTAGGCCGACATCGTGCTCGCGCGAGGGTCGTCCAGCCGTCGCGAGTCGCCGCGGGACCAGTAGCCGCTCTTCGAGAACGGCTGGCAGGGCGGCCCGCCGATCAGGAGCGCCGCCTCGCCCTTCTTCAGCTTTCCCGTCTCGAGAAGCTCGGACGAGGGGACGTCGTGGATGTCGCGGTCGATCACCGGCCAGCGGCGATTCAGCCGGAGCGTCCGCACGCAGTCGCGATCCATCTCCAGCGCCACGGCCGTCCGGAAGCCGGCGGCCTCGAAGCCGTAGTCCAGCCCTCCGGCTCCCGTGTAGAGGCTGATGATCGCGGGCTTCCTCGGCATCGTCGTCCTCAGCGTCTCGAGACGGCCTTCAGCACTTTCGTCGCGTCCTCGGTCCAGCGCGCGTCGACCTTGAGCCGGTCCTTGATGCGGCCAGGGTACTTGGGGTGAAGCTCGAGCTCGCGCGTGTCGATGTAACGGAACTCCCAGCGGGCCGTCACCGAGTGAAGGCACGCGGCGACCATGTCGAACGAGTCGGGCTTGTAGTAGCGCGAGGAAGGATCGGACTTGGAGGCGCGCGTCCTCTGAAAGTCGACCCGAGGCAGGCGGTCGGCCCCCATCCGGACCATGGCGTTCTTGCACTCGACGGTCAGGAGCCGGCTTCCCTTGTAGCGCAGCTCCACGTCCGGGCCCTTGTCCGCGTCCAGCCGGCGGCAATCGGTCACGCCGTCGACGGCCCGGAGCGTCTCGACCAGATGCATCTCGGCCACCCATCCGCGCGCGGCCACCTTGAGCCGCTTGGCGTCGGAGATCAGGTCGAGGATCTGGTCGGGCGTCATGTCGAACTCCACCGCCAGCCGGTGGAGCGTCTCCGGCGACGGCGTCGGGGCGGCGTCCGGCGCCGGCCCGGAAGGCTCCGCCATGGCCCCGCTGAAGAACGCCCCCGCCAGCATCTGCCGGTGGCTGGGGTCGAGCTCCTCGGCGAGGCGCTCGAACCGCACCAGGTCGAGGAAGCGGTCCTTGCGGCCGCCGACGAGGACCTCGAAGGCGGGCTCGCTCGGATGGGGCGCGAGCTTCTCCCGCTCCCAGGCGTGCCAGCCGTCCTTGAGGATCGCCTGCGCGTGCGCCTCCTTGAACTCGACGCTGATGAAGAACCGCGTCGGGCTGTGGATCACGGGATCGGCCGCGACGAAGAACCCGGCCTCGGGATTGATCCCGACGAAGAGCGTCGTGTAGAGCCCGAACGGATCACGCCAGAGACGATGCAGCTTCCCGTCCTTGGACCCGTACTTCACCTGGAAGCGGTGCTCGTCATCCGGGCGGTTTGTCGTCCTGACCTGGTTTGCGAGGAAGGCGTAGCAGAGGAGCCCGAGCCGCTCGCCGGACGACGTCTTGAACGAGATCCGGAACGGCGCCTCGTCGGGCTCGGTGCTCTTGATGATCTCGCAGCCCTGGCTCTCGAGCGCCTCCCGCACGAACGCGAGGAGAGGCGCCTTGTCGGCCTTGCTGACGGCGTACTTCTTGTACCGCACGGTCGGATCGTAGTCGGTGCGCGCCGATCAGCGGGAGCGGGTAGCCGCCGTGAGAAGCCGCCGGGCCTCGTGCTTGAGCAGGATCCCTTCCAGGACGCTCCGGACGACGTCCTTCTCCTCCGGCGCCAGCCGTGCCAGGGCCTCCAGCTGCAGCCGCATGTCGTCCTGGGGGTCCCTCTCTTTATCGTCGAAGACGAGCGTATCTGCGCTGACCCGAAGGGCCACCGCCAGCGCCCGCAGGACGTCGAGCGTCGGCTGGGATGTCCCGGCCTCGTAGCGGCGCAGCTGTGTCACGTGGATGCCGACGTCCTTGGCCAGAGCTTGCTGGGTGAGGCTCCTCTCTTTTCTCAGGGCGGCCAGGCGCTTCGGGAAGTCCATCTCGGCGAGCTCCTCTCGGGTCGCCGCGATGGTAGGGGGCGCTTTTTCTGAGGCCCGAGAATGAGAGATGAAACTCATCTTGTGAGAGAGTATAATCTCCTTGACGAGAATCCCCACGAGGAGGCGTTTTCATGGCGCGCATCCCCGACAAGCGTAAACGTCCGATGAAGTCCGTCCTTGACGACCGATCCGTCGAGGGGATGCGTTG
>CAYVPO010000272.1:0-3590 GCA_964453825.1 uncultured Holophagales bacterium
TCGCGTCATTCCTTGATGCTCCCGGCGGTGATGCCGTCGATGTACGAGCGCTGGAGGAAGAGGAAGAGGAGGAGCGCAGGGAGGACGGTGACGACCGCCCCGGCCATCATCAGCTCCGTGTCCTGGACGTGCTCCCCCGCGAGGCTCGCGAGGGAGACCGTCAGCGTCCACTTCGTGTCGTCCGTCAGGACGATGAGCGGCCACATGAAGTCGTTCCAGGTGCCGAGGAACGTCAGGACGCCGAGCGTCACGAGGATCGGACGGCAGAGCGGCAGGACGATCGACCGGAAGATCCGGAGCTCCCCCGCCCCGTCGATGCGCGCCGCATCGAGGAGCTCGTCCGGGACCGAGGAGGCGAACTGCCGGACGAGGAAGATCCCGAAGATGCTCGCGATTCCCGGGAGGATCACCCCCGCAAAGGAGTTGACGAGCCCCATCGACCGGAGGAGGAGGAACACCGGGAGCATCGCGACCTGCCCCGGGATCACCATCGCCGCGAGGAGCCCCGCGAAGAGGCGCCCCCGCCCCGGAAAGCGGAGCTTGGCGAACGCGTAGCCGGCCGCGGCGTTCACGACGACCGAGAGGAACGCGGCGCAGAGGGCGAGGATCGAGCTGTTCACGAAGCTCCGCCCGAGGTCGAGCCTCACGAAGAGCTCGCGGTACTGGGCGAGCGTCGCCTTCGCCGGCAGGAGCGGCGGCGGGGCGGCGTTCGCCTCGCCGGTCGTCATGAAGGAGGCCGAGAGCATCCAGAGGAGCGGGGCGAGCGTCACGATCGCCCCGGCGACGAGCGCGGCGTGGAGGGCGAGCGTCGCGAGCGACTTCCGGCTCACGCCTCGCCCCCTCTCTGGAGGCCGCGCTGGAGCAGCGTCGCGGCGAGGATGACGACGAAGAGGACGAAGGCGATCGAGGCGGCCGAGCCGATGCTCCACCAGCGGAAGCCCTGCTTGTACATGAAGAGGGCCACCGAGAGCGTCGCGTTCATCGGCCCCCCCTCCCCGCCCGAGAGGACGTACGGCTCGGCGAAGAGCTGGAAGTAGCCGATCGTCGTCGTCAGGCCGACGAAGAGGAACGTCGGGGCCAGGAGCGGGACGGTGATCTTCCGGAAGCGCTGGATCGGCCCCGCCCCGTCGATCCGCGCCGCCTCGTAGAGGCTCTCGGGGATCGCCTTCAGCCCGGCGACGAAGATGATCATGTTCGCGCCGAAGTTCTTCCACGCCGCCATCAGGACGATCGCCGGCATCGCCCAGTGCGGGTCGCCGAGCCAGTCGACCGGCCCGATCCCGAAGAAGCCGAGCGCGGCGTTCAGGAGGCCGAACCGGGGGTGGTAGAGGTAGCGCCAGACGGCCGCGACCGCGACGAGCGTCGTGACGACGGGCGCGAAGTAGATCGTCCGAAAGAGGCCCGGGAAGCGGACGAGGCGGTGGTTCAGGAGGAGCGCGGCACCGAGGGAGAGCGAGACGGTGAGCGGCCCGCCGACGAGGACGAAGAAGAACGTGTTCCCGAGCGCCTTCCAGAAGACCGGGTCGTGGAGGAGCCGCGCGTAGTTCCCGAGACCGACGAAGCGGGCCGTCGACGCGTCGCCGATCGCGTAGAGGTCGAAGTCGGTCAGGGAGAGGAGGAGCGCCGCCACGACGGGCAGCGCGAGGAAGAGCGCGAGGAGGAGAAGACCGGGGGCGACGAGGAGGAAACCCGCCCGCGCCTCTCGCGCCCGCCACGACGAGAGGCGCCTCACGGCTTCCCCTCCGCCGCCTCGCGGTCGAGGAGCCAGCGACGCTTGACGAGGATCGCGTCGACGTCGGCGTCGAGCGCGGCGAGCGCCGCGTCGAGGTCGCGCGTCCCCCGCGCGACCGGCTCCAGCCGCTCCCAGTCCTTCGCGGCGATCTGCTCCCACTCGGGGACCTTCGGCGTCGCGCGGACGTGCTCGAGCTGGAGGCGGAACGGCGAGGTCCTGGCGTCCCCGGCCAGGGCGGGCTCCTCCCAGGCCGAGCGCCGCGCCGGGAGGTCGCCGCAGAGCTGCCAGAAGCGCTTCTGCGTCGCCGGCTCCGAGAGGTACTCGACGACCTTCCAGGCGTCGTCCTTCCTCTCTGACGAGCGGAAGACGACGAGGCTCGAACCTCCCGCGAGCGAGACGCCGGGCCACGGCATCCCGTCGGGCGCCGGGAGCGGCGCCGTCGCCCAGGAGCCCTGGAGACTCGCCGGGAGCCGGCGGCGGAACTCGCCGAGGTTCCACGGCCCGGTCACGTACATCGCGAACTCGCCCGCGGCCATCTGCTGGTAGAGGTTCGCGACCTGCGTGTTCGCGAGCGGCGGCGCGAGGCCGTCGCGATAGAGGCCGACGAAGAACTCGGCCGCGCGCCGGAACTCCGGCGAGCGGAACGCGCCGCGCCGGCCGCCGTCCGAGAGGAGCTCCGCGCCCGCCGCGACGGCGAGCGTCACCGGCTGCGCCCACTCGTTCGTC
Source organism: uncultured Holophagales bacterium (assembly GCA_964453825.1). Lineage (GTDB taxonomy): Bacteria > Acidobacteriota > Thermoanaerobaculia > UBA5066 > UBA5066 > UBA5066. Next base: position 2,459 of record CAYVPO010000272.1, read on the forward strand.
GGGAGGAGGAGCCCGAAGCGGCCCGGCCCGCCGGTCCGCTTCACCGCCTCCATCGCGGCGCGCCAGGCGCTCCAGCTCTTCGGGAGCTCCGGGACTCCCGCGGCGGCAAGGAGGTCCGTCCGGTAGAAGACGAGGCGCGTGTCGACGTACCACGGCACGCCGTAGAGCGTCCCGTCGAGGACGTTCGTCTCCCAGATTCCGCCGAAGTAGTCGGCCGGGCGGACGACGGAGCTCGCGGCGACCCGCGCGTCGAGCGGCTCGATCGCGTCGAGCGCGGTCATCTCCGGGATCCAGGTGTTCCCCATCTGCGCCACGTCGGGAAGCTCCCGGCCGACGTAGGCCGTCAGGAGCTTCTCGTGCGCCGCCGTCCAGGGGATCTGCTGCACCTCGACGCGCAGGCCGGGGTGCCGCCGTTCGAGCTCGGGGAGAAGCTCCCGGACGACCTCCCCCTCCCTGCCGAACGCCCAGAGGCGGACCGCATCGCCGCGGTCTCCTCCGCGCGCGCAGGCCGTCGCCGCGGCCAGGAGGAGGCCGCAGGCGAGCGCCCTCAACGGATCGCCGCCTCCCCGCTTCGCGCCGGGACCGCCTCCGTCTCGAGCCAGCCGCCCGTGAATCCCGCGCGCCGCAGGCCGGCGACGACCGGCGGCGAGCGCTTCATCAGCCGCCAGAGGAGCCCGCTCCGCTGGTTCTCGAGCATCAGGACGATCGGGCCCTGGTCGATCCCGAGGTAGTTCGTCGCGTACCACCCGGCCTCCGGCACTACTTTACCGAGAGGCGTCGGAACGTCGGTGAGCCGGAAGGTCGGGTTGAAGGCGTCGAAGAACCCGTACTCGCCCCAGAGGTGCTCGCCGTGGAGTCTCTTCATATCGCGGATCGCCGGCAGGACGATCTCCGGCGCGAACGGGAGCGACGCGGCGGCCGCCATCGGCGCGATCGTCCCGTCGTCGTGCGTCCAGAACGACGAGGCGCCCCGGGCCCCGTAGGTGACGAACTTCCGGACCCTTCCGTCGACCGTCCGCGTCACGTCGGCCGGACCGTCGCAGGCCGAGAGGCCCCAGACTTCGGCTGAGTATCCGAGGAACCCCTCCGGGTTCCGGATCGCGTAGGCGCGCTGGGCGAGGACGGCCCGGCG
>CAYVPO010000273.1:0-3566 GCA_964453825.1 uncultured Holophagales bacterium
CTTCAGGCTGAGCAGCGGCCCGACTATTCGCTCTCCACGCTGCTGCGAGGGCTTTCGCCTGCACCTCCCGACGGCTATCAGGGCGATCGTCGGCGTCGTCGCCCATCTCGAGCCTCGAGGTGCCCAGTCTCTCGGTTCCGGCCGTGCTGCTCGAGCCTCGAGGTCGGCTCCAAGTGACACCGGATGTCGATACCGATCGGTCCAGCGGCCGTGGTGACCGCCGGATCGAACATATCACCAATGAGATCTCAATTGGTCCTGATGGCGGCTCTCTTGCCTCGACGTTGTCCACCGGGGGGGGGGTAGTATCACCGCTTCAATATCAATGCCGGAGAGATCTTCATGAATATTCAAAGGCTATCGATGGTGACGGCAGCGACATTCATCGCCCTTTCATTGCTGATTGGAGCTCGATCAGCAGAAGCAAATTGCGAGATCTGCAGGTGGTCGGGCGCCGACAACGTCAAGCTGTGCCAGCAAGTGGAGAATGCGCCGGGCTGGCGAAACGGGCGAACGGACTGTGTCGACACGGGCTTGGGGTGTCCCCCCGGGAGTTGCTGCTACCTCACGCAGAAGCCGGAATACGCGTGCTCGATCAACTATCCCTTGGGCTGCCCGAACCCTAGGGAGTGCGGCCTGAAGGACGTGCAGGAGAAGGACATCTAGGGAGGGCGTGGTGATCCTCGCGGCGTCGGTCCTCGCTGCTTTCTTCGCCCTCACTCCGGACGAGACCGTTCGCCCCGAGGTTCGGCTCGACGTCTCCGCGGAGTTCCCGACCGGGACGCCGGGTGTCGTTCTCGTCGAGTCCTTCTCGCGCGACGGGGCGTCGCTCGGAACGCGGGAGGTGCGGCCTGCGGCGAAAGGGGAAGTCGGTGCCCTTCCCGCAGAAACGGCGCGTGTCCGTGTGTCGAGCCCCCTTCACGAGACCTGCGAGGTCTTCGTCGAGCCGGCCAGCGAGATCGTCTCCTGTCCGATGGAAGGCCGAGCCCGGATCCATCCGTTTGGCGGTCGAGCAGGCCGGGTCTGGGCGCGCAGGAACGAGCCGGGAGCGCCGTTCCTGGCCATCCCTCCCCTCTCGAAAGAGTGGGGTGGCGGTTTCGCGGTTCCGCGAGGCAGGATCGATCTCGTCCTTGCCCAGGAGGGATCGACGGGTTCTCTCCTCAGGCTGGTCGACGCCGCTTCTCTCACCGAATCGCGACAACCGGCGAGGAAGGGCGATCCGAACCGGCTCAAGGTGCGATTCGTCGACGCGAGCGGGGCCGAAATGCGCGACCGGCCCGTCGTCAAGGTGGTGCCGCTCGTCCGGCCGCGCAAGGAAGAGGAGCTGGAGCTCGCCGCCTGGACCGATTTCTACGAGCGGAGCGGAGCCTCGATGGCGAACGGCGTCCTCGTGCTGGATCCGATACCGGAGGGGAGGGAACGGGTCGTCTTCAACGTCGAGTTCGAAGGCCAGCCCGGCGTGCGCCTGGCCGCCGTGGGTCGGCTCGTCGACGGGGTGCTCGACTTGGGGTCGATTCGGCTGCCGCGCCGGACGAGCTTTGCTGTCTCCATCCGCTCCGGGCTCCCGGACGAGGAGTATCCTGGTCCTCTCACCCTCGATCTGAGCCTGGTTCGGCCCGTGCCCGGATTGAGTCCTCCCGCCCGCGCGCCGAGACTGAGCCGGGAGACTCGGGCCGGGTCGGCTGCGACCTTCGATCAGCTCATCCCGGGGGAGTACCGTCTGGCCGTTCGAACGCCCGACGAGACCGTCGGCTCCTTTGAGATCCCCCTGGCCGAAGGGGACGAGAACAGGTTGGACCTCGAGCTGACCCGCGAGGTGGTAGCGGGGCGCGTGGAGGACGAGAGCGGAAAGGAGATCGTCGACGCTCTGGTCGGTTTGATGAGGTTCTGGTCGAAGGGGCGATCGCGGCACGAGGTTCGTACCGACGCGCAGGGGGGCTTCCGGCTCGAGTTCCTTCATGCGGGCGGATCCGTCGGCGTCTGGGCGATGCCGACGGCCGACTGCGCCACGGTGGGCGTCGAGCTCGACCCGCGCGGCCCGGACGCAGCCGGGATCCGCCTTCGAACGAGGCCCGGGGGGATCTCTGTTCGCGTGCGCGATGCCGCGACGAAAGAGCCGATCGGCGACGCTCGCCTCGAGCTCGACGTGGCTCTGGCAGACGGTCCGAGTTGGTCGAAGCAGGGCCGGACGAGCCTCCCGGACGGTGTCTTCAGCCTCTGCAACCTTCCGGCCGGCTCCGTCAGGATCACCGCGACGGCGCGTGGCTACGAACAGGCCGTCCGGGAAGTCGAGATAGAAGCCGACCGGGCTGCCGGGGTCGAGCTGAGGCTCGAGCGCGCGGCGCAGCTTCGCGGCAAGGTCCTCGGCGCCGCGGGAGCTCCCGTGCCGGGGGCTCGCGTCTTCGGCCCGCTCGGCCCGCTCGTCGGTTTCGAAGGCGAGCCGACATCCGTCGCGTGTGGTGCGGACGGGACCTTCGAGATGGATCTGCCGGCGGGTTCGTCTCCGAAACTGCTCGCCGTCGTGGCGACCGGGCACCGACTCGCGTTGAGGTGGCTGCGGCCCTCCCCGGAAGAGCAGCCGATCTTCCTCGTGGCAGCCGGCTCCGACGAAGTCGTCGAGCTCCGATACGCCGACGGCGTACCCGTCCGGGATGCCTGGATCGTGCTTCAGAAGGACGGCCTTCTCGTTCCCGGTGCGATTGTCGAGGAGGCGGTTTCTGCCGGCGGGTGCGTCTTCGAGCCTTCGAGCCGGGACGGCTTCCAGCGCTTCGGCGGATGCGTCGAGCCGGGAACGTACGCGCTTCACGCGAGGCTCTTCCGTCCGGGCGGCTTCGCGCATCTGCCGCTCGGCGCCTATCAGCTGCCGCTTCCCCCGGGAGCCGAGCTCCGGAGTCCGCTGTCGGAGGTGCCGTGAGGGTGCCTGTCCGTCCGGCGATCTGCGTCCTTCTCCTCGCCGCGGCGTCCCAGGGGGACGCGAGCCCTGCCGATGGCAAGCCGGAGTCGGGGCTCGGACCTGTGCCCCGGGCGGAGAGATCCCCGTCCGACGATGAAAGCGAGGAGACACGCCTTCGCGAGGCTGCTCGGGTCGAAGGCCTCGGGGGGGCGGCCACGGTATCGCTGGCGAGATGGCTCCTGTCTCACTCACGACTCGACGAGGCGTTGCCGTTCCTGAGGCAGTCGTGCGGAGCTCGAAAGGACGAGTGGGGCTGCGCCGCCGCGGCCGCCGTCCACGTGGCGCGCGGGGAGTGGGCGCCGGCTCGGCGCATCGCAGCCGAGTATCTCGAACGCGCCTGCTTCGAGAGCGATCGCTTGAGGACGGTGACTCTGCTCGAATCGCCTGCGTTGGCCATCACGGCCGGGCAAGGGCTCGTCCGACTCGCTCCAACGGATCAGATGTCCTACCTGCTGCTGGCGGCGGCCCAGCACCTCTCCGGCCTCGAAGAGCCGGCGGCCCGAACCATCGAGGAGGGTCGACGGAACCGGCGGACGAACGTGAAGCTCCTCGAGAGCGTCCGGTGGGGGGCTGTACGGAGCGCTCCTGCACCGGCGCCCTGATCCGCACCGGT
>CAYVPO010000274.1:0-3562 GCA_964453825.1 uncultured Holophagales bacterium
CGCGCGGCCGAGGCGCGGCGTGAGCCGCCCGGAGGCGAAGGCGTCGAGGCTCGTCCGGAAGCCGGTCTTCGAATCCCGGAGGAGCGCCTCCGCGATGGCCCAGTAGCCGACGAGGACGACGACGCCGAGCAGCCGCCCGGCGACGAGGACGCCCGCCGTGAAGCCCCGCTGGCCGCCGAGGTCGAAGAAGACGCCCGACAGGACCATCGCCGCGAGGGCGAGGAGGGCGAGGGCGGTCCCGATCCGGAAGCCGAGGCGCCTCCGGAAGAGGAGGACGCCGAAGAGGACGAGGACCCCGAGGCCGAGGACGCCGAAGAGAGGGATCGCGATCGCGAGGTAGCGGAAGAGGTTCTTCTCGTAGCGCGCCCCGACGTCGGGGTCGCCCAGCTCGCGGGCGAGCATCAGCATCGCCGGCGTCGGCGAGACCTTCGTGACGACTTCCGGCGGCCCGTCGCCGCGCTCCTCGAGGGGCCAGACGCGGACGACGGTGTTCCCGCTCTCGAAGTCGGAGGAGTCGCCGAGCTTCTGGCCGCGGGCGAGCCGGGCGAGGACGGCCGTGGCGAAGCGGTCCCGCGTCTCCTGCACGAGCGCCTGCGGGTCGGTCATGCGGAAGATGCTGCCGCTCGTGAAATGGAGGCGTCGGAACGTACCGTCGCGCGCGATGGCGATCTCCGCCGGCCCCGTGCCGACGCCGGGGACGCGGAGCTGGCCCTGCACGGTCCAGGTGGCGAGGGCGCCGTGCCGGACGAGCCAGGAGGGCGCCTCCCGGCCGAGCCGCCGGTAGGCCCGCTCGAGCTCGTTCGAGGCGAGGAGGTTCTGGACCGTCGCTTTCGGCGCGAGGAGCGTGGCACCGGCGGCCGTCATCTCCTCGGTCGCCGTCCGGATCGCGGCGGCCTCCGTTACGCCGAGCGGCTGCCACTCGGGGAGGACGCGATGCGCGGCGACGGCGCCGACGAGGAGGACGACGAGGCCGCCGAGGAGCGCCCCCAGCGGGACGCGGGGCCTCGGACGCGGAGGGGCGCCTTCCGTCACGACGCCGGGCGGCTCACGAGCGGCCGAGCGCGGGGACGAACGTCTTCCCCGCCGTCAGCTCGAGCATCCGGTCGAGCGAGCGCTTCGCCGCGAGGCGCGTCTCCTCCGGCACCTCGATCGCGGGCGAGAGGTCCCGGAGCGCGAGCCAGAGCTTCTCGAGGGTGTTCCGCTTCATGTGGGGGCAGGTGTTGCAGGAGCAGCCCTCGTCGGGCGGCGCCGCGATCAGCTCCTTCCCCGGCGCGGCCCGGCGCATCTGGTGGAGGATCCCCTCTTCCGTCGCCACGATGAACGAGCGGTGCTCCGACTCGGTGACGTGCTTCAGCAGAGCCGAGGTGGAGCCGACGAAGTGGGCGTGCGCGAGGATCCGCTCGTCGCACTCGGGGTGGGCGACGAGGCGGGCCGCCGGGTTCCTCACCATCAGGTCGAGGATCCGCCTCTCGGAGAATGTCTCGTGGACGACGCACGTCCCCGGCCAGACGACGAACTTCCTATTCAGCTTCTTCTCGAGCCAGGAGGCGAGGTTCTTGTCGGGGGCGAAGACGACCGGGTCGGGGATCTGGTTCAGGATCGCCTCGGCCGAGGAGGAGGTGACGATGACGTCGGAGAGGGCCTTCACCGCCGCCGAGCAGTTGATGTACGAGGCGACGGTGTGCCCGGGATACTTCTGCAGCCATTCGGCGAAGAACGGGGCCGGGCATCCGTCGGCGAGCGAGCAGCCGGCCTCGAGGTCGGGGACGACGACGGTCTTCTCCGGGGAGAGGATCTTCGAGGTCTCGGCCATGAAGTGGACACCGCAGAACGCGATGACCGGCTTGTCCGAGGCCTTCCCCTTCCGGGCCAGCTCGAGCGAGTCGCCGACGAAATCGGCCAGGTCCTGGATCTCCGGCTCCTGGTAGTAGTGGGCGAGGATGAGGGCGTCGCGCTCCTCCTTCAGGCGGAGGATCGCGTCCGGCAGCTCGGCCGGAAGAGGCATCGCAAGCGTCGGGAGGGGGGTCGAGGCGCTCACCACGGGGCCATTCTACGGCCCCGTAGGGGCCTCGAGCCCTCTGCTACCATCCGGAGCTTCCGGGGGTACGACCATGAGCTCTGTCGAGACGACGACCATCGACACGAGAGGCGAGACGGAGGTCGCGGAGGGATGACGTTCCCGCGTCGGGCCCGCCTCCTCGCGTCCGCCCTGGCCGCGCTCCTCCTCGCGAGCGCGCTCGCCGAGACGGCCGAGGCGGCGACGAAACGGAAGCGGCGGACGCGCCGGAAGCCCGCGCCGATCCCCGCCATCCCGCGGCCGCACGACCCGTTCGAGGTGACGTTCCCGACGGCGGACGGCGTCCGGCTCCACGCGACCTGGAAGCCCGCGGCGGCCGGCGCCGCGGCACCGGCCGTCCTCCTCGTCCACGCCTTCTCCCGCGAGCGGCGGGACCTGGCCGAGCTCGCCGACGAGCTTCTGGCGCGCGGCTTCTCGACGCTCGCCGTCGACCTGCGCGGCCACGGCGAATCGGTGTGGAAGGGGGGCGCCCGGATCGGGCTCTCCCCGTCGCTCCAGACGTCCCCGTCCGCGTTCCCGCGCGACGTCGAGGCGGCCTGCTCCTGGCTCCGGAGCCGCGCCTCGCGCATCGGAATCGTCGGCTTCTCGCTCTCGGGGAACCTGGCCGCCCTCGCGACGGCCACCGGCTGGGCCGACGCCGGGGTCGCCGTCTCGGCGTACGCCGACCGCCTCCCGGCGCTCGCGGGCTCGCGGCCGACCGCCTCGCGCGGCCTCCTCGTCCTCGCCGCCGAGGCCGACCCGGGACGCGCCGAGTCGGCGCGCGTCCTCGACGCCGCCGGCCGGGACCCGAAGGCCGTCGTCGTCTTCCCGGGTGCCGCCCACGCCCTCGACCTCCTCACGTTCGAGGCGGGCGCGAAGAAGGCCGTGATCGAGTGGCTCGAGGCGCGGCTCTCCCCGATCCCGCCGTTCCCCGTCGCGACGGCCGCGCCCGAGGAGCCGGAAGTCGCCCCGGCCCCGGCTCCTCCCGCCGAAGCGGTGGAGTGAGCCCGGACGTCCGGCCATGCCTCACGCGAGCACACTGGTATTCGATATCGAGACCGTCGGCCTGCCGTGGCTCGACCTCGACCCGATGCTGCGCGAGTGGCTCACGCGGGGCGCCGAGGACGGCGAGGCTTACCGGTCGAAGAAAGACTGGCGCTCGCTCTCCCCCTACGCCGCGAAGGTCGTCGTCATCGCGGCGCTCAACCCCGAGACGGGCCACGGCAAGGTCTGGTACGAGGCGGCCGAGCCCTCCTCGCGTCCGTCGCGCGACGGCCTGTTCGAGGAGATCGGCGGGGACGAGCGCGCCCTCCTCTCCGGCTTCTGGGAGACGGCCGCGCGCTTCGACCGGCTCGTCTCGTTCAACGGGCGCTCTTTCGACGGCCCCTTCCTCTCCGTGAGGAGCGCGATCCACGGCCTGGCGCCGTCCCGGAATCTCGCTGGCTACCGCTACTCGGTGGAGTCGCACGTCGACCTGATGGAGGTCCTGACGTTCCAGGGCGCCGC
>CAYVPO010000275.1:0-3520 GCA_964453825.1 uncultured Holophagales bacterium
CGGAGCCCTCGTCGCCGATCAGGGCGCCCCAGCCGCCGGCGCGCTCCTCGAGGCCGTGGGAGTTCCGGCCGAAGCAGATCGCGCCGGTGCCGGCGATCAGGACCGCCCCGGCCCCGCCGACCGGATCGGGAAGGGCACCGGCGAGGGCGACGCGCGCGTCGGTCGTCACGCGCACCCGGCCGGCGCCGTAGACCGCCTCGAGGGCCGCCACGAGCCGCCCGGCCGTCGCCGAGGCGTCGACGCCGGCGAGCCCGCAGGAGAGGAGCGCGAGGTCGGCGCGAGAGGCGCCGGCGGCCTCGAGGGCGTCGTCGACCGCCTCCGTCACGGACTGGACGAGGTGGGGAACGGGGACCGTCGAGGCGTTCGTCGGCCCGGAGGCGCCGCGCCCGAGGGGGAGGAGGTCCGTGGCCGTGACGACGGCGCGGGTGCGCGTCCCGCCGCCGTCCACGCCGGCGTAGAGGGTGGGCATGGAGGAATCGTACCGCCCGGAGCGCCGGGTTCGTTCCGCCGGAAAAACGAAGGGGCCCGCGGAGATCGCTCCGCGGGCCCCGGTCGTTCCGGCGCGGCGCCGGCTAGAACTCGAGCTTGAGGGCGAACTGGACCCGCCGCGGGTCGTAGAACGTCTGCGGCGTGCCGGGGTTGGCCGAGTGGACGTTGTCCTGGATGTTGTACCCGGTCTGGCGGTCGAAGAGGTTGAAGACGTCGATGCGGGCCTCGAGCCGGAAGAGGTCGCCGATCGGGATCGTCTGCGTGTAGTTCAGGTCCATCTGGTAGTGCGCGTCGGTCCGCCGCGAGCCGGCCGGTTCCGCGTAGCGGTTCGAGTCGCTCGTGCTCGTCGTCTGCGAGATGTACGGCTCGTAGCTGTGGTACTCCCACGGCTGGCCCGACTGGTAGACCGCGTAGCCGCCGACGGAGGCGCGCCAGGGGAGCTGGTAGGAGCCGTAGAGCTTGAGCTGGTGCCGGCGGTCGCCGCGGAGGTTGCCGTACTTGAAGTTCCAGAGCTGGCGGCCGGCTCCGTCGCCGATGTTCGACGAGCCGATGAAGATGTTGCTGTCGTTGCCCGTGCCGGAGCCGGCGGAGTTGTCCTGGTCGAAGTTGCCGTAGTAGTGGCTCCAGACGTAGGAGCCGCGGACGTAGGCGTTGCGCCCGCGCCACTCGGCCTCGAGGCCCGCCTCGTAGTACTTCGTGAAGGCGCCGTCGAGCGCGGCGATGACGTACGAAGAGCCGCCGATCTCATTGCGGATCGCGTCCAGGTTCGGGACGTAGAGCTCCTGCGGGATCCCGGGGGGCGGGTTGAAGACGAGGCGCGCGTTGTTGTTCGTGTCCTCCCAGAAGTTGTCGGACTTCCGGTATCGGCCGTGCAGGCGGCCGGTCCACCCCTTCCCGAGGTCCTTCGTCGTCCCGATCATGTACTCGTCGGTCTTCCGGGGCTTGAGGTCGTCCTGGAAGATCTTCCCGGAGGACGACGCCTCGGGCGTCGAGCCGATGAAGTTGCCGTTCTGGTCGAAATAGACGTTGATGAGGGCCGCCGAGTTCCGGGCCCACGACGCCGCTCGCGGGAGCGAGCCGGCCGTCGGGATGTAGCGGGCGTAGTTCGCGTAGACGGTGTTCGCCCCCTGGTAGGCCCAGACGATGCCGAGCCGCGGCTGGAGCGCGTCTCCGAACTTGATCTCGTGCATCAGGTAGCGGCTGCCCTGCGCGACCTCGAAGCCCGAGACGGTCCCGTCCTTCTCACGGAGGCCCTGCCCGTAGAGCTTGTCGTTGCTCGCCAGGAGGCCGACGTTGACGGTGACGTTCGCCCAGCGGATCGAGTCGTTCAGCTCGATGTTCTGCTGGTGGTACTGCGAGTTGATCGTCGGGACGTTCAGGATCCCCTGCTGCTGCACCTGGGCCTGGTAGTAGATCGGCTGGCCGGCGCACGTGGAGTTCGCCGGGCAGTTGAGGCGTCCGCCGGGGATCGTGATCGAGCCCCAGCCGTTGGAGGTCCGGTAGAGGTCCTCCTGGTCCTTCGACCACTGGTAGCCGACGTGCAGGTTGTGGGTCACCTTCTGGCCGAACGAGACGTCGTAGCCGAGCTGGTAGCTCTGCCGGTAGAAGTCGTTGTTGTCGAACTGCGACCCGGCGCCGATCCGGCCGCCCCCCTTGCGGACGCCGTCCTGCAGGTAGCCGTACCGGTCGATGAGCGGGGCGATGAAGTCGTTGAAGGCCGTCTGCCCCGTGATGGGGACGGGGATCGCCACGAAGCCCATCGTGTCGAGAGCGCCGACGTTCAGGCTCGTGCCCACCGCCATCGACGGGACGACGTCGAGGATCGTGTCGGGGCGTCCCGCGTTCGGGTTGCGGAAGTCGGTGAACTTCGCGGTCGCGTAGCTCCGGTCGTTGATGATCCAGGAGCCCTCGAAGATCGCGATCTTCTGCTTCGCCTTCGCGCCGTTGCTCGTCGAGGCGGCGTAGGCCTCGCCGCCGACGCCGTAATGGCTCTCCTCGCGGTCCGAGTGCCGGTAGGAGCCGTTGAGGAGGATCGAGTCGGTCGGCGAGTAGGTGAGCTTGCCGAAGAGCTCGTCCCGCGTGCTCTTGTAGTTCGGGACCTCGCCGTAGAGGTTCGCGCGGTTGTCGCGCGTGCTCGTCGGGCTGTAGTAGGAGGCGTAGAAGAAGAGGCGGTCCTTCAGGATCGGGCCGCCGAGGTTCGCGACCGCCCAGTCCTTGTCCTCCTCGAAGACCGAGGCGCTCGTCGTGTCGCGGTCGGCGATGAGGCTCTCGGGCTGCATCTGGTACGAGAGGCTGCCGCGGAACGCGTTCGTCCCCGAGCGGCTGACGGTGTTCACCGTGATGCCGGCCGCGCGGTTGAACTCGGTGGCGTCGGCGCCTCCCTTGACGACCGCGACCTGCTCGATGTCGTGCGAGGAGGGGTCGGCCGAGAGCGTACCGAAGAGGGGGAGGTTCACGTTCACGCCGTCGAAGCTGTAGACGTTGTCCTGGCCGCTGCCGCCCGCGCTCGGGCCGCGGACGGAGTCCTCGGAGTACTGGACTCCGGGGACGAGCTTGACGAGGTCGCGGTACTCCTGGCCGACCGGCAGGGCCTTGATGACCTGCTCGTCGACGGCGGCCTTCAGCGCGGACGACTCGGTGTCGAGGAGCGTCGCCGTCGCCACGACCGTCGCCGCTCCGGTGACCCCGGCGATCGACAGCGTCGCGTTGACCATCGTGTCCTGGCGGAGGACGACGCTCGCCGGACGCTTCACGGGGGCCATCCCCTGGAGGGTGAACGTCAGCTCGTACTTGCCGGGCGGGAGGAGCGGGAGGCGGAAGTCGCCGTTCGCGCCGGTGACGGTGTTCCGGGGCTGGGGCAGGACGTTCGAGGTCGCCTGGACGGAGACGCCGGGCAAGGCGGAGCCATCGTCCATCGTGACCTTGCCGACGATGTTGCCCGTCTGCTGGCCGAACGCGGGCGAGGCGATCAGCACCACCAACAGTGCCCTCAGGAGCCACTTCATTCGAATCTCCTCCCTATCAGGTAGCC
>CAYVPO010000276.1:0-3479 GCA_964453825.1 uncultured Holophagales bacterium
TCACGCCCGATGCCGGGATGGAGGTCGTCGGCGAAGGGGCCGAGCGGAACGAGTGGTCGAGCCGGGCGTTTCTGCGCGACGCGCCGATCGCCTTCGACGAGGCGACGGGCGGGACGGGGCCGGACCGGATGCTCGAGGTCGGCCTGAGGGCACTGGCCGATCTCACGCGAATGGAGACTTCGAGAAGACCCTGACGGCGGCAGCGTCGAATCGGTCTCAGCGGCGGCGGCCGGGCTCCGGGTCACCGCCGGACCCCCGGATCGCGAACGGACCCGCGCTTTCCAGGCTGCTGGGTCAATACTTCGCTCGTTCGCTGCGATGCAATGCCCTCGAGACCCCTGAAGGCCGACCCGGACGAGCTACTGAGGCGGCACACGTCCTGCTTCGAATTCGCTGCGTGTTCTGCGCTTCCCTCTCAGAAACGAAACGGATCCAGCGGAGGAACTCGATGAAGGTGTCTCGACCGGTCGCCGTCCTTGCCCGCACGAGCGCTCTCGCGCTCGCCCTCGGCCTCGCCCTCCCGCCCGCGACGGCGGCGGCAGAGCCTCTCGCCGGCCGCCCCGTTCCTCCGCTCGGGACGTGGACCGGCTCCTGCGGGTCCGGCTTCCGGCTCTCCTCGATGCCGAGCGCCTGGCGCACCTCTCCGGGCGAACCGGTCCGGGTCTTCACGCGCCTCGCGGTCGACTTCGACGCCCTCTCCGAGGATTCGTACGTTGTCGAGGTCTCGCCCGACGGCGAGAAGGCGCACCAGCTGCTCGGCTTCGGATCGGGCCTCCTGCATGCGGTCGTCCGCGAGGCGGAGACCGGCCGTCTGGTCGCCGTGCTGGCCGGCTCGCGCCTCACGGCGGCGGGGAGCGCGCCCGCCGTCCACACGTGGAACGGCCGGGACCAGTCGGGCCGGCCCGTCCCGCCCGGCGTCTACGAGATCGAGGTGAGGGCCCGCATGGTCCCCGCGTGGGCGGAGCCGTGGATGCGTGAGGACGCCGGCTACGCCGACCTCGAAGGGTGGGCCGAGGCGGCCGAGGCCTGCTCACGAGTCCTGCGCGTCGAGGTCGTCGAGGGCGTCGAGAGCGCGCGAGCGGCGCTCGGCGCGGCGCCGCCGGCGACGACCTGCGCGCCGGCGCCGGCGAGCTACTACGCGTCCGTCGACCCCTCGACGCCCGCGACGCTCCGATCCACGCTCCACCAGGCCATCGACGACCACGTCCGCTTCCCCTTCACGTCGACCTCGACCGACACGTGGGACATCCTGAACGACGCCGACGAGAACCCCGCGAATCCGTCGACCGTCCTCGACCTCTACAAGAACACGACCTACCCCGACGGCTGCTCGACGGGCTGCGCCTGGAACCGCGAGCACACCTGGGCCAAGTCGTTCGGCTTCCAGACCGAGAGCGGCTCGGCCGCGACCCCGTACACCGACGCGCACCACCTCCGGGCGACCGACCCCGGCTACAACTCCTCGCGCTCGAACCTCCCGCACGGCGAGTGCGTCTCCGGCTGCACGGAGTACCCGACCGAGGTGAACGCCGGCTTCGGCGGCTCCGGCCAGCCGAACCGCGGCACGGGCGGCTCGATCTCCTGCACGACGCCGACGCCCGGGCAGGTCTGGGAGGTCTGGGACCACCGCAAGGGGGACGTGGCGCGCTCGATCCTCTACATGGACCTCCGCTATGAAGGCGGCACGGGTCCCCTCGGCGCCGAGCCCGACCTCGTCGCGAGCGACGACCTCTCGCTCATGTACGCCGAGACGACGAGCTGCGGCGACGGCTACCTGCCGGTGGCCTACCACGGGATGCTCTCGACGCTCCTCGCCTGGCACGCGGCCGACCCGCCGGACGCCGACGAGATCCGCCGGAACGACCAGGTCTGGTGCTACCAGCAGAACCGCAACCCATTCGTCGACCACCCGGAGTGGGTCGACTGCATCTACCTCGGAAGCTGCGGCGGGGGCGGCGCGCTCTCGTTCGGCGGGATCGTCTCGGCCGTCGACGCGGCGGCCTGCACGGCGAGCGGCGTGGCCGTGGCGTGGGCCGCGCCGTCGGCCTGGAACGACGACTGCTCCTCGGGCTGCAGCCGGGGCTTCCGGATCCTCCGAAATGGCATCGCGCTCGCCTCGGGCGGCTGCGCGGCGCCGCTCTCGGCGACGGCGAGCTCCTGCACCGACACGACGGCCGCCGCCGGAACGAGCTACACGTACGCCGTCGAGGCCTTCAACCACCAGGCCGAGACGAGCACGGGCGGGACGACGGTCACGGCCGCCGACCGGACGAACGACGGCCTCGCGCCGGTGATCACGGCCGGCCCGACGGTCACCGCGACGACGACGGCTTCTTTCACCGTCACGTGGACGACCGACGAGCCGTCGGACGGCCGCGTCGAGCACGGCCTCACGACGGCCTACGGCTCGGTCGTCTCGAACGCGACGCTCGCGACCTCCCACTCGTTCACCGTCAACGGGCTCGCCGCCGGAACGACGTACCACTTCCGCGCCGGCTCGACGGACGCCTGCGGGACCGGCCCCCGGTTCTCGGCGGACCTCACCGCGACGACCCAGACTTCCGGCGGCGGCGGCACGCCTCTCGCCGTCGGCGGGTACAGGCTGATGCAGGCGAACGCGACCTACGTCTACACGCTCCCCGCCGGGACGACGGTTCCCGCGAACGGCTACCTCGTCGTCGCGCGGAGCGCCGACAAGGCCGCCTTCGAGGCGTTCTGGGGCGTCACGCTCGGCGCCGACGCCGCGTTCCTGAACTCCGCCGGCGGGATGCCGGTGATCAACGGGAGCGAGACCTACACGCTCGCCGACGCCGGCGGGACGATCCTCGACGGGCCGACGATCGCGATGGGTTCTTCCGGGGCCCAGAGCATTCGCCGGATCGACCCCTGCCAGGCCGCCGGACTCTCCTCGAGCTGGACGATCGGCGCCGAGAGCACCGCCACCGTCGGCTCCGGGGCGGGCGCCGGCTGCGGCGTCGGGCTCGTGGTCAACGAGTTCGGCGACGCGAGCGGCACCGGGAACTTCGTCTACGAGTTCCTCGAGCTCCACTACGACGCGCCGGCCCCGGCCGACGCGACGGCGCCGGTCGCTTCGATCGCCTCCCCCGCGAACGGCGCCACCGTCTCCGGGACCGTCGCCGTCGCCGCCACGGCCACCGACGCCGTCGGCGTGACGAAGGTCGAGTTCTTCCTCGACGGCGCGCTCCAGGCCACCGACACCGCCTCCCCGTACACCTGGAGCTGGGCGACGACCGGCTCCGCGAACGGCAGCCACTTCCTCGTCGCGAAGGCGTACGACGCCGCCGGCAACGTCGGGACTTCCTCGACCGTGGGCGTGACGGTCAGCAACGTCACCGGGACGAGCGTCGGCGGCTGGAGGATCGTCCAGGCGAGCTCCACGCTCACCTACACGATCCCGGCCGGGACCGTCCTCCCGGCGAACGGCTACCTCGTCGTCGGCCGGAACGCGACGAAGGCCG
>CAYVPO010000277.1:0-1607 GCA_964453825.1 uncultured Holophagales bacterium
TCGACCACGGCTGGCTCGACACCCGCCACACGTTCTCGTTCGCCGACTACTGGGAGGCCGAGCACGTCAACTTCAGGTCCCTCCGGGTCATCAACGAGGATCGCGTCGCGCCCGCCGCCGGCTTCGGGACGCACGGCCACACCGACATGGAGATCGTCTCGTACGTCCTCTCCGGTGGGCTCGCCCACAAGGACAGCATGGGGAACGGCTCCACGATCGTCCCGGGCGACGTTCAGTACATGAGCGCCGGGACCGGTGTCCGCCACAGCGAGTTCAACGCTTCCCGGAGTGAGCCGGTCCACTTCCTCCAGATCTGGATCGTCCCCGACCGGCGCGGCTACGCCCCGCGGTACGGGCAGAAGCGGTTCGAGGAAGAGGAGAAGCGCGGGCGGCTCCGCCTCGTCGCGTCGGAGACGGGCGAGGCCGGTTCGATCGCGATTCGCCAGGACGCTCGCATCTACGCCACGCTCCTCAGCGAAGAGGAGAGCGTTCCGCTCGAGATCGGGAAGGGACGCCACCTCTGGGTCCAGGTCGCGCGGGGCGAGGCCGAGGTGAACGGCCAGCGGCTCGAGGCGGGGGACGGCCTCGCCGCCTCCGACGAGACGGCGTTCACGCTGCGCGGCGCGGGAAAGGAAGCCGAGCTCCTCGTCTTCGACCTGGCGTGAGGCACGGCGGGGAGGCGTTCGGGCCTCCCCGCACCCGTCAGACCTTCTGTCGTCCGTCGGCGGTCGTCAGGACGCCGTAGAGCTCCGGCCTTCGGTCGCGGAAAAAGCCCCACGAGGCTCGCTCGCGCCGGATCGCCGCGAGGTCGAGCGTGACGACCCGGACACCCTCCTCGTCGCGCCCCAGCTCCGCGAGGAAGGAACCGTCGGTCCCGGCGACGAACGAGGAGCCGTAGAAGAGCTGTCCGTCCTCCTCGCCGATCCGGTTCGAGGCCGCGACGGGGATGACGTTCGAGACGGCGTGGCCGACCATCGCGCGCCGCCAGCGGTCGCGCGTGTCGAGCGCGGGGTTCGCGGGCTCGGAGCCGATCGCGGTCGGGTAGACGAGGACGTCGGCGCCGAGGAGCGCGAGGGCGCGCGCGCATTCGGGGTACCACTGGTCCCAGCAGACGGCTCCCCCGACCTTCCCCGCCCTCGTGTCGAAGACGCGGAAGCCGGTGTCGCCGGGGCGGAAGTAGAACTTCTCCTCGTAGCCCGGGCCGTCGGGGATGTGGCTCTTCCGGTACGTGCCGAGCAGCGTGCCGTCGGCGTCGACCATCGCGAGGGTGTTGTAGTAGGCGTTCCCCGCCTTCTCGAAGAACGAGAAGGGGAGGACGACGCCGAGCTCCTTCGCGAGCGCCTGGAAGCGCGCGAGCGTGACGTTCCCCTCGACCGGACGCGCCCACTCGAAGAACGCGTCCTTCTCTTCCCGGCAGAAGTAGGGCCCCTCGAGGAGCTCCGGCGTCACGACGAGCCGCGCGCCGAGCTTCGCCGCCTCGCGGACGAGGGCGAGGACGCGGGTCGCGTTCTCCTCGCGCCCGCCGCCGAGCGCGCACTGGACGATCCCGATCGAAAGCGTCTCGGCCGTCATCCGCGGCCTCCCTTCGGCTGCTGCTGGCTGATGCA
>CAYVPO010000277.1:1707-3424 GCA_964453825.1 uncultured Holophagales bacterium
GAAAGCGTCTCGGCCGTCATCCGCGGCCTCCCTTCGGCTGCTGCTGGCTGATGCAATGGAACGCCCCGCCGCCGAGGAGGAGCTCGCGGGCGGGGACGTCATGGACGTGCCGGCCCGGGAAGAGCGCCCCGATCCGCTTCAGAGCGGGCGCGTCGTTCGGCGTCCCGTAGACCGGAACGGTGACGGTCGTGTTCGCGACGTAGAAGTTGACGTAGCTCGCCGCCATCAGTTCGCCGTCGGGGTCGGTGACGGCGCCGGGCGACGGCACGGTGAAGACCTCCAGCCGCCGCCCCTTCGCGTCTCGCATCGACGCGAGGTCCCGGAGGATCTCCTTCAGCGCCACCGCGTTCGGGTCGCCTCCGCCGGAGGGCTCCATGCAGATGGCGACCCCGGGTGCCACGAAGCGGGCGATCGTGTCGATGTGCCCGTCGGTGTGGTCGTTGATCAGGCCGTCGCCGAGCCAGAGGACGCTCTCGGCGCCGAGGCCGGCGCGGAGCCGCTGCTCGAGGGCGGCCTGGGAGAGGCCGGGGTTGCGGTTGGGGTTGAGGAGGCACTGTCGGGTCGTCAGGAGCGTCCCCTCGCCGTCCGGCTCGACGGAGCCGCCCTCGAGGACGAGCTCGTCGCGGAACGCGCGCAGCCCCGAGAGCGCGGCGACGCGCATCGAGACGTCCTTGTCTCCCGGCAGGTCGTACTTTCCGCCCCAGCCGTTGAAGACGAAGGAGGCGGCCGCGACCTCGCCCGCCTCCGACGTCACGAAGATCGGCGCGATGTCGCGCATCCAGATGTCGCCGAACGGGATCTCGTGCACGCGCGCCCCGAGCCCTTCGAGGCGCGCGCGCGCCTGGGCGGCGCGCTCAGCCGTCGGGGCGAGGACCTCCAGCCGTTCGCCCCGCGGGCCTTCCGGCCCCGGGTCGGCGATCGCGCGCGCGAAGCGGACGAAGGCCTCCTGCACCGGACCGAGCGCCTCCTTCCAGAGATCCTCGTGGCTCGGCCAGGCGAGCCAGCACGCCTCGTGAGCCGCCCATTCCGCGGGCTGCGCGAAGCCGGCCTCGCGGGGGGATTCGCTCACGGCAGCTCGGGGCGGGTCAGGTTGCGGACTCCGCCCTCGCCGACCCAGACGTCGTCCTCGACGCGAATGCCGCCGAACGGCGTCAGCCTGTCGACGAGGGCCCAGTCGACGTCGGACCGGTTCAGCCCGTCCCGGTGCGCCTCGAGGAGCATCGGGATGAAGTAGAGCCCCGGCTCGATCGTGAAGAGCATCCCCGCCTCGATCGTCCGCGTCGTCCGGAGCGAGGGGTACTCGGCGGGCGGCGGGGCGAGCGTCCCCTCCCGGTCCGCCTGGCGTCCCGCGACGTCGTGGACCTGGATGCCGAGGAAGTGCCCGAGACCGTGCGGGAAGAACGGGCGCGTCAGCCCCTTCTCGACGGCGGCCGCGCCGGAGATTCTCAGGATACCGGCGCGGTGGAGGAGGTCGCCGATCAGGACGTGGGCCCTCACGTGGAGGTCGAGGTACTTCATGCCGACGCGCGGCGCGGCGGCGAGCTCCTTCTCGATCGCCTCCATCCCCGCGATCAGGTCCCGGAAGAGCGGATCGCACCCGTCGCCGGAGAACGTCCGCGTGATGTCGGACGCGTAGCCGCGGACGGCCGTCCCCGCGTCGAGGAGCATCGTCCGGCCCGGCGCGGCCCAGGTGCCCCGCTTGCCGTGGTAGTGGAGC
>CAYVPO010000278.1:0-3370 GCA_964453825.1 uncultured Holophagales bacterium
CCGTCGAGCGAGGGCGTCGTCGGGAAGTGCTCGGCCCGCAGGATCTCGACGGCGTGCCGGAAGCTGACGCCGTCGGCCTTCATCACCCAGTCGATCGGCGAGCCGCCCGTCTGGCATTCGCCCAGGCAGTGCCAGAGGTTCTTCCCCGGCGTGACGACGAGGGAGGGCTCGCGGTCGTCGTGGAAGGGACAGCGGCCGATGAGGTCGGCGCCGTGGCGCCGAAGCTCGACGCCCCGGCTTTCAGCGAGGCGCTCGAGCGGGACCTCCTCGCGGATGCGCCGGAGCAGCTCGTCGGGGATTCGCGCCATGGGTGAGCTCCCTTCGTCGAAAACCGGGGTTCCCGAAAACCTTGTCAAGCGGAATCGTGCGTAGTATGTTACTGCTTGTCAAGCATGGCATCTCTCAATATTACCGGCGAGCCAGCCTCCCACGCGCCTCCGGTCGCGCCGAAGCGACCCGAGACTCGGGGCATGGCTGGAAAGGCACGTGGCAAGAAGGACGTGATGCTCGCCCGGGACCTGGGTGCTCGGCTGAGGAAGATACGAGAGGCACGCTTCGTATCTCAGCGAGAGCTGGCCAAGGGGATCCGCATCGAGACGGCCCAGATCTCCCGCTACGAGCGCGGTCTTTCCCTCCCGAGTCTCGAGACCCTCGTCGACCTGTGCCGCTTCCTCCAGGTCGGGCTTGAAGCCCTGGTCCTGGGCAAGGATGGGACGGCGCCCCCGTCGGCCGACCCGCCGATTCAGGACATCTCTCTGCTCGAGCGCTTCCGGGAGTTGGAGAAGCTCAAGCGCAAGGACCGGGAGACCGTCATCGACCTGATCGACGCCTGGGTCGGCAGCCGCAAGATGGAGGAGGTCGTCTCACGCCTCCGACGCAGCGCCTGAGCGGCGACGCGCGCCTCGCCATTCGCGGTCGGCGCGCGAAGGGATGCCGCGACGCCCCAGCAGGAGAGCCATGAAGCCGGGCCGAAACGAGCCCTGCCCGTGCCGGTCAGGCAAGAAGTTCAAGAAGTGCTGCGGCACCCGTGGGGTCTCACCGCCTCCGGCTCCGACGCTGATTCCCGTCTCCAAGGCACCCGTGGAGCCTCACCTGAATCTCGTGCCGAGCGTGCCCTATCGCGATCGCCGAGCCCGCGCCGTCTTCAGCAGCGTCTACATGCGGCCAGGCACCGAGACGTTCCACGAGTTCCTGGTCAATATCGTCCTGTGGACCTTCGGAGAGCAGTGGTGGAAGAGCCAGGTCGGGATGAGAGAAGAGGACCGTCACGTCGTGGTCCGCTGGAAGTACGACTTCGCGGCGGGAGCGAGGAAGGCGGTGGCCGCAGGGATCATGGTCCCCGGCACCTCCATCTATACCGCGGCCCCCACCGGCCCTTCCTGGGCACTGGTCTCCCTTGGGTATGACCTCTACTGCCTCCAGGCGGTGAATCGACTTCCGGACTTCGTCGTCGACAGGCTCCGCAAGGATCAGTACTTCCAGGGTGCTCGCTACGAGATCGCGGCAGCGGCCATCGTCGCGCGCGCCGGGTTCGAGATCGAGTTCGCGCCTCCGCCTCGGTACGAGGGCGAGAAGGTGTGCGAGTTCTTCGCGACGCATCACGCGACAGGAGCGAGGCTGGCGGTGGAGGCGAAGAGCCGCAGGCGTCCCGGGGCTCTAAACGACACTGGCACTTTCCAGCCCGCCGAAGACGCGACATGGATCTACAAGCGGATCAAGGAGGCGAAGACACAGAGGCCGCCCGGCACACCGTTCCTCATCTTCGTCGACGTGAATTTCCCGCTGAGCCCGGAAACGCCCCCGGACGACAGGCCCTGGGCGAAGGGACTCAAAGCCGCTCTCGAGAGGCTCGGCACGCCGAGCCCGAGCCGCCCCGACTTCTTCAACGCCATCATCGTCACGAATTTCGCGCACTACTACGACGAGACGGAGCGTTTCGACCGCAGAGGCGAGTGGGGCATCATCCCCGCCGCTTACCCGGATGTGCCTCTGCCCGGGCAGGCACTTGATTCGATCATCGAAAGCCTCAATCGATACGATCGCGTGCCGCACGAGATCTAGGGTCGCCGTTCGTGCCTCGTCGAGTCCCGGGGTTGCCGAGGCTCTCGTTCCCACAGCACCACAGCTCCGTCACACCACGATGATCGACGGAGAGCCTCCACCATCACGGACCCGACGCGGGCGACGGCCCGTCACCGCCCGCCGTCGCGGCTTCCCTGGACGGCAACCGATCCGGGAAGACAGTCACCGGCTTCGCCGCCTCCGAGGACGTCCGCGGAGCCCGTATCGTCAGCGTCTCTCGATACTCGCGGGCCTCCGCCAGCCGGGTGAAGTAGATCTTCAGACCCTTCTCCTTCGCCACGCTCTCGAGCTCGTCGATAGAGACCCGGAAAAACTCCTTCCGCGTGTTGACGAGGTTCAGGCTCCTGTCGGCGAAGTGGCGCTGGAGCTCTCCTTCCAGAGCGGGAGCGTCCTCCGAATAGACCATCGCGTGGACGTCGAAGGGGAAGGGCACCGAGGCGTCCCCCAAGTCCTTCACCCGGTCCATGGGATCCAGACGCCTCGTCATCCCGATCTTGACGACGCCCTCGCCAAACGATCCCACGTTCGAGATGACGTAGACGTAGCCCGCCTTCGTGAGCTCCGCGAGCGCCTTGGCCCGCTGGCCCTTCTTCTGCGCCTCTTCGAGCTGTGCCTGCAGCTCCATGATCCGGTTGCTCAGGCGCATGTGCTCCTCTCCCTGCGCCTTCGCGAGGTCGACCCGCGCCTTGTCCAACGCACGCTCGAAGCGGGTCTCCTCCACCTGCGCTTCCTGCTGCGCCTGCTCGGCTTCACGCCGCGTCCTCTCCTCGTCCCGCATCTGTTCCCTGATCTGACGCTGCTCCTCGGCAACGGCGCGCTTCTTCTCCTCCAGCTCGTACTCGAGCCGCAGCTCGTCGATCTTCAGCTCCAGGTAAGGCGGCGTGATCGCGATCTGCATGACGCCGCCGAGCTCGTTGACGGCGTCGAAGGACTTGCGGATCCGCTCCTCCATCTTCGTCACGTTGTTCCAGGAGACCTTCGCGACCGCGGCGTCACATTCCCCGTTGAAGGCGCGGAGGAGGAGCTTCATGTACTGCTTCTGCATCCGTTCGCCGTCGCGCCGGCTGCCCCCGATCGACCAGGCGACTGCGGACCTCGCGGCCTCGCCACTCTTCAGCATCGCCTTCTGCTTGTCTCGCACCGCTTCCAGACGCCCCTTGTACTCGTCCGGAGTGTCGTAGCTGAAGTGCGGCTTGTAGAGGCCGAAGGAGATGTCCTCCAGGTTCTCTTCCAGCAGAGTCACCTGCTCGTGGAGGCGGTCGTAGGTGGCCTTCGCATTCGCGTAGTC
>CAYVPO010000279.1:0-3370 GCA_964453825.1 uncultured Holophagales bacterium
TCGGGAAGGCGATCCGGAGCCACTTCGGGACGTCGAAGTTCGCCTCCATCCGGATCATCCGCTCCTTCTTCGTCGTCAGGAGCTTCATGATCGGCGGCTGGATGAGCGGCACGAGCGCCATGTACGAGTAGGCCGAGACGGCGATCGCCCCGAGGAGGTGGGGCGCGAGCTTGATCGTGAGGTAGATCGAGGTCGGACCGTCGGCGCCGCCGATAATCCCGATCGCGCCCGACTCCTGCGGCGTGAAGCCGAGCTGGTTGGCCGCCAGGAACGTCCCGAAGACGCCGAGCTGCGCGGCGCCGCCGAGGAGGAACGTCTTCGGGTTCGCCAGGAGCGGTCCGAAGTCGGTCAGCGCCCCGAGGCCGAGGAAGATGAGGGGCGGGAAGATCTCGAGCTCGACCCCCTGGAAGAGGTAGTGGAAGAGCCCTCCCGGCGCGCCGTCGGCCGGGAGGTTCATCAGGCCGTTCAGGGGGAGGTTCGTCATCAGCGCCCCGAATCCGATCGGGACGAGGAGGAGCGGCTCGAACTCCTTCCTGATCGCGAGCCAGAGGAGGAGGAACGCGACCGCGATCATCACCCCCTCGCGCCACGTCAGCGCGAGGAAGCCGGTCTGCGCGAGAAGCTTCTCCACGTCACCCCTCCGGGGCGTAGCGGATGAGCGGGTCGCGCACCTGGACGGACGCGCCCGCCTCCACGCAGACCTCCGCGATCGTCCCGCTGCGGGGGGCGTAGATGTAGGTGTCCATCTTCATGGCGTCGAGCAGGACGACGGGGGTCTTCCCCTCGACGTGCATTCCCTTCGTCACGAAGACCTTCTGGACGGTCCCGGCGATCGGAGAGGCGATCGTGTTCGGGTCGAGGGAGCCGGCGGGAACGGGCGCCGCCGACGGGGCGGGCCGCGCGGCCTCGGTCATCGGGGCCGTCGCCGCGCCCGGGTACGGGAGCGTCGCGGCCGAGCCGATCGCCTCGTCGTCCTGGAGGACCTGGACCTCGACGTCGTAGACCTTGCCACTGACGGTGATGCGGAGCTTCTTCATCTCTGTCTCTATCTCTTCGGGTCCATCCGGTGGGACCTCAGGATGTCGATCCTCCCGACGCGGGACCAGTTCTCCTGGCCGGTGGGGCGGAGGACGTTGATTCGGCGAACGACGACGGACCGGCCGAGCGCGGCGGTCGCCGCGGCGGCGAGGACCGCCACGAGCTCGGGCGTGAGGCCGTCCTCGGGGAGGGCGGGAGCGACGGCGGCCGCCTTCGCGGCGGCCTGCCTGCGGGTCACGAACTGGAAGGCGTAGAGGACGCCGACGAGGAGCGCCATGACGCACATCACGACGCTGAAGCAGGTGAGGGCGACGACTCCGGGCGACATCGGCGCCTCCTACATCGGGATGTTGCCGTGCTTCTTCTGCGGGCGCTGGTCGCGCTTGGCCCGCAGCGTGACGAGGCGCTCGATGAGGAGCCGCCGCGTCCACGACGGCCGGATCACGTCGTCGACGTAGAGCGCGGCCGCGGCACGGTAGGGGTTCGCGTGGAGCTTCCGGTACTCGGCGACCTTCTCGGCGAGGAGGTGGCTCTTCTCCTTCGCGGTCTTCGCGGCCTCGAGCTCCCTGCGGTGGAGGATCCGCGCGGCCCCTTCCGGCCCCATGACGGCGATCTCGGCCGTCGGCCAGGCGAGTACCGAGTCGGCGCCGAGGTCCTTCGAGCACATGGCGAGGTAGGCGCCACCGTAGGCCTTGCGGAGGATGACGGTCATCTTCGGGACCGTCGCGGCCGAGTAGGCGAAGAGCATCTTCGCCCCGTGCCGGATGATCCCGCCGTGCTCCTGCGCGACGCCCGGGAGGAACCCGGGGACGTCGACGAGCGTGACGATCGGGATGTTGAAGATGTTGCAGGTGCGGACGAACCGGGCCGCCTTGTCGGAGGCGTCCATGTCGAGCGAGCCGGCGAGGTGCATCGGCTGGTTCGCGACGATGCCGACGACCATCCCTCCGAGCCGTCCGAACCCGTTCACGATGCTCCGGCCGAACGCCTCCTGGACCTCGAGGAACGAGCCGGGGTCGACGAGCCGACCGATCACGTCCCTCACGTCGTAGGCCTTCCGCGGGTCCTCCGGGACGACCTCGTCCATCCCCTCGTCGTCGACGAGCGGCGCCTCGAACGGCAGGTCGGGGGGCGACTCGAGGTTGTTCGACGGGAGGTACGAGAGGAGCCGCTTGACGATCGTGACGGCCGTCCGCTCGTCGGGCGCGGCGAAGTGGATGTTTCCGGAGACCTCGGAGTGGACCTTCGCCCCGCCGAGCGCCTCGTCGGAGATGACTTCGCCGGTCGCCGCCTTGATGACGTCGGGCCCGGCGATGAACATCTTCGCGCTCTCCTCCACCATGACGATGAAGTCGGTGAGGGCGGGCGAGTAGGCCGCACCTCCCGCGCACGGGCCCGCGATGACGCTGATCTGCGGGACGACGCCGGAGAGGAGCGTGTTCGTGTAGAAGATCTGGCCGTAGCCCGAGAGCGCCTCGACACCCTCCTGGATCCGCGCGCCGCCCGAGTCGTTGAAGCCGACGACGGGAAGCCCGGTCCGGAGCGCCCCGCGCAGGCACTCGCAGATCTTCGCGGCGTGGACCTTGCCGACGGAGCCGCCGCTGACGGTGAAGTCCTGGGAGAACGCGTAGACGGCGCGCCCGTCCACCCACCCCTTGCCGGTCACGACGCCCTCGCCCGGGAGGACCTTCGCTCCCGGCTCGCCGTTGTCTTCCTGAGCCCAGAGGCCGAATTCGACGAAGCTCTCGGGGTCGAGGAGGAGGCCGAGGCGCTCGCGCGCCGTCAGCTTCCCCTGGCGGTGCTGTTTCTCGATCTTCTCGGCCCCGCCGCCCAGAAGAAGCTCCCGCCTCCTTTGATCGAGGTCCGAAAAACGCTTGGACATGTGCCTCCTTGGTACTCCTTCCGATCGGAAGGGCGAGGAATCGTACTCCTCCGGGCCGCGGACTGCCGGGACGGGGCTTGCGGCGCCGGCGTGCGGAGAGACGGCGTCTCCGGTAGTCTGGACGTTTCATGGAACGCGCCGTCGATTTCGCCGTCCTCTCCGCCGAGGAGGACCGGACTCCGCTCGTCTCCTCCCTCTGCGACGCGGTCGAGGAGACCTGGGACGAGGGCCTCTACCCGCTCGTCGTCGTGGACCGGCCCTGGTCCCGCCACAACCCCCTCCTTCGCGGCGAGTTCGCCCGCCCCCGGGCGGTCCGCTGGTACCTCGAGCGGGAGCTCGGCAAGCTCGCCGCGGCCGGGGCGAAGGTCACCGTCGGCGGCTCGCGGGAGCGGGTGCCGTTCGACGACCCCGCGCACTTCGAGAGCCTCGACGAGGAGGCCTGGGACCTCC
>CAYVPO010000280.1:0-3350 GCA_964453825.1 uncultured Holophagales bacterium
ATCCAGTCCCGTGGCGGCAGGGAGCGGTCGGCGAGCAGGCCGAGCGCGGCCAGCGCGCCGAGGTGCGGGCGGCGGAGGACCTCGGAGCGGTAGCGGCCGGCGTCGAGGGGAAGCCCCGTCAGCGGCCCGAGCGCGAGGGCCCCGGCGCGGAGCGAGGGCTCGGGCGAATCGCGCGCCTCGAGGAGCGCCTCCGCGAGGTCGCCCCGGGCCTTCGCGTCCTTCTCTTCGTCGCTCCGGCCGACGAGCACCTCGGCGGGCGAGGGGGCGGCCTCGATCGCGGCCTCTGCGACGCGCGTGAGCGCCAGCAGTCCCGCGACCGACGGAGGACCCGCGGCGCAGTCGAGGAGCGTCCGCGAGAAGAGGCGCGCCGGGGCGTGGAAGCGGAGCTCCTCGAGCGACGACGAGAACGCGTCGTCGAGGCTTCCGGCGAGGAGCGCCTCGGCGAGCTCCGGCCGCTCCGCCGCAATCCGGTCGATCCGCGCCCGGTCCACCGCCGTCACGAGCTCGGCGAGCTCGACCGTCCAGGCCTCGTCGGGAAGCTCGAACCCGTCCGCCGCGGTTCCCGAGGCCACGGCCTCGGCTACGGCGGGAAGCGCCCAGGCCGGCGCCTCGCCCGGGCTCTCGAGAAGGGCGAACGCGGCGGCCCGCCGGAGCCAGACCGGCCCCCCCTCCTCGACGAGCGCTCGCAGCTCCCGCCGAAGGGCGGAGCGCTCCTCCGTCTCGGCGAGGTCGAGGAGGAGCCCGACTGCCCGCGTGGCGAGCGGGGCGGAGGCGTCCCCGTCGGGCACGAGGGCGAGCCGTGTCAGCGCCCCGCCCGGGTCGCGGCGGGCGAGAGCGACGTGACTCCCGGTCGGGGCCCCCGGCAGGAGCGCGAGCTCGGCCCAGTCGGCGCCGGAAGCCCGCGCCCCGAGCCGCTCGAGCCGTCGGAGCTGCTCGACGACCCGGACCGCCACCTCGGCGTCGGAGCCCTCTTCGAGCGGGAGGACGGCGCGGGAGACCTCGACGAAACGGTCGTCGAAGCGCGCGGCCTGCATCCCGTCCAGCCCCAGGAGGGCGCCGTCGGGAAGCGGGAAGAGCTCGGCCCAGCGGCCGAGCGGCGCGGAACGGAGGAGGCGCCCTCCGGCGTCGAAGAGCTCCGCGACGGCGAGCGGCTCGCCGCCCCACGAAGAGTCCGCAGAGGAGGCCGTCCGGATCGAGCCGCGCACGATCCCGTCGGGGTGCCGGTAGAGAAACCTGGACCGTCCCTCCCCGCACGCCTCGAGAGGGTCGGGGACGACGAAACCGGTGGCGGCAGTCCAGAAGACCTCCGCGCGCGTGCCGGGAAAGAGAACGGCGGCCGGGGCGCCGGCGAAGACGCGCGGGGAAGCGGTCCTCCCGGCGAGCCTCCTCACGTCGGCCTCCCGGATCGCGCCGGCCGGGGCCTCGCCGTCGGGGCCCACCCGGATGAGCCGGAAGCTCCCCGCTTCCCGCCGGACGAGCCACGCCTCGTCTCCGAGGAAGGCGGGCTCCGCCCCGCGAAGCGCGCTCGTCCGGGCGATCGCGCGGATCGAGCCGTCGGAGCCGCGGAAGACGAATCGCGCTTCCACGTGCGACTCGCCCGCGGTCCGCGCCGGGAGGCGGCGGAGGCCGTCGGGGGTCGGGGCCGTCACCCGCGCGCCGGCGTCGGTCGCGCCGAGGACGTACCCCTCGTCGGCCGCCATCGGGAAGGCCGCGAGCACAGATCCGCCCGTCTCGCGCAGGACGAGCCGCCGCGCGGCGGGCTCGACCACCCAGACGAGTCCGCCCGGGGTCACGCCGAACGCGGGCTCGACCCGGCCCCTCGGCGGGGCGGCCGCGAGCGGGAGCGCGCCGAGGAGGAGCGCGGCCCCGGCCGCTCGGCGAAGCCGCCGGCCGGAGAGCGAGAACGGGAAGGCGGGCCGCATCGGTCCCGGGAGCATATCCGCGCCCCGCGGGCGGCCCGGCCGCGTGCCGCGTCGCGGCGCGACACCGTAAACTGCGGGGACCACCCCGAAACGATCGGACGAGGAGGCCCCCGTGCCCACCGACGAAGTGCTTTCCGCCCTCGCGAAGGAAGGGATCGAGGTCCTCGGTCCGATCGGCCTGCAGTACGACGAGATCCTCACGCCCGAGGCGCTCCGCTTCGTCGCGTCCCTCCAGCGGACGTTCGGCGCCCGGCGCGAGGAGCTCCTCGCCCGCCGCGTCGAGGTCCAAAAGAAGATCGACTCCGGCGTCCTTCCCGATTTCCTCCCGGAGACGGAAGAGATCCGTAGGGCCGAGTGGAGAGTCGCCCCGATCCCCGCGATGCTCCTCGACCGGCGCGTCGAGATCACCGGCCCCGTCGACCGGAAGATGGTCATCAACGCCCTCAATTCGGGCGCCACGGTCTTCCTCGCCGACTTCGAGGACGCGAACTCGCCGACGTGGGCGAACTGCATCGAGGGGCAGCGGAACCTGCGCGACGCCGTCGACGGGACGATCGACTACCGCGCCCCCGAGACCGGCAAGGAGTACCGGCTGAACGAGAAGACCGCGGTCCTCATGGTGAGGCCGCGCGGCTGGCACCTCCTCGAGAAGCACCTCCTCGTCGACGGCAGGCCCTGCTCGGGAAGCCTCTTCGACTTCGGTCTCTTCCTCTTCCACGGCGGGCGCCGCCTGATCGCGCAGGGGAAGACTCCCGCGTTCTACCTCCCGAAGCTCGAGCACCACCTCGAGGCGCGTCTCTGGAACGACGTCTTCGTGAAGGCGCAGAAGGACCTCGGCGTCCCGCACGGGACGATCCGCGCGACCGTCCTCATCGAGACGATCCTCGCCTCCTTCCAGATGGACGAGATCCTCTGGGAGCTGCGCGACCACTCCGCCGGCCTCAACTGCGGCCGCTGGGACTACATCTTCTCGTTCATCAAGCGCCTCGGGCGTCTCCCCGGCTTCGTCCTTCCCGACCGCGGCCTCGTGACGATGGAGAAGCACTTCCTCGCCTCCTACGTCACGCTCCTCATCCGCACCTGTCACCGGCGCGGCATCCACGCGATGGGCGGCATGGCGGCGCAGATCCCGATCAAGAACGACCCCGCCGCGAACGAGGCGGCCCTCGCGAAGGTGCGGGCCGACAAGCTGCGAGAGGTGAAGGCCGGGCACGACGGGACCTGGGTCGCCCACCCCGGTCTCGTCCCGATCGCGATGGAGATCTTCGACGCGGGGATGCCGCAGCCGAACCAGATCGCGACTGCGATGCCGGCCGCCGAGATCACGGCGAAGGACCTTCTCGCGGTCCCCGAGGGGCCCGTCACGGAGAAGGGGCTCCGCCAGAACCTGAACGTCGGCATCCTCTACCTCGAGGCGTGGCTCCGCGG
>CAYVPO010000281.1:0-3329 GCA_964453825.1 uncultured Holophagales bacterium
TGACGAAGGGAGGCGCACGGCCCGGTGATTCGCTCTGGCTGACGAAGCCGCTCGGGACGGGGACGGTCACGACCGCCCTCAAGCGCGGCCTCGCTTCGGAGGGCGAGGTCGCCGCGGCGGTCGCCTCCATGAAGACTCTGAACCGGGGCGCGGCACGCGCCGCGCGGGCGGCGGGGGCGAAGGCCGCGACCGACGTCACCGGATTCGGCCTCCTCGGCCACGCGCTCGAGATGGCGGAGGCCTCGGACGTCCGCTTCCGCTTCGACTGGGACGCCCTCCCCTTCCTTCCCGGAGCGGCGCGCCTCGCGGCCGAAATGGTCTTCCCCGGCGGAGCCTTCGGGAACCTCGAGCACTTCGGGCCGCGCCTGGCGCGTTCGCGCCCCCTGACCGACGCCGAGGCGATGCTCCTCGCCGACCCGCAGACCTCGGGCGGCCTTCTCGTGGCGGTGCCCGAGGCTGGCGAAGGGACGTTCCTCTCGACCCTGGAGCGGGAAGGCGGCCGCGCCTGGAGGATCGGCGAGACGGCGTCGAGGTCCGGGATCGAGATCCGCTGACTGCCGCGACGCCTCGCGCGTCGCGGTCCCTCGCCGGCCGGCACGTTCCTTGACCCCCGCGCCCCGCGATCGGAGAATCGCCGACGCGCTCGCCACGACTCGAGTCGAAGCCTTCCGGGCCCGTCCAGGCGCCCGCCGCGGCGATTCGGCCGGCGTGGCCGCGGACGTCCCCGGAAGGGACGATCGAGGAGGAATGAGATGAGAAGGATCGCTCTCGGCGCCCTGGCGCTGCTGCTCGCCGCCGCTCCGGCCCGGGCCCAGGAGGACGACGAGGGCTGCAAGGACCACCCGCTCTTCACGCGGTTCCCGAACTCGTACATCGTCGACTGCGCGAGCAGCCAGTTCGACCTGCGGAAGTTCCCCGTCGGGCAAATGAAGCCCGGCGAGGAGGTGCTCCCGTCCGTCGAGGTCGAGGGGCCGACCTGGCGCGTCAACTTCCAGATCAAGGAGGGGACGACCCCTCCGAGCGGCCTGCAGCTGATGCGCAACTTCGAGGCCGCCGCGAAGAAGGCTGGAGGCACGATCGAGGGCCAGTGGCCCGGCTGGTGCAAGGCCAGCTACGACACCGAGGGGATGCCCGACATGGGGAACAGCTGCACGAGCTTCGGCCTGACGATGAAGTTCGTGAAGGGGGGCAAGGAGACCTGGGCCTTCCTCCAGGCGAGCGAGAGCGACGGGAGCTACCTGATGACCGTCTCGGAGCGCGAGGCGATGAAGCAGGAGGTCGCCGTCAACGAGATCGCCGACCAGCTGAGGAAGGACGGATTCGTCTCCCTCTACGTCACGTTCGACACGGGCAAGGCGACGATCTCGCCGGACTCGGCGAAGCTCCTCGACGACGCCGCCGCCGCGCTGAAGGCGGCGGCGGAGCTGAAGGTCGAGGTCGGCGGCCACACCGACAACGTCGGGAGCGCCGACGCGAACCTGAAGCTCTCGCAGGAACGCGCGCAGGCGGTGATGGCGGCCCTCGTGAAGCGGGGGATCGCGGCCGGCCGGATGACGGCGAAGGGGTACGGGCAGACGGTCCCGGTCGCCGACAACCGGACGGAGGACGGCCGCGCGAAGAACCGGCGCGTCGAGCTCGTGAAGAAGTAGCCTCGCGCCGCGCGCCGCCGGACCGGCTCCCGCGGGAGCCGATCGCGCGTCGTGGGGCGCGCAAACCGTTTCGTCGGCGCGCGGAGCGTTGCAACACCCTGCCCCGGCTCGAGAGCCGCTCCACGGGGCACGGCAGACCACGGCGAGCGCCGCTCCGTCCCGAAGTCCACTCTCCTCAACACCTTCCTGCCGCATCCCGGCCGACGCCCCGGGTCCAGAACGCAGGTCTTCGGGGTGGCGCCGTTCTTGAACTCCGTCTGCCGTGGCCCTACCCGGGCTGCGCGGGCGGCCCGTGACCGGCCGTCCCGGACGGAGCGGAATGAAGAAGATCCTCCTCGCCCTCGTCGGGCTCGCGGTCGCCGCGAGCCTCGTCGTGGCCCAGGTCCGGAAGAAGGACGCGGGGCCGAAGCCGGTCGAGGCCCTTCGCGAGACCTACCGGACGAAGACGAAACCGTCCGTGGACCACGCGCTCTTCGCGCCGCTGAAGGGGCCGTTCCGAAGGCCCCAGGACGTGACGGCGGCCTGCATCTCCTGCCACAACGGACGGCACACCGAGGTGATGTCCTCCTCGCACTGGAGCTGGGAGCGGGTCGAGTACGTCGCCGGCAAGGGAATCCGGGCGGTCGGGAAGAAGAACGTCCTGAACAACTTCTGCATCGGCGTCGCGGGGAGCCAGCAGAGCTGCGACAAGTGCCACGCCGGCTACGGCTGGGCCGACGCCTCGTTCGACTTCTCCAACCCGATGAACGTCGACTGCCTCGCCTGCCATGACAACGGCGGGACGTACGCGAAGAAGACCGGAGGCGCGGGCCTCCCCGAGCCGGGCCTCGACCTCGCCGCCGTCGCGCGGAAGGTGGGGCGCCCGCAGCGCGAGAACTGCGGCATGTGCCACTTCTTCGGCGGCGGGGGCAACAACGTCAAGCACGGCGACCTCGAGGTCGCCCTGCTCGACGTGACGCGCGAGGTCGACGTCCACATGGGGACCGACGGCGCGAACATGGCCTGCGTCGACTGCCACCGGGCCGAGAAGCACCAGATGCTCGGGAAGGCCTACTCGCTCTCCTCGATGAACCGGAACCGCGTGGCGTGCGAGAGCTGCCACGGCGCCGTCCCGCACGAGGACGACCTCCTGAACAAACACGGCTACAAGGTCGCCTGCCAGACCTGCCACATCCCCGAGTACGCGAAGGTGAACGCGACGAAGCTCCGCTGGGACTGGTCGACGGCCGGGAAGCTGAAGGACGGAAAGCCCTACGAGGAGGAGGACGCGGACGGGAACCACGCCTACCTGTCGATCAAGGGGACCTTCACCTGGGGAATGGACGTCGTCCCCGAGTACGCCTGGTTCGACGGGACGGCCTCGCACTACCTCCTCGGAGAGACGTTCGACCCCTCGCGCCCCCTCGTCCTGAACCCGCTCGGCGGCGAGTACGACGTGCCGGAGGCGAAGGTCGCCCCCGTCAAGGTCCACCGCGCCCGGCAGATCTACGACACGGAGCAGCGCGTCCTCGTCCAGCCGAAGCTCTTCTCCGCCGCTCCGGGCGACGGTGGCTACTGGGGCGACTTCGACTGGAACGCCGCGGCCGCCGCCGGGATGCGGGAGGTCGGCCTCCCCTACAGCGGCTCGTACGGCTTCGCCGAGACGGAGATGAACTGGCCCGTGAACCACATGGTCGCCCC
>CAYVPO010000282.1:0-3327 GCA_964453825.1 uncultured Holophagales bacterium
GCCGGCCTGCCGGAGGGCGGCACGACGCACGTCCTCCTCGACGTCAGCGGATACTTCGAGTGAGGCGTCTCTCGCTGCATACACTACCCAGCGAAAGGGTGACAGCCCGATGAAGCTCGTCGCTCCCGCCCTGCTTCTCGCGTCCACGGTATCCGTTGCGGCCGGCGCCCTCGCCCAGGCCCCCACTCTCGTGAAGGACTCCTTCCCGGGCGCCTCCGCGACGCCGACGGCAGGCGTTGGTTTCGTCAATTTCCTCGGCATTTCCGGCGGTCGGGCATTCGTGGCCGCAAGGGAGTGGTACCCCTCGCAGGCCCTCGCCCTCTGGGTCACGGATGGAACGACGACGGGGACCACACGGTTGCTGAACCTCGACCTGTCCTACGGACCGGGCACGGACCTCGGTGGGACGTTCTATTTCGGCGCGTCCGGACCGACGGGCACGGAGCTCTGGAAATCGGACGGCACCGCGCCAGGCACTTCCCCCGTCGCTCACGTCAGCAATCTGACCAGCTACTACAACGACAACCTCTGGCACCTGACGGCGGTCGGTGGCCGGCTCTTCTTCTCCGCCGACGACGGCGCACACGGAAGAGAGCTTTGGACGAGCGACGGCACCACGGCAGGCACGTCGCTCGTGAAAGACATCGTCCCCGGGCCCACAGGGTCGATCAGCGGCTCCGAGTTCGCCGAAGCCGGAGGCGCGCTCTTCTTCGTGACCTACGTGAGCTCCGCGAACCCGGAGGAAGGTCTCTGGAAGAGCGACGGCACCGAGGCCGGGACCATCCTGCTCGCGACGTTCCCTTCCGTCTCCGCCGGCTCGATCTCCTCCCTCGTCAACGTGAACGGCACCCTCTTCTTCGCGGCCTTCGACGCGGCACATGGCTTCGAGCTCTGGAAGAGCGACGGGACTCCGGGAGGGACCGTCCTCGTGAAGGACATCCTGCCCGGCGCTTCCGGCTCCGGCCCATCGTCCCTGGTTACTCACGGCGGCGAGCTCTATTTCAGGCTCGAATCGGACGGGTCGATCTGGAAGAGCGACGGAACGGAACCCGGCACCGTTCTCGTCCATTCGGTTCAGAGCACCTCCTCACTCGCTCAGAGCGGCGACCTGATCTTCTTCACCACCGGCGGAACGCAGCTCCGGGCGAGCGACGGGACTCCTGCCGGCCTCACGCTCGTCGGGGAGTTCGAGCCCACGGTCGACCTCTACGCATCGGGAGCCATTCCGGGAGGACTCCTCTTCTGGCGGGACGCGACCGGCGACGGCACGGAGCTCTGGCGTACGGACGGTACCCCGGACGGCACGTCGCTCGTGAAGCTCGTCGAGGCCGACGTCGACTGGGGTCCCTGGGGAGAGTCGATCTGGCAGTCCGTCTCGATTCCGGGAGCCCTCCTGACGCTCTTCGACTACGGTTTGTCGAACACCTGGAGGTCCGACGGAACCGCTGCGGGGACCATCCCCCTCCTCGAAGCCATCTTCAAGCCGAACGACGGTCTCCCGCTCTCGCTCACAGACGTGAACGGGACGCTC
Organism: uncultured Holophagales bacterium; assembly: GCA_964453825.1. Classification (GTDB taxonomy): domain Bacteria; phylum Acidobacteriota; class Thermoanaerobaculia; order UBA5066; family UBA5066; genus UBA5066. The sequence goes on from CAYVPO010000282.1 coordinate 1,532, forward strand.
CTCTTCTCGGCCGAGGATGCGACGCACGGGAGGGAGCTCTGGAGGAGCGACGGGTCGCCTGCGGGTACGCTTCCCGTCAAGGACCTCGAGCCCGGGCCCATCGGCTCGGATCCCGTGAGCCTCTTCGCCGGCTCGGCCCACGTCCTCTTCTCGGCCTTCACGTCCTCCACGGGACGGGAGCTCTTCCGGACGGACGGGACCGACGCCGGGACCGGCCTCCTGAAGGAGCTTCGACCCGGCCCCGAGGGAAGCAATCTGTCCCCTGTCGGCCAGCTGGGGGAGGTCCTCCTGTTCACCGCATTCGATGAGTCCCACGGCTCGGAGCTTTTCCGGAGCGACGGAACACCCGACGGAACGTTCCTCCTCGGAGACCTCACACCTGGTTCCTCCAGCAGCCGAATCGACCCGCTGGACGTCCTGAACGGCGCCTTCTATTTCCGCGAGGAGGTCTTCCCGACCGGGACGATTCTCTGGAAGACCGACGGGACGGTCGGGGGCACGGTTGCGGTCGGTCCGTTGCCGGGCCGATCGGATCCGGCCGGTCCGCTGCCGGGCATCGACCATCCCAGGACGGGCGCCGCCCTCGGTGACGTCCTCGTCTTCGCCGACGAGGACGAGACGCACGGGCGCGAGCTCTGGAGGACGGACGGCACCGCAGCCGGCACGTTCCTGCTCCTCGACATCGTCCCCGAAGGCGACTCGAAGCTGGCGGACTTCTGCTCCACCTTCGTGCGCGTGGGCGACAGAGTCGTCTTCTGGACGGACGACGGCAGTCACGGGTTCGAGCCCTGGATTACGGACGGAACGGCCGCCGGCACCTCCCTCCTGAAGGACATCAACCCGGGTCGACCCGGGTCGTCCGAGCCCAGGAACACGGCGGTCCTCGGGTCGGCCCTCTACTTCTGGGCGAACGACGGCGTTCACGGGCTCGAGCTCTGGAAGACCGACGGGACCGCCGCCGGGACGGTTCTCGTTCGCGACATCGCGCCGGGCCCCGCTTCGTCGAGGTACGACGAGATGATCGTCACCGCCGGGCGTGAGGTCTACTTCTTCGCCGCCGACCTGGTCTCGGGACCCGAGCTCTGGCGAACGGACGGGACGGTGGCGGGAACGTCGAGGGTCGCGGACCTCAACCCCGGCCTCGCGGGGAGCTACGTTCCACAGAATCTCCGCTGGGGCGCTTCCGTCCTCACCCGCTCCGGGGGGAGTGTCTTCCTGACCGCGAACGACGGCGCGAACGGCTTCGAGCTCTGGAGCGTTCCCGTCTCCTTGAGATTCCGCCCCGTCACCCCTTGCCGCGTCGCCGACACGCGCGACCCGGCCGGTCCGGCGGGCGGCGTCCCTCTCGCGAACGCGCAGACGTTGATCCTCCCCGTCGCCGGCCGCTGCGGCATCCCCTCGACCGCGGTCTCCGTCGCCGCGAACGTCACCGTCGTCAACCCCACCGCCACAGGCTCCCTCTCCGTCTTCGCCGGAGGCCCGATCGTCTCCGGGACGACGGAGGTCCCGGTCACCGCCGGGAAGACGCGCGCCATGAACGTGATCCCGATCCTCGGCACCGCAGGCTCGCTTTCCGTCCGTGCCGGTCTCCCGGCAGAAGGCACGACGCACGTCGTCCTCGACGTCAGCGGGTACTTCGAATGAGGCTTCCGCCGCGGGCCGGAGCCGTCCGGCCCGCGGCGTCGTAACCTCCGCGGCGATGGACGACCTTCGCCAGTTCCTCGCCGCCCTGAGAGCCGAAGGGGACCTCCTCGAGATCGAGGCCGAGGCCGACCCGAGGCTCGAGATCCCCGAGA
>CAYVPO010000283.1:0-3249 GCA_964453825.1 uncultured Holophagales bacterium
CCCCCACCCGGTCCCCCATTCGTCTTAGGATCGCGATCCATGAGCAGCGTCCGTCCGGTGTCCGGGACATACAGTCTCCACTTCGCGCCCTACATCGCTCTCGTCACCGAGCCCGACGTCCTCGCCGTCCTCGAGACGCAGGGGCTCGCGTTCGAGGCGGCTCTGCGACGCGTCCCCGAGGCAGCCGCGCGCTCGCGCTACGCCGAGGGGAAGTGGAGCGTCGCCCAGGTCGTCGGGCACGTCGTCGACTCCGAGCGCGTGTTCGGTTACCGGGCGCTCGCCACTGCTCGCGGCGAGAAGGCGACGCTCCCGAGCTTCGACGAGGATGCCTACGCGGCTGCCGCCGCGCACGACGCCTGCCCCCTGGACGAGCTGCTCGACGAGCTCGCCTCCCTCCGGCGGAGCCATGTCCTGATGTTCCGCCACCTCGACGGCGCCGCGTGGGACCGCCTCGGGCTCGTCGGGGGACATCCGAACGCCGCCCGCGCCTGGGCCTTCGTCATGGCGGGCCACCTCCGCCACCACGCGAACGTCCTCCGGGAGCGCTACGGAATCCCGGTCGAAGCGTGACCGGCCGCACGAGCGGGCCCCTTCGGTGGGGCTCCTTCGCCCCGTGAGGGCCGTCGTCCTCGAGGCCCTCTCCTTCGCCGCCCCGGCCCGCCCACGGAGGTCGTCGAACGCATGAAGCACCTGCCTTCCCTCTTCGAGAACAACCGGGCCTGGGCCGAGGGGCTGCGCCGCACCGACCCGGAGTTCTTCTCGCGCCTCTGCCGCCAGCAGGCCCCCCCCTACTTCTGGATCGGCTGCTCCGACAGCCGCGTTCCGGCCAACGAGATCGTCGGGCTCCTGCCGGGCGAGCTCTTCGTCCATAGGAACGTCGCGAACCTGGTCGTTCAGAGCGACCTGAACGCCCTCTCCGCCCTCCAGTTCGCCGTCGACGTCCTCCGCGTCCGCCACGTCATCGTCTGCGGTCACTACGGCTGCGGGGGCGTCCTGGCGGCGCTCCGGGGCGAGCGCCACGGCCTCGTCGACAACTGGCTCCGGCACGTCGCCGACGTCCGGGAAAAGCACGCCGCACAGCTCGGCGGGCTCGCTCCCGAGAGGGCGGTCCGGGACCGCCTCTGCGAGCTCAACGTCATCGAGCAGGTCCGGAACGTCTCCTGCACGACGATCGTCCGCGACGCCTGGGCGCGGGGCCAGGAGCTCTCTCTCCACGGCTGGGTCTACGCGCTCGAAGACGGCCTCCTCCGGGAGCTCGGCGTGTCGGCCCGAGGCGAGGCCGAGCTCGCGGAGGCCTACGCCCGCGCCGTCGCGGGGCGCCCCGCCGGCGTGGCGCCCCCCGTCGGCGAAAGGGGCCCCTGAGCGCTCGTCCGCCGGGCTCGACAACGACGAGCGACACGGAGCCCGCCGCGACGGGGCTCGCGTCTGGCTCCTCGGAACGCGCTGCTCCTCGGCCCACGCCGAGGAGCTGAGCGGGGAGGAGCGCGGGGGTCAGGAGAAGCCGTCGTTCGCCGCGGGCAGTTCGTCTTCGCCGTTCTCCGCCGCCTTCGGGCTCCGTCCGATCGCCTCCTGGAGCCGCCGAAGGCCCGCGGGTCGGCTCGAGAGGAGCGAGATCCCGACGAGAGCCTCGGAGTCGACGAGCGAATCGCGCCCCTTCCACGCGGTATGGAGGAGCTCCATGGCGACGTGGTTGTGGTGGAGGCACGACAGGAACGTGCTTCGGCTCCAGACCGCCTGGTGGACCGCCTCGAGCGCGGGGTCGAACAGGGCGAGGAGGTGCTCTTCCGCGTCGACGACGAGGGAGAGCTGCTGTCCCGGCCACGCCGTCAGCGCCCTCTGCGAGTCCGGCTCGACGACCTCCGCGACGCCGGGCAGGTCCCTGCGGCCGTACGTCTTCACCACCACCCGGACGCCGCGGGAAACGGCCCGCTCGAGGTCCGGGGCGAGCAGGTCGAGCGGAGCCGGGAAGAGGTCCGCGAGGACGATCTCGCAGGCCCTCCCGAGCATCGCGCGTGCCCGCTCGAAGACCTGGTCGCGGGCGCGGAGGGTGTAGACCCTCTCGTCGGCCGTCGACGAGGAGCGCCGGGCAAGGGCGGCTCGGGCCGTTTCGCGCTGCTCTCGCGCGCGCCGCTCGAGCCCGGCCAGCAGCTCATCGGGCGGCACCGCCCGTATCAGACGGCTCCCCCCGTCGTCGACCTGGACCGCCCCCTGCTGCACGAGGGAGGCGATCGCCTTGTAGGTGTTCGCCGTCGGTTTCCCGATGGCATGGCTGATGCGATAGCCGGTGGCCGCCTCTCCCTGGACGAGGAATGCATAGACGAGCGCCTCGATCTCGGAGAAACCCAGCTCCTGGAGTGCTCTAGGAACCGGGTCATCATTATTAGTAGTCATTGCAACTAGTATTCTGGCCAGCGGGCGGACCTGTCAAGGGAATGGTCGCGAGGTCCTGGGCGGGACTGCGAGCCTCGAAGGTGTCCGCAGACTCGGACGACTCCACGAACGAGGGGTCCCCCGTGCAGTGCCGAACGCTCCCCCTCGCCCTGACGCTGCTTCCCTTCGGTGGCCTCCCCCTCGCGGCGCAGGACCGCCCGGCGCCGCGGAGGTCTTCCGCGCAACACGGATCGACCTTCCGCTCGTCCGGGCGCGCCGCCCCGCGCCAGGGTGACCTCGGACGCCGGCGCGGTCGCCCTGCCGTCCGGGCCCGGCCTCGGCTCGCGTCACGAAGGAGTGGCGCTATCGTCCCGCCATGCACGCCTCGGTCTCCGCTCCCGCCCGCTACTCGCGCCACAGAGAGCTCCACCGGACGGACCGGATCGGCTGGCTTCGGGCGTCCGTCCTCGGAGCCAACGACGGCCTCATCTCCACCGCGAGCCTCGTCGTCGGCGTCGCCTCGACCGGAGCCGCCCCGGGCTCCGTCGCCGTCTCCGCGGCGGCCGGCCTTCTCGCCGGGGCGATGTCGATGGCCGCCGGGGAGTACGTCTCCGTCAGCTCGCAGGCCGACACCGAGCGGGCCGACCTCGAGAAGGAGCGGCACGAGCTGGCCACGGACGAGCCGGGCGAGCTCGCGGAGCTCGCGAGCATCTACGTCTCCCGCGGGCTCGACCGCGACCTCGCGGACCGGGTCGCCGAGCAGCTCATGGCGCACGACGCCCTCGGCGCCCACGCCCGCGACGAGCTCGGGATGTACGAGTCGACCGCCGCCCGGCCGATCCAGGCCGCCCTGTCGTCGGCCGCCAGCTTCGCCGTCGG
>CAYVPO010000284.1:0-3235 GCA_964453825.1 uncultured Holophagales bacterium
CTCCTCCCGTGCCTCGCCCTCGCGGCGCTCCTGGCGCTCGTGCCCGCCCGCGCCGCGGACCCGACCGCCACGTTCGTCGCGCCCGGCGGCTCCTCGCTCCTCGTGGCGGCCTCCGACGCCGAGGGGACGACGTGGCTCTCCGTGCGCGACGTCGCGACCGCCCTCGGCGGGACCCTCGCCCACGAGGCTGCGACGGGCTCGTTCGAGCTGAAGATCGGCGCGCACACGGCCGTCTTCGGCACGGGGACGCCGATCGCCGTCGTCGACACGCGCCTCGTCCCGCTCTCCGCGGCGGTGAGGGCCGAGGCGGGCACCGCCTACGCGGAGCCGGACTTCTTCTCGCGGGTCCTCGCGCCTCTCTTCGGCGTCGCCTTCACGTGGGACCGCGCCTCCCGCACGCTCGCCGCCCGTCCGGTGGAGACGCCCGAGATCGGCGTCGAGGCGACCGTCTCCGCGTTCGAGGGGACGACGAAGGTCGTCTTCCGCTTCTCGCAGGCGCCTTCGTACCGCACCGAGAAGGGGGCCGACCAGGTCGTCCTCCGGTTCCCGGGCGCGAAGCTCGTCCCCGCGTCGCCCGAGGTCGTCCCCGACGACGAGCGCGTCGCCCGGCTCCTCCTCCGGCCGGGCGAGCTCGCCGTCGTCCTGAAGGGGAAGGACCTCTCCACGAACGTCTACCCGCTCGCGGCGCCGCCGCGGATCGTCGTCGACGTCACGCGCGGCGCCCCGGCGGCCCCGGCCGCCTCTCCGGCGGCGACGCGCGTCCCCGGCGCCCTCGTCCTGCCGACGCCAACGCCCACGCCCCGCCCCGAGCCGCGCGTCGTCGTGATCGACCCGGGGCACGGCGGGACGGAGGAAGGGGCGAAGGGACCGGGCGGCCTCCTCGAGAAGGACGTCGTCCTCGCCCTCGCGCGGACCGTCCGCGAGGTGCTGACGGCGCGCGGCTACCGCGTCGTCACGACGCGCGACAGCGACGCTTCCGTGGGGTTCCAGGACCGGACGGCGACCGCGAACGCGGCGAAGGCCGACGTCTTCCTCTCGCTCCACATGAACGCCTCGCGCTCGCCGTCGGCCCACGGCACCGAGGTCTACTACCTCTCTCTCGACGCGTCCGACCGCGCCGCCGCCGCGCTCGCCGACGCGGAGAACGAGGACGAGCCGAAGCCGACGCCGTCGGCCGAGACGAACGCGGCGCTGCGCGACCTCGACCTGATCCTCTGGGACCTCGCCCAGAACCAGCACCTCACCGCCTCGAGCCGCCTGGCCGAGATCATCCAGGCCGACTTCAACCGCCTCCTCGGCATCACGACCCGCGGCGTCAAGCAGGCCCCCTTCCGCGTCCTGATCGGCGTCAACGCGCCGGCCGTCCTCGTCGAGGTCGCCTTCATCTCGAACCCCGAGGAGGAGAAGAAGATCGCCTCCGAGGCGTTCCGCCGCGCCGTGGCCGAGACGCTCGCCGGGTCGCTCGACAGCTTCTTCCGTGTCGGCTCCGACGCCGTCGCCCCCGTCCCGTTCGCGCCGCCCGCAGCCGAGCGGCGCTGACGCCGGTCCCATGCCGCGCCGCTTCGCCCTCGCGCTCCTCGCGCTCCTCGTCCTCCTCCTCCTCGGCCTCCTCGCCGGGCGGAAGGTCCACGAGTCGCGACAGAAGCGGCGCGTCGCGAGCCAGCCGGTCCCGACCCGCCCGATCCCGCCGCCGCCCACGCCGATCCCCGCGCGCCTCGCGGCGATCTGGTTCGAGTCGGCCGCCGACGGGATGTTCCGCGGCGAGGTGCGCGAGGTGCCGGCCGCCGTCGACGACGTCGCGCTCCTTCGCCGCCTCGGCGCCGAGGTCCTCGCCGGGCCGCGCCACCCCGACCTCCTCCGCCCCTTCCCGGACGGGTGGACGCTCCGCGCCGCCTACCGCCTCGCGAACGGCCTCGCCGTCCTCGACCTCGCCCCGCCTGCGCCGCCCGAGCCGGCGGCGGGGGGGGGGAAGGACGGGAAGGGGGAGACGGCGGCCGGTGCGGACGGGAAGAAAGTCCCGACGCCCACGCCCTCACCCGTCGTCAGCGAGCCGCCGAAACGCTGGGAGGCGGGCTCGTCGGAGGAGATCGGCGCGGTCCAGGCGCTCGTCCTCACCGTCACGAAGAACCTTCCCTCCGTCACGCGCGTGATCCTCCTCGTCGGCGGGGAGCCGGTGGAGACGCTCGCCGGGCACGTCGACCTGACGCACCCGCTCGCGCCCGACGCCTCCCGCGCGGCCGACGAGGCGCCTCTCGTCGCGCCGATGCCGACGCCGATGCCGACGTCGACGCCGGAACAGGCCGCCCCGGCCGCTCCCGTCCCGCCGCCCCCCGCCACCCGCCCCGCACCGGCCCCCCGAGAGAGCCTCGACCGCACATGACCGACGAACGCCCCATCGGCCTCTTCGACTCCGGAGTCGGCGGCCTCACCGTCCTCGACGCCGTGGCCCGCCGCCTCCCCGGAGAAGACCTCCTCTACCTCGGCGACACCGCCCGTCTCCCCTACGGCACGAAGTCGCCCGAGACCGTCCGCCGCTACGCCCGCCGCGCCGTCTCGCTCCTCCTGTCGCGGGGCGTGAAGGCGCTCGTCGTGGCGTGCAACACGGCCTCGGCGCTCGCGCTCGACGCGATCGTCGACGAGGCGGGCGGCGTCCCGGTCCTCGGCGTCGTCGAGCCCGGCGCGCGCGCCGCGCTCCGGGCCGCGCGCGGCGTGACGGGGCTCGGCGCCGACGCGCCGATCGCCGTCCTCGCGACCGAGGCGACCGTCGCCTCCGACGCCTACGGCCGCGCGATCCGCGAGCTCGACCCGTCCCGCGCGGTCGTGAACGTCGCCTGCCCGCTCTTCGTCCCGCTCGCCGAGGAAGGGTGGACCGACAACGAGGTCGCGCGCGAGGCGGCGCGCCTCTACCTCGCCCCGGTCGTAGGGGCCGAGGCGCGCGTCGTCGTTCTCGGCTGCACGCACTACCCTCTCCTCTCCCGGACCATCGCGGCGGCGCTCCCCGAGGGGACGCTTCTCGTCGACTCCGCCGAGTCGACGGCGGCGGAGGTCGAGGCGCTCCTCGGCGCCGAACGCCGGCGCGCGGGCGCTGCGGGGGAGACGCACCTCCTCGTCACCGACGCCTCCGAGCGCCTCCGGCGCGTCGCGGGGCGTTTCCTCGGCCGCGAGGCGGCGGCGCTCGACCTCGTCGACCTGCCGTAAGCTCCGGGCGATGTCTCGCCCCGACGGCCGCACCCCC
>CAYVPO010000285.1:0-3197 GCA_964453825.1 uncultured Holophagales bacterium
CGCAGCGCGTCCTCCCGTTCCCGTCGCCGAAGGAGTCGAACGGGTGGGTCTTCCCTCCCGAGAAGCTCCTCCGTTCCGCCCCGAAGCGGGACCAGGACAAGACGCGCGAGGAGTTCCAGCAGACGATGGAGCTCATCGCCGCGAAGTGCCTCGAGTTCGGAGTCGAGGGGGTCGTCGACAGCTATCGCCCCGGCCCCGTCGTCACGACCTACGAGTTCAAGCCGTCGGCCGGCGTGAAGGTCGCTCAGGTCGCCGGCCTCGAGAACGACCTCGCACTCGCGCTCGCCGCGGAGAAGGTGCGAATCGAGCGGATCCCCGGCCGGTCGGCGATCGGCATCGAGGTGCCGAACCGCAACCGCGACCTCATCTCGCTCCGCGAGATCGTCGAGAGCGAACGGTTCAAGCGCTCGCCGTCGCTCCTGACGATCGCGCTCGGGATCGACGTCGAGGGGAGCCCCGTCGTCGCCGACCTCGCGCGGATGCCGCACCTCCTCGTCGCCGGGATGACCGGCGCGGGCAAGAGCGTCGGCGTGAACGGGATGATCACCTCGATCCTCTACAAGGCGCGCCCCGACGAGGTGAAGTTCATCTTCGTCGACCCGAAGATGAACGACATGAAGGACTACGACGACCTGCCGCACCTCCTCGTGCCGGTCGTCGTCGACCCGAAGAAGGCCGCGAACGCGCTGAAGTGGGCCGTCGACGAGATGGAGGGGCGCTACAAGCTCCTTTCGGAGTGGCCGGGTGTCCGGAACATCGAGCAGTACAACGCCGCGATCCGGGACCCCGAGGCCGTGGCGGAGGTCCGCGAGAAGCTCGGCGAGAAGCTGAAGGCCGACGGGCCCGAGGGGTCGATCTCGCCGATGCCCTACATCGTCGTCGTCATCGACGAGCTCGCCGACCTGATGATGACGGCCCCGAAGGACATCGAGGAGTCGGTCGCGCGCCTCGCCCAGAAGGCGCGCGCGGTCGGAATCCACCTGATCCTCGCGACGCAGCGCCCTTCGGTCGACGTCATCACCGGGACGATCAAGGCGAACCTCCCGTGCCGCATCTCCTACACGACGCGGACGAAGATCGACGCGCGGACGATCCTCGACGCCACGGGGGCCGAAGCGCTCCTCGGGCAGGGGGACATGCTCTTCCTCCCGCCCGGGACCTCGTACCTGCAGCGGGTCCACGGCGGGTTCGTGTCGGGCGACGAGATCAAGGAGATCTGCCGCTTCCTGAAGAAGCAGGCGAAGCCGATCTACGACGAGTCGGTCACGTCCGACCGCGAGCCGGTGATGGAAGGGAACGGCCGGAGCGGAAAGGCCGGCGCCGACGACGCCGACCCGATGTACGACCAGGCGGCGCGCCTCGTCGTCCGCGAGCGGATGGCCTCGATCTCGTTCCTCCAGCGGCGGCTCGAGATCGGCTTCTCCCGCGCGGGAAAGCTCATCGACATGATGCAGCGCGACGGGATCGTCGGCCCGCCCTCGGGCGGCGCGAAGAGCCGCGAGGTCCTCGTCCCCTCCGACTACTACGACGGCGTCGACCGCCAGCCGCGCTGACCTTTCCGACGCGGACTCCGATGCGCATCGTCTTCTTCGGCTCGCCCGACTTCGCCCTCCCGTCCCTCGAGGCCCTCCTCGCCGCCGGGCACGACCTCGCCCTCGTCGTCTCCCAGCCGGCGAAGCCGGTCGGCCGCTCCGCCGAGCTGCTCGATCCGCCCGTGGCGCGCCGCGCGAAGGAGCTCGGCCTCCCCGCCTTCCAGCCGCCGACGCTGAAGGGCGATGCCGCGTTCGCCCGTATCGCGGACGCCGGTGCCGATCTCTTCGCCGTCGTCGCCTACGGGAAGATCCTCGCGCAGAAGGTCCTCGACCTTCCGCGCCTGGGCTGCGTGAACGTCCACGGGTCCGTCCTCCCGCGCTGGCGCGGCGCCTCGCCCGTCCAGGCGGCGCTCCTCGCGGGCGACGCGGAGAGCGGCGTCTCGATCATGAAAATGGAGGCGAGGATGGACACCGGCCCCGTCTACGCCGTCGCCCGCTCGCCCGTCGCGCCGGAGGAGGACGCCGGCTCCCTCTCGGCGCGCCTGGCCCGGGAAGGGGCGGAGCTCCTCGTCTCGACGCTCCCTTCGATCGAGGCCGGGACGGCCGTTCCCATACCCCAGGACGACGCGCTCGCCACGCTCTGCCCGAAGGTCCGTCGCGAGGATGGCCAGGCCGACTTCTCGCACGCCGCGGAAGCGCTCGTGAATCGCCTCCGGGCCTTCACGCCGTGGCCCGGGCTCTTCGCGTTCCGCGACGGCCGGCGCGTGAAGCTCCTCGCGGCGCGGGCGACCGCGGGCCGCACGGGTGCCGCGCCGGGAGAGGTCCTCTCCGCGGGAGGGGAGGTCGTCGTCGCCTGCGGCACGGGGGCGCTCGTTCTCTCGCGCCTGCAGGCCGAAGGGCGCAAGCCGCTCGACGCCGCGACGTTCGTCCGCGGCGAGCGGGTCGCGCCCGGCGAGCTCTGGTCGTGACGGACGGCACCCCCGTCCGCGCCCTCGCCGTCGAGGTCCTCGTTCGCATCGAGCGCGACCGCGCGTTCGCCGCGCCGCTCCTCGCCGCGAAGGAGGTGCGCCTTCCGCCCCGCGACCGGGGACTCCTCCGGACGATCGTCCTCTCCGCGCTTCGGAACCTCTCGCTCCTCGACCACGTCCTCTCCCGCCTCCTCACCCGCCCGATCGAGACGCTCGACGCCGACGTGAGGGCGGGCCTCCGCGTTGGCGCCGCCCAGCTCCTCCTCCTCGAGCGCGTCCCGCCCCACGCCGCCGTCGGGGAGACGGTCGGCGCGGTTCGCCTCCGCGCGCCGCGGGCCTCGGGCCTCGTCAACGCGGTCCTTCGGAAGGTGGCCTCAGAGGGGAAGCCTCCCCGGATCGACCTCCCCCCGGAGGCGGATTCGCTCTCCCGGCTCGCGCTCGAGACCTCCCACCCGGAGTGGCTCGTCCGGCGCTGGGTCGCCGACCTGGGGCTCGAGACGGCAGAGGCCGCTCTGCTCTCCGACGACGCAGAGGCCCCTGTGGACGTCCTGCTCGACCCGAGGGGCGAAGACCCCGACGCGCTCCTCGCGCGCCTTCGCGAAGCCGGTCTCGAGGGAGAGCGATCGGACTGGGCTCCGCTCGCCGTCACGCTCTCCTCCGCGTCGGCCGGCAGCCATCCGGAGATCGCCTCCGGCCG
>CAYVPO010000286.1:0-3105 GCA_964453825.1 uncultured Holophagales bacterium
AAGATGGCGAACTGGCGGTTGACGTCGAGCTCGACGGCGTCGGCCTCGACCTGCGAGAAGTCGGGGTTGAGGGCGCCGGAGAGGATGACGTCGGGCAGTGGCCCCCAGGTCAGGGTGAGGCCGGGCTCGACGTCGGAGTCGCCGTGGACCGCGCCGCGTTCCGCCTCCCCCCCGGAGAGTGGCTCGTCCGCGCGGGGGGCGAGGTCCGCCGCGTCATCGGGGCGCTCGAGCTGCGAGCTGCCGCCGCGGCGTCCGACGCCCCCCCGCGGTTCCAGGTCCAGGCCGGAGTGTTCGCTGCTCGCGCGGCGGCGGAAGCCGAGGGCGCACGACTCGCGGCGCTCCTCGGATTGCCGGCCTCCGTCGCGGAAGCGGGAGGGCGGTTCTCCGTGCGGCTGGGGCCGCCGGGCGATCGCGCCTCGCTCGATCCGCTCCTCTCCCGGGTCCGCCGCGACGCCGTCCCCGAGGCGTTCCTCGTCGGCCTGGCCGATCCGGGGCGCCCGATCCGGACGCTCCTCCTCGCCGGACCGGACGGACGCCGCGAGGTTCCCTCGCCGGTCGAGCTCTCCGCCGCGGACGGAGCTCTCCTTCCGGCGAACGGAGCTCTCTACCGAGGTACGCTCCTTCTCGTCGCGACCCCCCGCGGGACGCTCCACGTCGTCAACCGGGTCGGCCTCGAGGACTACCTCCTCGGCGTCGTTCCGCTGGAGATGGGGCCGCGCGTCTACGACGAGCTCGAGGCGCTGAAGGCGCAGGCCGTCGCCGCGCGCACCTACGCCGTGAAGCGCCGAGGCGACTTCTCGGCCGAGGGGTATGACCTCTGTGCCACCGCGCGCTGCCAGGTCTACGGCGGCGCGAGCGCGGAGCAGCCGCTGTCGAGCGACGCGGTCCGGGCGACCGCCGGCCAGGTCCTCCTCTGGAACGGCGCCCCGGCCGACACGCTCTTCACCTCCACCTGCGGGGGCCGGACGGAGGACGCCGTCGTCGTCTTCCCGTCCTACGCGCCGGCGGCCTTTCCCTACCTCAGGTCGGTCCCGTGCCGTGGCGAGGAGCGGATCGCGCTCTCATCGTCGGCGCACCTTTCGGGACACGACCTCGGCGCGCTCGCCGTCCGCGGCGCCGCGCTCCTCCACGCCGCGGGGCGGAAGGGCGCCTCCTGGGCCGACCTGAAGGCCGCTCGCGCGCTCCTGACCGACCGCCTCGGCCTGCCGGCCGGGGCGCCGCCGGGGTCGCTCGCGGCCGAGGCCGTCTACACGAACCTGACGGGGCTCCTCGGCGACGCGCGCCTCCTGACGGAGGAGGCCGAGCGGGGCGCTGCCCCGCAGGGCTGGAGCGAGGCGGCGCGAACGGTCCACACCGCGCTCGCCCGATTCCAGGTCGGGGGACCGACGCCGCTGCCGATTCGGCGAGCCTTCACGCCGCACGAGGCCGCCGGCCTCTGGGCTTCCGTCCTCCTGCGGGCGGGAGGGCTCGAGGAGCTGGAGGGGCGGCTCGTCGGAGCGCCCGCGGGGAAGCTCGTCGTGAAGACGTCGAAGGGACGGGATGAGCGATTCCTCCCGGCCGACGCGCTCCTCTTCCGCGGAGGCGGGGAGGCGTGGATGCCGACCGGCTCGCTCGACGTCGCGCCCGGGGACCGGGTCCGAGTCCTTTCGCGGAACGGCAGGGTCCTCGCCGTCCTCGCGCACGTTCCGGCGGCCGACGGGCTCTTCGAGCGCGAGTCGTCCTGGATCCACTGGGTTCGCCGTTTCACCGGCGCCGAGCTGATGGGGAAGCTCCTCGAGCGCGATGCCTCGCGGAAGGGGAGCGCGGTTCGGCGGGTCGACGTCCTCTCGCGCGGAGTCTCGGGACGGGCGGCGAGGGTGCGCGTGACGACGGACCGGGATGCGTTCGACCTCTCCGGGCTCGAGATCCGCTTCGCGCTCGCCCTTCCCGAGTCGCTCTTCACCCACGTCACCGGGACGGACGACAAGGGAGCAGCCGTCCACACGTTCTACGGCCGCGGCTGGGGCCACGGCGTCGGCCTCTGCCAGAACGGGACGTTCGGGATGGCGCTCGCCGGCCGGACGCACGTCCAGATCCTCGCCGCCTACTATCCGGGGACGTCCCTCGGAGCGTGGCCCCCGCCCGTGGAGCTCCCGGCGGCTCCGGCCGGCCCACCGCGCTAGCGCGGCGCCGAACGCACGGCGGCTAGAATCCGTCCATACGGGCGACGAGCCCAAGGAGTCCCGCGATGACCACGCTCCTCGACAGCCCCGCGGCCGTCGGTGCCGCCGCTTCCGTCCCGTTCGGGTTCCAACTCTCCGACGACCAGCTCGCCGTCCGGAAGATGGTCCGCGAGTTCGCCGAAAGCGAGCTTCAGCCGCACGTCATGGAGTGGGACGAGGCGCAGGTCTTCCCGCGGGAGGCGATCGCGCGGCTCGGCGAGCTCGGGATGCTCGGCGTGATCGTCCCGGAGGAATACGGAGGGGCGGGGCTTTCCTACATCGACTACATCGGCGTCATCGAGGAGCTTTCCCGCGTCGACGGCTCCGTCGGAATCTCGATCGCGGCGCACAACAGCCTCTGCACGAACCACCTCCTCCTCTTCGGAACGGAGGAGCAGAAGCGTCGCTGGGTCGTCCCGCTCGCGCAGGGGAAGGCGATCGGCGCCTGGGGCCTCACCGAGGCCGAGGCGGGGAGCGACGCGAAGGGGACGCGGACCACGGCCGTCCTCGACGGGAACGAATGGGTCCTGAACGGCTCGAAGAACTTCATCACCCACGGCTCCGTCGGCGACGTCGCCGTCCTGATGGCCGTCACGGACAAGGCCGCCGGGACGCACGGCATCTCCGCCTTCGTCGTCGACCTCCACCAGCCCGGAATCCGCGCCGGCAAGAAGGAGAACAAGCTCGGCCTGCGCGCCTCCGACACGGCGACGCTCGTCATGGAGGAGTGCCGGGTCCCGAAGGACGCCCTCATCGGGCCGCTCGGCTCGGGCTTCACGCAGGCGATGCAGGTCCTCGACGGCGGCCGCATCTCCATCGCGGCCCTCGCCCTCGGCATGGCCCAGGGCGCCTACGACTGCGCGCTCGACTACTCCCGCCAGCGCGTCCAGTTCGGCAAGCCGAT
>CAYVPO010000287.1:0-2989 GCA_964453825.1 uncultured Holophagales bacterium
CGGGCCGATGCCCCCTGAGATGCGCGACGACACGGCCTTCATGGACCGGATCCACTCCTACGTCGCCGGCTGGGACATCCCGAAGCTCAACCACCTCGAGCATTTCACCGACCACTTCGGCCTCGTCAGCGACTTCCTGACCGAGTGCTGGCACCGCCTACGGCAGGAGAGCCGGGTTCGCTCGCTCCAGGACCGAATCCGCTGGGGCGGCGCCCTCAGCGGCCGCGACCTGACGGCCACACAGAAGACGATCAGCGGCCTCCTGAAGCTGATCTCGCCCGACCCCGAGGCGCCCGTCTCCGACGCCGATCTCGAGTGGGCCGTCCACCTCGCCCTCGAGTGCCGGCGGCGGGTGAAGGAGCAGCAAAAGCGGATCGGCTCGGCGGAGTTCCGCGCGACGCAGTTCAGCTACGTCCTCGGCGAGAGCGGCGTCGAGAAGTTCGTCTCGACGCCCGAGCTCCAGAGCGAGGACACCGTCGGCTCCGACCCGCTCCCGCCCGGTCAGATCTGGACGATCAGCCCAGGCGGCCCGGACGACGGCACCGGCCTCTACAGAATCGAGGTGACGGAAGGCCCGGGCTCGGGCGTGAGGATCCTCAACCAGCCCTCGCCGCCTCCGTTCAAGGAAAGCCTGCGCTACGCCGAGCAGAATCTCTACGCGAACGCCAAGCGCCTCGTCGGCGACCGCGACCCGCGCACCCACGAGTTCTCGGTCCAGCTCCGCGCCTTCGACGCCGTGAAGTCCGGAGCGAACCTCGGCGTCGCCGCCCTCCTCGCCCTCTGCAGCTCGCTCCTCCAGCGGAGCCTCGAGGGCGGCCTCGTCGCCGTCGGCAGTCTCAACCTCGGCGGCTCCGTCGACCCCGTCTTCAACCCCGTCGACATCGCCGAGCTGGCGATCGAGAAGGGGGCGCGAATCCTCCTCATGCCCGTCTCGGCCCGACGTCAGCTCATCGACCTGCCCGACGACAAGGCGACGAAGGTGGATATCCAGTTCTACGGCGATGCGCGGGAGGCATTGATGAAGGGGTTGGGGGAGTAGGGCGGCGCTCGTGGAGAGCTTCGATTGCGGCCCGTTGACGATATGTCATTGGCGACATATATTCCGGGCGTGACGAAGCCGCTCGCGTGGCTCCACGGAGAAGTTCGGACTCCTCCGTTTTCGCGGGAGGCCCGGCTCGAGGCCGGCGAGCTCCTGCGAAGGCTGCAGGAAGGCGAGCTGCTTCAGCTGCCGCACTCGCGGCCGATGCCGGAGATCGGGTCCGGTTGCCACGAGTTGCGCGTAACGGACCAGACGACGCCACACAGGATCTTCTATGCCATACGACCGGAGGCCATCGTGATTCTCGGTGTCCTCGAGAAGAAGACCAGGACGACCCCAAAGGGCGTCCTTCGAGCCTGCGCCGCCCGGCTCCGGCGGTTCGAGGAGGCCTGACATGGAGAAGCGGAGAAGGGATCGGCTCGAGAAGGACGGCTGGACGATCTCGACGGTCGCGGAGTTCCTCTCCCTGAGCCCCGACGAGGAGGCACTCGTGGAGGCCCGCATCGCGCTCACCCGACGGATCCGTCAGGTCCGCGAGGCGCGCGGCCTCACTCAGGTCCAGGTCGCGAAGCTCATTGGTTCGAGCCAGTCGCGCGTCGCGAAGATGGAGGCTGCGGATCGTTCCGTGTCGATCGACATGATGATGCGGACGCTCTTCCGCCTCGGCCAGAGCCCGAAGCAAGTGGGGCGGGCGCTGGGCGGCTGACCCTGGCGGACTCCGGAACGGACTGACTGGCTCTCTACCCCCGCAGCCCCGTCCAGAGGAACCACGCCCCCATCGCCAGCAGGAACACCTGCGAGAGACGGTTGACGAAGGCGCGGTGGCGGGCGAGGAGCTCGTCGGCGAGGGAGACGCCGAGAAGGGCGGGGGCGGTGCCGAGGCCGAAGAGGGTGAGCGCGAGGGCGCCCTCGAGCGGTCCGCCGCGGGCGACGGCCGCGATGACGGCCGAGTAGAGGAGGCCGCAGGGGAGGAGGCCCAGGAAGAGGCCGATGGCGAAGGGGTGGCCGGGGACGCGCCCCTTGAGGCGCGCCGCGACCTTCGCGAAGAGGCTCCCTCCGGTCTGGAGGCCGGGGACGAGGTCGGAGAGGGCGACGAGCGCCCAGAGGACGAGGACGGCGCCCGCGACGACGGAGGCGGCGCGCTGGAGGCCGAGAAGCGCGCCGGCGAGCTGGACGACGCCGCCGAGCGCCCCGGCGAGGGCGCCCAGGAGCGCGTAGGTGAGGACGCGCCCCGCCGTGTACCAGAGCTGCGCGCGGAACGCGGCCGCGCGTCCCGCTTCGGGCGCGACGTAGCGTCGCGAGACGAAGAGGACGAAGGGCGAGCACATGCCGACGCAGTGCCCGAAGCCCCCGAGAAGACCGAGAGAAAGGAAGCCGAGGAGGCTGACCGTCTCGATCAAGGCGCGGGGGCCGGCGGGGGCGCGGGCGCCTCCGCCGCGGGTGTCAGGTCGACCCGCCAGCGGGCCGTCCGGGGCGTGCCGGCGACGTTCCCGTCGAGCGTCGCAAACCAGGTCCTTTTCCCGCTCTTGCACATCGGGAGGACGACCTCGGCCACGTGCCATCCGTCCTCGTCACCGACGAGGGCGTAGCGGTGGTCGCCCATCGGCATGGCCATCTCGAAGGAGAGGCGGCCGTCGCCGATCGGCACCGCCGCGCCGTCCTTCTCGGCGCGGACGCGGAAGCGGGTCTTCGCGAACGCGACGACGGGACGGTCGGCGGAGAGGACGAGCCGGACGTCGCCCAGGTCGACTGCGGCGTCGGCGAGGGTGGCGTCCGGGAGCGTGGCCGGGTCGTCGGGCGGAGCCGGAGCGGTCGGGGAGCCGGCGGTCGGCGCGGGCTCCGCGCCGTTCCGGCTGTGCGCCCAGAAGACCCCGCCGAGGACGGCGGCGAGGACAAGGAGGCCGAGGAGCGTGTTGCGGAGCTTCATGTCGGCTCAGGAATGGTAGTCGA
>CAYVPO010000288.1:0-676 GCA_964453825.1 uncultured Holophagales bacterium
AGCAGCCGTTCCGGCTCGGCGCCGACCTCGTCATGCACTCCCTGACGAAGTTCGTGAACGGCCACTCGACCTCGATCGGCGGCGCCCTCCTCGGGCCGTTCCGGTTCATGAAGACCGACTTCTTCCCCTGGTACAAGGACGTCGGCGCGACCCCTTCGCCCTTCGACTCGTGGCTGAACGGCATGACGGTCCAGAGCCTCGCCCCGCGGGAGGCCCAGCAAAGCGCGACCGCGCTCGAGATCGCGCGCTTTCTCTCGACGCACCCGAAGGTCGCGTCCGTCGGCTATCCCGGCCTTCCGGACTTCCCGCAGGCGAACCTCGTCCGCCGCCAGATGCGCTCGGGCGGCGCGATCCTGACCTTCGAGGTGAAGGGGGGCGTCGCCGCCGGCGAGACGGTCATGAACTACTTCGGCCGCAAGGACACGCCGATGGAGCTCGCCGTGTCGCTCGGCTCCTGCATCACCTACATCCAGCACCCGGCGTCGATGACGCACGCCGTCGTCCCCGAGGCGGACCGGCTCGCCCGCGGGATCACGCCCGGCCTCATCCGGCTCTCCGTCGGGCTCGAGGGGGCGGAGGTCCTCATCGAGCACCTCGGGAGGGCGCTCGACCTGACCTGACCTGACCTGTCCTGACCTCGCGAATCGTCCGCCTTGGGGGCGTGAAGGGGGACGCA
>CAYVPO010000288.1:686-2976 GCA_964453825.1 uncultured Holophagales bacterium
GAGCACCTCGGGAGGGCGCTCGAGCTGACCTGACCTGACCTGACCTCGCGAATCGACCGCCCCGGGGGCGGGAAGGGGACGCACGATGGCCCGAGTCCGGAACGTCGCGATCAACACCGGGGGCGGCGACGCGCCCGGCCTGAACGCCGTCATCTGCGGGGTGGTCAGCGCGGCGGTGAACCGGGGCTGGCGCTGCTTCGGCATCCGCGACGGCTACAACGGGCTGCTCTTCCCCGAGCAGTTCCCCGACGGCGGCCTCGTCCCGCTCACGCGGGCGCGGGTGGAAGGGATCACCTCGCTCGGCGGGACGATTCTCGGGACGACGAACCGCGGGAACCCTCTGCACTTCCCGGTCCACCAGCCCGACGGGACGACGATCGAGGTCGACCGGACCGACGAGCTCGTCCGCGCGTTCGCCCTGCACGAGATCGACGCGCTCGTCTCGATCGGGGGGGACGGCTCGCTCGCGATCGCGAACGTCCTCGCGAAGAAGGGCCTCCGCGTCGTCGGCGTCCCGAAGACGATCGACAACGACCTCGACCGGACCGTCATCACGTTCGGCTTCGACACGGCGCGTTCCTTCGCGACGGAGGCGATCGACCGTCTCCACTCCACCGCCGAGGCCCACCGACGGATCATGGTCGTCGAGGTGATGGGGCGCTACGCCGGGTGGATCGCGCTCGACTCGGGCGTCGCCGGGAACGCCGACGCCATCCTGATCCCGGAGATCCCCTACGACCTCGAGAAGGTCGCGGCGCACCTCCGGCTCGGCGAGGAAGCCGGGCAGCGGCACGCGATCGTCGTCGTGGCGGAGGGGGCGAAGCCGAAGGGGGGGACGGTCTCGACGCTCGGCCCGCGCGAGGCGGGCGCGATGGAGCGGCTCTCGGGCGCCGGAGAACGGGTGATGAAGGGGCTCGAGGAGCTGACGGGACGCGAGGTGCGGACCGTCGTCCTCGGCCACCTCCTGCGCGGCGGGACGCCCTCTTCCTTCGACCGCCTCCTCGCGCTCCGGTTCGGCGCGGCCGCCGTCCGGGCGCTCGAGGAGGGCCAGAGCGGCATCATGGTCGCCCTCGCCCCGCCGACGGTGAACTACGTCCCGCTCGAGGAGGCGACGAGCCGGATGAAGTCCGTGCCGCTCGACTGCGACACGATCAAGACCGCCCGGGACCTCGCGATCAGCTTCGGAGACTAGGCGAGCCGGCCGATCTCCATCGTCTCCTCGGGCGCGGACCAGCGGGCCCGGTGGAGGAGGAGCGGCTCCGTCTTCCCCTTGACCGCGACGGGCGGGAGCGCCTCCAGCGCGAACCTCGACGTCGTCAGCCGCAGCCGGGTCGCCTCCGAGATCAGCACCTCCCCGGGCTGCGCGGCCGTGCAGACGCGCGCCGAGACGTTCGTCGTGTCCCCGATCGCCGCGAACTGGACGTACTGCGGCGAGCCGATGTTCCCGAACGCGACGGGGCCGGAGTTGAGGCCGACGTGGATCTCGAGCCGCCGCCCCTCGCCCCAGGCGGCGTTCAGCCTCGCGAGGGCGCGGCGCATCTCGAGCGCGGCCGAGAGGGCCCGGTCGGCGTCGTCCGGGTGTGGTGTCGGCACGCCCCAGATCGCCATCAGCGCGTCGCCGATGTACTTCTCGAGCGTCCCCTCGTGGCGGAAGACGATGTCGGCCATGACGGGAAAATAGCGGTTCAGGAGGTCGACGACTTCCCGGGGCGCCAGCTCCGAGGACATCGCCGTGAAACCGCTGATGTCCGAGAAGAGGACCGTGACGTCGGCGTCGCGCACCCGCGCGCCGAAGTCGGCCGAGCCCATCAGGGGCCCGACGACGGACGGCGGGAAGAATCGCAGGAGGCTCGAGCGCCGCACGGCCTCCTCCTGGAGCTTCCCGGTCAGCCGCGCGTTCTCGATCGCCTGGGCGGCCTGGCTGCCGAACGCGCCGAGGAACTCGAGGTCCTCGCGGGAGTAGCGGTTCGGGATCGAGCGGTGGTCGACGTAGAGGACGCCGATCACTCGCTCCCCCGCCTTCAGGGGCGCGGCCATCGAGGAACGGATCGAGTCTCCGGCGACCGTCGCCGAGCCGGCGAAGCGCGGGTCGACGAGCGCGTCGTCGCTGACGAGCCCCTCCCCCCGCTCGAAGACGTGCCGCACGATGCTCCGGCTGAAGAACGAGTCGTTCTCCGTCATCGTCTTCCGAGACCGCACGACCTTCGCGACCGGCTCCTCCGAGCCCTCCTCCACGAGGAGGAGCGCGACGCGGTGGACGTCGAGGATCTGGAGGAGGAGCTCGACGATC
>CAYVPO010000289.1:0-2963 GCA_964453825.1 uncultured Holophagales bacterium
CTTCGCCGGCCACCCCCATCGACGCGCGCTCGCGCGACATCGGCGGCTTCACCGTCCGCCGCCTCCTCCCTTGGCGCGCCCGCCGCATGGTCGGGCCGTTCGTCTACTTCGACCACATGGGCCCCGTGGCGTTCGAGGCCGGGTCCGGGCTCGACGTCCTCCCGCACCCGCACATCGGCCTCGCCACGGTGACGTATCTCTACGACGGGGCGCTCCTCCACCGCGACAGCCTCGGCAGCGAGCAGGTCATCCGCCCGGGCGACGTCAACTGGATGACGGCGGGCCGCGGCATCGTCCACTCCGAGCGGACGCCGCCCGGGGAGCGAGCTTCGGGCGCGCGTCTTCACGGCCTTCAGCTCTGGGTCGCGCTCCCGTCGGTCGACGAGGAGATCGAGCCCTCGTTCCGTCACCACCCGGGCGCGACGCTGCCCGAGATGGACCGCGACGGCGTGAGGTTGCGCGTGATGGCCGGCTCCGCCTTCGGTGTCGCCGCGCCCGTCGAGGTCCGCTCACCGCTCTTCTACGTCGACGTCGCGATGCCGGCCGGGTCCGAGCTTCCGCTTCCGGAGGAGCACGCCGAGCGGGCCGTCTACGTCGTCGAGGGCTCGGTCCGCGCCGGCGGCGCGAGCGCCGGGCCCGGGCGGATGCTCGTCTTCGCGCAGGGTGCCGACGTTACGCTGCGGGCCGAGGCGGCGACACGGGCCGTCCTCGTCGGAGGCGCTCCGCTCGACGGCCCGAGATTCATCGACTGGAACTTCGTCGGAAGCTCGCGCGAGCGGATCGAGAAGGCGAAGGCGGACTGGAGAGAAGGCCGCTTCCCGAAGGTGCCGGGCGACGAGACGGCGCTCGTCCCGCTGCCAGGCTGACCCGGCAGCCCCTTCCGTCGCCGTCGCGGGGTGCGTCACGAACGCCCCGTCGATTCCCCTTGACCCTTCTCGTCGGCGGCGATAGTCTCCTAGTTGCGGATGATACGCAACTAGGAATGAAACGCAAGGCCGAGCCCGACCGAACCGAGAAACGGCTCGAGCGCCTCCGGACGGTGGCGCGAGAGGCGGGGCTGAAGCTGACGCCCCAGCGGCTCGAGATCTTCCGGGAGATCGCGGGGACGGAGGAACACCCCGACGCGGAGACCGTCTTTCGCGCCGTGCAGGAGCGGATGCCGACGGTCTCGCTCGACACGGTCTACCGGACGCTCTGGGCTCTCCACGACCTCGGCCTCGTCTCGACGCTCGGGCCGCAGCGAAACGGCGTCCGGTTCGACGCGAACCTGGAGCGGCACCACCACTTCTCGTGCGTCCGCTGCGGCCTCGTGCGCGACTTCGAGAGCGCGAAGCTCGACGACCTCCCGCTGCCGGCCGACCTGAAGGGCCTCGGCAGCGTCCTGAACGCGCACGTCGAGGTGCGAGGCCTCTGCACACGGTGCGAGGACGAGAAGAAGACGCACGCCTAGACCCTGACCCGAGCCCGGTCCCGAGCAACCCGCCCGACGAAGGAGAACGACGATGAGCGAAAGCGGCAAGTGCCCGTTCACTGGTGCTTCCAGCCACCCCGTGGCCGGCCGGGGCACGACGAACCGCGACTGGTGGCCCGAGCAGCTGAACCTGGGGATCCTCCACCAGAACGACCCGGCGTCGAGCCCGATGGACCCCGGCTTCCGGTACGCCGAGGAGTTCCGGAAGCTCGACTACGCCGCCCTCAAGAAGGACCTCCACGCCCTGATGACCGACTCGCAGGAGTGGTGGCCCGCCGACTGGGGTCACTACGGCGGCCTCTTCATCCGGATGTCGTGGCACAGCGCCGGCACCTACCGTGTGTCGGACGGGCGCGGCGGCGGCGGCACGGGCAACCAGCGCTTCGCGCCGGTCGGAAGCTGGCCCGACAACGGGAACCTCGACAAGGCGCGCCGCCTCCTCTGGCCGATCAAGCAGAAGTACGGGAACCAGATCTCCTGGGCCGACCTGCTGATCCTCGCCGGCAACTGCGCGCTCGAGTCGATGGGCTTCAAGACCTTCGGCTTCGCCGGAGGCCGCGCCGACATCTGGCAGCCGGAGGAGGAGATCAACTGGGGCCGGGAGAAGACCTGGCTCGGCGACGAGCGCTACAGCGGCGAACGCGAGCTCGCGAACCCGCTCGCGGCCGTCCAGATGGGCCTCATCTACGTGAACCCCGAGGGCCCGAACGGCACGCCCGACCCGTGGGGCTCCGGCCGCGACGTGCGCGAGACGTTCGCGCGGATGGCGATGAACGACGAGGAGACGGTCGCGCTCGTCGCCGGCGGGCACACGTTCGGCAAGGCGCACGGCGCCGGGGACCCGAAGCTCGTCGGGCCGGAGCCGGAGGCGGCACCGCTCGAGCAGCAGGGGCTCGGCTGGAAGAACGCGCTCGGCACCGGCAAGGGCGTGCACACGACGACGAGCGGCATCGAAGGGGCGTGGAAGCCGAACCCGACGAAGTGGGACATGGGCTACTTCGACATGCTCTTCGCCTACGAGTGGGAGCTCGTGAAGAGCCCCGCCGGCGCGTGGCAGTGGCTGGCGCGGGACGTCAAGCCCGAGCACATGATCCCGGACGCCCACGATCCGTCGAAGAAGCACCGGCCGATGATGACGACGGCCGACCTCTCGCTCCGATTCGACCCGATCTACGAGAAGATCTCGCGCCGTTTCCACGCGGACCCGCAGGCGTTCGCGGACGCGTTCGCCCGCGCGTGGTTCAAGCTGACCCACCGCGACATGGGGCCGCGCTCCCGCTACCTCGGCCCGGAGGTCCCGGCCGAGGTGCTGATCTGGCAGGACCCGGTCCCGCCGGTCGACCACCCGCTCGTCGACGCGGCCGACGTCGCCGCCCTGAAGGCGAAGGTCCTCGCCTCGAGCCTCGGCGTCTCCGAGCTCGTTGCGACGGCCTGGGCCTCGGCCTCGACGTTCCGCGGCTCCGACAAGCGCGGCGGCGCCAACGGCGCGCGC
>CAYVPO010000290.1:0-2921 GCA_964453825.1 uncultured Holophagales bacterium
CGGCGAGGAAGAGGTACCCGTGGTCTGGCTCGACGACGAAGTCGGGCCGGGCCTCGCGGACGTACTTCGCGATCCACGCTCCGGCCCGCTCTCCGATCGGGACGACCCGATCCCGGCGCCCCTTCCCCTGCCTGACCGTGATCGTCCCGCGCTCGGTGTCGACGTCGTGGACCTTCAGACCCGACAGCTCGGTGCGCCGGATCCCCGTCGAGTAGAAGGTCTCGAGAATCGCCCGATCCCTGAGGCCCTGGGGCTTTCGGATGTCGGGCTGGGCCAGGATTGCCTCGGCCTCGGTGGCCGTCAGGACATGCTTCGGGAGCCTCTTCTCCACTTTCGGCAGCTCAAGCTCGGAGGCGGGGTTCGAGAGGAGGTGGTTCTCCCTGGCGAGCCACTTGAAGTACTGCTTGATGAAGCTGAGGCGGTGGTGCTGCGTCGAGAGCGTCAGCGGGGTGCCGTCGGACTTCTCCGTGTAGAAGAGGGTCCGCTGGTAGCGCTCGAGCATCGGCTTCGTGACGTCGCGGGGCTTCATCACGTCGCGCTCCTGGCACCAGACGGCGAAGTCCGAGACGGACCACTCGGCAGAGAGGACCGTCCTCGGCGAGTAGCCCCTGACTTTCATGTGCTCGAGATGCGCGTTCAGGAGGACGACGAAGCCGCGGGGGTCGGTCGTGTCGCGGAAGGCGAAGACGCGCTTGCGTCGAGCCGCCGCGCGCCGTCGGGCCGGGCTCGTCACGGCCTGCTCCTACAGACGGCCCGCCACGCGGCGAAGGACGAGCTTCGGCTCCGGAGGCGGGTACGACGGGATCCCGAGCACGGGCCCGGATAGCGAGGATTCCGCCTCTTCGTGAGAGAAGCCGTTCAAACCCTTATGGGGAGCGGCTTCCGGCTCTTCTTCCTCCCCGCTCGACCGGGCCTCGAAGGCCCCTCGAAGGGGGCTCGATCCCCCCTCGAAGTCCCCCTCCGCCCCCCTCGAAGTCTCCGTCGTACCCGCGAGCGCGGCGACGTCGGCCAGGCCCATGACGAAGGGGCGGCCGTCCCTCCCCTCGCCCGACCAGAGGAGCTCGTAGACGTAGCTCTGCCCCCGGGTGCCCCGGTGGACGAGGAGGTACTCGAGCTCGACGAGCCGGCCGAGGTGGACGCGGAGCTGGAAGTCGGTCCAGCCCGTCCGCTCGCGCACCCACTTACGGCTGAAGCGCAGGTCGCTCCGGACGATCCCCTCTTTCTCGCAGGCCCTCGTCACGAGGCCGTCGAGGAGGTCGAGAAGCCGCCGGGTCTGCGGCACGAGCTCGTCGAGGCTGCGGCCGAGGACCTCGGCGGCGAGGCGGTTGGCGAGGGCGATGTCGGAGAGGGAGGCCTCGATGTACTCCTTCGTCACGCCCCGCCGGCTCTCGCTCTTCACCGGCCGCTGGTGCTGGTGGAGGAGCGCGATCGACTCGATGAGCTTGAGGTACTTGACGTGGTCTCTCCTCGCGCGCGTCCGGTCGTCGAGGAAGGTGAGGCCCTCGACGAAGGGGTTGACGACGGGGAGGGGGCGGAGGAGACGCTGGGCGTTGGCGTGGCGCCTCTTCACGGCTTCCTTCTCGTCGGAGGCGAAGAGGCCGTCGAGGGTCTGGCTCTCGCGCTGGAGGCGGTGGATGCGCCTCGTCTGCTCACGCCCCTCGTCGACGGTCAGGACGAGGCTGCGGTTGAGGAGCTCCTCGTCGAGGTCGACGGAGGTGGTCGTCAGGAAGATCATCACCGGCCCTTCGACCCGGTACTCCTTCGTGACGAGGCGGCCGCTCTGCGGGTCCTTGCCGGTGGAGGCGATGGTGATCTCGCCCTCGGACTGGAGGAGCTTCAGGGCATAGCTCGCCCGCTGCGCCCCTTCCTCCTCCACGATGGCGAGGACCTTGTGCTTGAAGTCCTTCCCTTCGAAGTAGAAGAGGGAGTTCTCGGTGAGGGCCGAGTACTTCTCCCTCTCCTCTTTCGGGACGAAGGCCAGGACGGCCTCCATGAGCGCGGTCTTGCCAGCCGCCGAGCTGGAGCGGATGACGACGGCCAGCGGCCTCTCGAGCTTTCTGGAGACGACGGCGAGGTAGAGGGCGAGCTTGTTCATGACCTCGCCGACGACGCCGCACTTCTCGTAGTGGTCGAGGATGGTGGCGAGAAGATCCGGTGAGCGGCCGAGGGCGAGGGCTGCTTCCCGATCCTCTTCGCTCATGGCCGGCGGCTTGTCCGAGGGGGCGAGGAGCTTCAGGAGCCGCTGCTCCTGGACCTCTTCGAGCTTGCGGAGGACCTTGCCGAGGTCCCAGCGGACGATCTCGTCCTTGACGCCCAGCTCGCGCGCGGCCTCTTTCTCGAAGTGGGCCCTCTGGCGGTGGAGGCCGAGGTCGAAGGTGTCCTGAAACCACCCCGTGATCGGCGAGGGCGGGAGGAAGAGGTCGCCCGCCTCGCGCTCGGCACGGACGCTGACGCGCATCGAGCCGAGGGAGCCGCACTTGGCGAGGCCGAGGATTCGGTAGCGACGATCGCCGAAGGCGAAGCGCGCGACGTCGTCGGTGAGGGAGACGAGGCCGGTGTCGGCGGGCGAGCCCTTCTCTTCTTCAGCCGCCGGGGCCAGGCTCTCTTCTTTAGCGGCTAAAGGGGCCGGCTGCTCGGACGTGCGTACGGCGGGGACGGGCGGGAGAGGTGAGATAGGTGAGATGGAAACGGGATCGGCGGGCACGAGCGCGGCCGGAGGCGGCGCAGCCGCCGCGACAGCGGCGCTCGCGGCCGTCGTTCCCATCGCCAGCGGGGTCGTGGCGGCCGTCGTCGTCACGCTCTCCAGCCGTTTGCCGTTTCCCATCCACGCCGCCGTTCTGAGGAGAAGGCCGAGCGCCTTGGCGGGCGGCTGGACCTTGAGGGCGTACTCGTTGGCGTCCATCCCCTTCGGAAACTGGACG
>CAYVPO010000291.1:0-2896 GCA_964453825.1 uncultured Holophagales bacterium
CGCGACCGGATGGCCGACTCGTCGACCCAGACGAAGTCCTCCCCCGTCAGGTCGCGGTTCCCCTGCTTGACCTTGATGCGCCAGCGGTCCGGCGTCCCGGCGGCGGCGTCCGGGGCCGGGATCCGCTCCCGCGCCGCCAGGCGTCCCGCGAGCGCGCGCCCGTCCTCGAGCGTGAAGAGGTGGACGTCGGCCGGCCAGAAGAAGCCGAGGCCGTTCGCGAGGACGAGCCAGAGCAGCCCGAAGACCATCAGGACGGCTACCGCGAGGCCGCTCCCGGTCACCCAGATGAAGGGCTCCCCGCTCCGGAAGGCTCCGCTCTTCCTCGCGAGCGACGGACGGTTTCCGGACGCGCTCATTCGAAGGTCCTGTATTTCTTCCGGAGCCGGAGCCTCACGAGCTCGGCCACCGTGTTGACGACGAAGGTCATCACGAAGAGAAGGAGGGCCGCGACGAAGAGGACCCGGAAGAGCGTCCCCCCTTCGGGCGCTTCCGGCAGCTCGACGGCGATGTTCGCCGAGAGCGCGCGGAAGCCGTTGAACATCGACGCGTCCATGACGGGCGTGTTCCCCGTCGCCATCAGGACGATCATCGTCTCGCCGACGGCGCGCCCGAAGCCGATCATGATCGCGGAGAAGATCCCCGGCGAGGCCGTCGGTAGAACCGTCCGGAGAGCCGTCTGCCAGCGCGTCGCTCCGAGCGCGAGGGAGCCTGCGCTCAACCCCGGCGGCACGGCCGAGATGGAGTCCTCCGCGACGGTGAAGATGATCGGGATGACCGCGAAGCCCATCGCGAGGCCGACGACGAGCGAGTTGCGCTGGTCGTACGTCAGCCCGAGCACCTCGAGGAGGAAGTGCCGGTAGTCGGCCCCGAGGAGGAACCGCTCGAGCCCCGCGCCGGCCCAGAGCGAGACCGCACCGCCCGCCACCACGAGCGGCAGCAGCAGCAGCGCCTCCCAGCCCGCCGGGACCCGTGCCCGGACCCGCACCGGGAGCTTCCCCCAGACGACGGCCCCCAGCGCGGCGAACGCCGCGATGACGACGGGCATGACGAGGAGCCCGGGGACGATCCTCTCGACCATCGGCGCGAGCCAGAGGCCGGCGATGAAGCCGAGGACGACGCTCGGGAGAGCGGCCATCACCTCGACGACCGGCTTCACGACCGACCGGAGGCTCGGGTGCATGAACTGCGCGGTGTAGAGCGCCGCCGCGAGCGCGAGCGGGATCGCGAGGACGAGGGCGTAGAAGGTCCCCTTCAGCGTGCCGTAGATGAGCGGCGTCAGGCTGAACTTCGCCTCGAAGTCGTCCGTGCCGCCCGTCGACTGCCAGACGTAGTCGGGCCGCCCGTAGCCCTCGTACCAGACCTTTCCGAAGAGGGAACGCCAGGTCACTTCGGGATGCGGGTTCCTCAGGTCGAAGTGGTGGAGCCGTCCGTCTTCCGCCACCGCGAGCACGCCGTCCGCCTTCGGCGCGAAGACGATTGCGGCCAGCGGCGCGCTCCCGGCGGAGAGCGCGAGGAGCGTCTTCCCGGTCGTGGCGTAGTGGACCGCGAGAGAGCCCGCGGCGTCCGCGGTGACGAAGCCCTTGTCCCTTCGCGACGGGGAGTAGGCGGTCACGGCGGCGGCGTGGCTTCGGAAGTCGTGGATCCGCATCAGCCGGCGCGTGTCCCCGCTCTCGGAGGGGACGACCTGCCAGGAGGCGACGCGGCCCCCGGCGTCCCCCGAGACGAGCGTCCGGTCGCCGTTCAGGAATCCGAGGACCGTCACCTCGCGGCCTCCGCTCGAGGCCGGAACGGTCTCTTCCTGCTTCGGGCTCTGCTCGTCCCTCAGGTCGAGCCGGACGATCTCCCCGGCCGACGTGCCGGCGAAGACGTCCTGCCCGCGGGCGTCGAGCGCGAGGGTCCGGATCTCTCCACGGGCCTCGATCGGGAGGACGACCGAAAGGGCCTCGCGCGTCGTCTCTCCCATGAGATTCGACTTCTCGGTCACCCGGACGAGCGTGATCTCCCGCGGCGCCGTCGCCGCGACCGCGATCGGGCCGTCGGGTCCGCGAACGTACTCGAAAGCCGCGACGGGCTTTCCGTCCGCGTTCACCGTCACCGGCTCCCCGGGGCGGACGACCGGCGTCACCCGCCGCTTGCCGTCCTCGTAGACGACCTCCGTCGAAACCTCGACCGGGTAGAGGCGCCCGTCCGAGAGGGCGAGAACGATCAGCTCCGGTTCCGGGGCGCCGGCCTTCAGGACCGTCGCTTCGCCGAGCGCCGGGAGCTCTTGCCGGAACACCTCTCCCCCGGCGACCGGGAGACCGACGAGCCCGGAGTTCGTCGCGACGAACGCCTCTTCGCGGTACTCGTCGACGGAGAGCGCGAGAGGGACGGTCCCGGCCGGGAGGCTCCCGGACGGGACCGCGGCGGCGGAAGGGGGTACGAAGAGGGGCCAGACGACCGCCACGATCACGAAAAGGATCGCGAGGATCGCCGCGATGATCGCCACGCCCGAGAGCGTGACGAACCGGGCGGCGAGACGATCTGCGAGGAGACGCCTCCCGAGCGGGCGGGCGGTCCCCGCCGCCCTCGCGGACGCGGGGGGGCCGCCCGCGGCGCTGCTCTCGATCGTGGCGGACACGTCGGGGCCTCTGCTTCTACTTCAGGAGCTTGGCGAGCTCTTCCTGCTCGATCTTCGCCGGGAGCGGGAAGTAGCCGTCCTTGACGACGACCTCCTGGCCGTCCCGCGAGAGGACGAGCTTCAGGAACTCCCCGACGATCGGGTCGAGCGGCTTGCCGGGGGCCTTGTTCACGTAGACGTAGAGGAAGCGGGCGAGCGGGTAGTTGCCGGAGTAGGCCTCCTCGGGGGTGGCCGGGTGGCACTTGTCGCCCTGCTTCGCCGCGAGCGGAAGCGCCC
>CAYVPO010000292.1:0-2842 GCA_964453825.1 uncultured Holophagales bacterium
AGGCGGAGACGACGTCGAACGTCGTCGCGGTGCCGAAGTCGACGACGATGCACGGCGCGCCATATCGCGCGACGGCCGCCACGGCGTTGACGATCCTGTCCGCGCCCACCTCGGAGGGCTGGTCGTAGAGGATCTTCATCCCGGTCTTCACGCCGGGCGCGACGAAGAGGGGGTCGATCCCGAAGGCGTCGCGGCAGGCCGCGCGGATCGGGAAGTCCTGCGGCGGGACGACGGAGGAGACGATGACGTCGTCGACCTCGCCGACCTTTCGTCCCTTCCCTTCGATGACCGCGCGGAGGGAGAGGGCGTGCTCGTCGGAGGTCTTCTCCCGGACGGTCGTCAGCCGCGCCGTGGCGACGAGCGCGTCCCCTTCGAAGAAGCCGAGAACGGTGTTCGTGTTCCCGACGTCGAGCGCGAGGAGGAGCCCCATCCGTTCCTCAGAACCGGGTCACGTCGCCGGAGATCAGCTCCGCCACGCCGTCGTCGGTCTCGAGCCTGAGGAGACCGTCCGCCGTCAGCCCGCGATACCGCCCCGCCACGACCCGCTCTCCGTCGCGAACCTCGAGCCGGTCGCCCTCGCGGTGCAGCGTGACCTCGGCGAACGCCGCGGGGAGGTCGTCGATCTCCCCTTCGAGGCTCTCGTCGAGAGCGGAGAGGACCGCGACGAGCGGGAGGTCGCCGACCAGCGCCGATCCGTCGACTCCTTCCAGGGCGAGGGAGGTCGCGAAGGGGAGGTCGAGGGCGTCCAGCTCCGCGCGGGTCGCCGAGACGTTCAGCCCCACGCCGACGACGACGTAGCCCGCCCCGTCGGGGAGCGCCCGGCCTTCGACGAGGATCCCGGCGAGCTTCTTCCCGCGGCAGAAGAGGTCGTTCGGCCACTTCAGCCGGAGCTCGACGTCCCACGCCGCGGAAAGGGCCCGTGCGAGCCGGATGCCGGACGTCACCGGGACGCGGATCCGGCCCGGCCCTTCCGGCCAGGGGGCGACGAGCGAGACGGCGACGGCGCTCGAGCCGATCGTCGCCCAGCTCCGACCCGCCCGTCCCTTCCCTGCCGTCTGCCGGCGCGCGGCGACGCAGGTCGGAAGGAGGTCGGTCTCTTCCGCGACCATCCGGTCGATCAGGGCGCGCGCGACGTCGTTCGTCGAGGCCGTCTCTTCGAGGAGGACGACGTTCGCGACGCGCTCGAAGCGCGCCCCCCCGAGGGGCGCGGCGGAGCCGAGCGGACCCGTCACCTCTCCCCGGCCTCCCCGAGGTTCGCCACGAGCTTCTCCCGGCGCGCCGCGAGCTCCTCGAGCTGCTTCTTCGCCTTCTCGACGACCGCCTGCGGCGCCCGCGCGAGGAACGACTCGTCGGAGAGCTTCCGGCTCACGCCCTCGATCTCCTTGTCGACCGAGGCAATCTCCTTGCGCGCCTTCGCCTCCTCTTCCGCCGAGAGCTCCTTCTTCGGGAGCGCGACGACGAGACCGGCGACTCCGACGTGGTCGCGGAAGGCGTTCGGCAGCTCGACGGCCGGCGCCACGACGAGGCTCGAGAGGCGCGCCATGTGGGAGAGAAGCGGCGCGTGAGCGCGGAGCGCCTCGGCCGCGGGGCCTTCGGGCACCTCGAGGCCGGCCTCGAGCGCCTCGGTCTGAGCCATGCCGCGCTCGGCGCGGAGGTTCCGGATGCGGGTCGCCGTCTCGCGGAGCGTCTCGACGACCTCCACGGCGAACGGGTCGCGCCAGTCGGCGCGTCCGGCGGGGTACGGCAGGACGGGGAGCTTCGCCCCGTCACCGTTCAGCGTCTCGCGGATCTCGCAGGAGACGAACGGCATGAACGGGTGCAGCAGCGCGAGCGAATCGAGGAGGACGTGCCGCAGGACGGCGCGGGTCTTCGCCTTCTCCTCCTCGGGGAGCGAATCGTCCCGGAGGACCTGCTTGACCATCTCGACGTAGCCGTCGCAGAACTCGGTCCAGAAGAAGGCGTAGAGCGCGTTCGCGGCCTCGTCGAAGCGGAAGACTCCGAGCGACTCGTTCACCTTCTTCGCCGTCGTCGCGAGGCGGTCGAGGATCCAGCGGTCGACGCGAGAGAGCGTCGTGAAGTCCGGCTCGTCGGCGACCGGCGCGTCGCCGAGCATCCCCATCGCGAAGCGCGCGGCGTTCCAGACCTTCGTGGCGAACGCCCTCGAGGCCGCGACGCGCGTCGTCCCGAACGGCAGGTCGCGCCCGGTGCCCGAGAGGACGGCGAGGGCGAAGCGGACCGCGTCGGCGCCGTACTCGTCGCACATGACGAGCGGGTCGATGACGTTCCCCTTCGTCTTCGACATCTTCTGTCCACGCTCGTCGCGGACGAGCCCGTGGAGGAAGACCTCCCGGAACGGGACGCGCCCGTCGAACCAGACGCCCGCCATGATCATCCTCGCGACCCAGAAGAAGAGGATGTCGAAGCCGGTGACCATGACGTCGGTCGGGTAGAACCGTGCGAGGTCCTTCGTCTTCTCCGGCCAGCCGAGGACCGAGAGCGGCATGAGCCACGAGGAGAACCAGGTGTCGAAGACGTCGGGGTCGCGCTCGAGCTTCGCGCTCCCGCACGTCGCGCAGGCGGCCGGGTCGGCCTCCTCGCCCGGCTTCGGCACGGTGACGTGCCCCTCGGGGCAGTACCAGGCCGGGATCTCGTGCCCCCACCAGAGCTGGCGCGAGACGCACCAGTCGCGGATGTTCTTCATCCACTCGTCGTACGTCTTCTTCCAGAGCTCGGGCGTGAACGTGACCTCGCGGGCCTCGGTGGCCGCGACCGCCTTGTCGGCGAGCGGCTTGATCTTCACGAACCACTGGAGCGAGACGAGCGGCTCGAGGACGGTGTCGCA
>CAYVPO010000293.1:0-2838 GCA_964453825.1 uncultured Holophagales bacterium
GCGGCGATCCACTCTCGGCTCGTGAAAGGCGGTCCGTATGTGGGGGGTGAAGTCCGGGTACCAGACGAGGAGCGCCGCTTTGGGCGGCCGTCACCCCTGTGCGCTCGATCACGCGATGAAGGCCGGGCAACGAAACCCGCCCGGCAGGTCCAAACCACTTTCGGCTCCAGGCAGGGGCCATTTTCGAAGGGAGGAAGGAACGATGAAGAGACTCGGGCTGGTTTTCGTCTTGCTGATGGTGGCGGTCCTCGCCATCCCGGCGGGCGCCCAGGAGCAGACGGGCGTCCTCACCGGCCGCATCACGGCCGACGGGGGCGAGGCGCTCCCCGGCGTGTCGGTCGAGATCAAGGGGCCCAGCGGGACGCTCGTCTCCGTCACGGACGTGCGGGGCGACTACCGCTTCCCCCGCGTGCTCCCCGGCGTCTACACGGTCACGGCGCGCCTGCAGGGCTTCCAGACCTACGAGGCGTCCCGCGTCCCGGTGGCCCTCGGTGACCGCGCGATCCTGAACGTCACCCTCAAGATCAGCTCGGTCATGGAGACGGTCGTCGTCACCGGCGAGCGGGTCCAGATCGCGGTGGGCGAGAACTCCACCTCCGCGTCCATGGCCTCCGAGCAGATCGCGCTCCTCCCGAAGGGGCGCGACTTCACCTCGGTCGTCGCGCAGGCCCCCGGCGCCGCGAACGAGGCGTTCGCGGGCGGCATCTCGATCGACGGCGCCTCCGGCTCGGAGAACCGCTTCGTCATCGACGGGATCGACACGACCCGCCCGAACGACGGCCTCTCCGGCCAGGGCTTCATCACCGACTTCGTCGAGGAGATCCAGGTCAAGTCGGCCGGCTACTCGGCCGAGTTCGGCGGCTCCCTCGGCGGCGTCATCAACGCCATCACGAAGAGCGGCACGAACGAGTTCCACGGGTGGCTCGGCGGCTACTTCTCGAGCTCCTCGCTGAACGGCGACCGGCGCCCCATCGCCTACGAGTCGTGGCCGGGCTTCTACCGGACGTTCGACAAGGACGACGAGTCCCGCTTCGAGCCGGGCTTCGCCCTCGGCGGCCCGATCATCAAGGACTCGCTCTGGTTCTACCTCGGCTACAGCCCGACGCTTCGCTCGATCGAGCGGACGCCGTTCGGGCAGACGGCGACGGCCGAGCAGGACATCACCGACCACTTCTTCGCCGGGAACCTCAAGGGGAACATCGGCTCCAAGCTCGTCTTCAAGGTCTCGGCGAACGTCACCCCCTCCGAGACGGACGGGAACCTCCCGGCCCTCGACGGCTCGACCCCGGCCGACGCCGACCTCGACGTCGTTACGAAGTTGCCGACGTCGAGCTACTCGGCCTACGCCGACTTCGTCCCGACGAGCAACTTCTACGTGAGCGGCCGCGTCGGCCTGTTCGAGACCGACACCGAGATCACCGGCATCGACGCCCAGAACCGGATGCTCTTCCGGAACGGCGTCATCCCGCTCCCGACCACCGACCCGCGCTACCGCCCCACCGGCTTCGCGACCGTCCCGAACGACTCGTTCCAGAGCGCCGACGAGGACAACTGGAAGAGAACGTCGGCCGGCATCGACGCGAACCTCTTCGTGACGGCCCTCGGCTCGCACTCCTTCAAGGCGGGCGTCCAGTACGAGAAGATCGAGAACTCGGTCTCCCTCGGCGAGAACGGCAACTACTTCGAGGTCCGCTGGGGCCTTCCGGACCGGTTCGGCATGGGCGTCCAGGGCACCTACGGCTCCGTCGGCGTCCGCCGCTTCCGGACCGAGGGCGCCGCCGAGGCGTCGAACGTCGGTCTCTTCATCCAGGACACCTGGAACATCCACCCGAACCTGACGCTGAACATCGGCGTCCGCACCGAGCAGGAGCGGATCCCGAACTACGGCGCCCAGGTCGACCCGACTCTTCCGAAGAACGCGATCGAGTTCGACTTCAAGGACAAGCTCGCCCCGCGCCTCGGCTTCTCCTGGGACGTCACGGGCAAGCAGCAGCTGAAGGTCTACGGCTCCTACGGCACCTACTACGACATCACGAAGCTCGAGATGCCGCGCGGCTCCTTCGGCGCCGACCGCTGGATCCAGCACATGTACGAGCTGAACACGCTCGACTGGGACACGTTCTTTGCGGCCTGCTCCCGGGTCGACAACACGCTCGGCCAGAACCCCTGCCCGACGCTCGCCGGCCACAAGGCGCGCGACCTGCGCGCCCCCGGCGACCCGCACGACAGCATCGACCCCGACCTCCAGCCGATGGAAAACGAGGAGATCCAGCTCGGCGTCGACTACCAGCTGACGAAGAACTCGGTCGTCAGCGCCCGCTACGTCAACAAGAAGCTCAAGAACACGATCGAGGACATCGGCTACCTCGTCTTCCTGCCCGACGGCTCCTCCGAGGAGCAGTACATCACCGGCAACCCGGGCAAGGGCATCGTCTCCGGCGACCCGGCCGGCCCGATCCCGCCGCAGGCCGAGGCGATCCGCGACTACGAGGCGATCGAGCTGACGTTCGCCCGCCGCTTCGCGGACAACTTCTCGGTCCGCGCGGCCTACGTCTACAGTAAGCTCTCCGGCAACTACTCCGGCCTCGCGAGCTCCGACGAGTTCGGCCGGACCGACCCGAACGTCGCCCGCTACTTCGACGGCCTCGTCTACGGCTACGACTCCAAGGGCAAGCTCGTCGACGGCGTTCTCAACACCGACCGGCCGCACGCCTTCGAGGTTCAGGGCCTCTACCAGGCCTCCTGGGGGACGAACATCGGCCTCAGCTTCTCCTGGGCCTCGGGGAGCCCGGTCTCGACCGACGCCTCCTACAACGGCGTGAACTTCTTCCCGAACGG
>CAYVPO010000294.1:0-2794 GCA_964453825.1 uncultured Holophagales bacterium
CTCGCGCCCCTCGTGCCAGTCGCGCGTGACGTCGAGCCAGAACGCGAGGCCGGCATACCGCCCGAACGGCGCGTAGAAGCGGGCGACGCGCGTGTCCTTCACGAGGCGTCCGCGGAACCGGAGCCGGGCCACCTGCTTGCGCGACCCCGAGTCGAGGCCGAGGCGGCCGTGGCGGCCGAGGAGCCGGAGCAGCGTCTCGGCCGCGTAGGGGCCGAAGCCCTTCTCGGAACGGATCCGCGCCGCCAGCTCGTCGTCCGGCAGCGTCGCGTCCTCCCAGGCTGCGAGGTCGAGCGCGCCGCCGGCGACGCGCGTCGCGAAGGCGCGGAGGAACGGCGCCCGATACCCCAGCTTCAGCTCCTCTCGGAGCCGGCGCTCCGGGAGCGCGGCGAGGAACGCCGCGTCCGGGAACGCCCCGCCCCGGTCGAACACGGCGACCATGCGAAGGGCCATCGCCCGCGTCAGCGCCCACGAGCAGTTCGTCGTGCAGAGCACCTTCACGGCGTCTTCGAAGAGCGTCGGGGCTCGCAGGACGCGGCCCGCGCGCCGGTCGGCGATCCAGCCGAACCCCTCGTCCCGCCGCTCGGCGCAGAGCGCGTGGAACGGCTCGAGCTTCGAGCCGAGGTCGAGGACCCGCGCGACGACGGGCCGGGCGAGGCGGGCCGGCGCCGTCGTGACGGCCCGAACGCCGCCGTCCCTCGCCGAGAGGACGGCCCGCTCGGGGACGCCGTCGGCGAGGAAGACGAAGGAGAGGGTCCGCCGCACCTCGTCCCAGGCGAACGGCGCGAGGTCGTACCAGCCGTGGCTCCGCGCGACGAGGTCGAGGTCGACGCCCGGAACGTCGAACCGCGATCCGGTCACGGCGGATCGCCGGGCGCGGGCTCGGGCGTCGCCTCTCCGCCGAACGGCCAGCCGCCGGACGCGTGGACCGTGCAGCGCTCGGTCGGCTCCGTTCCCGCGACGAACAGCTCGTTGA
The DNA here is from genome assembly GCA_964453825.1 of uncultured Holophagales bacterium. GTDB lineage: Bacteria > Acidobacteriota > Thermoanaerobaculia > UBA5066 > UBA5066 > UBA5066. The sequence continues at coordinate 974 of CAYVPO010000294.1, forward strand.
CGGAGGTGGGGCACTCTTCCGTCACGAGCATCCCGGTCGTCGGGTCGACCGAAGCGGTCACCGTCCCCGGGACCTGGGGGAACGGCTCCTCGAAGTAGTGGGCCGGCAGCCGGCGGACGAAGCCGGAGTAGATCGGGACCGCCGCGGTCGAGCCGGAGAGGTTCAGCCCGCGGTTGTCGTCGAAGCCGACCCAGACGGCGACGAGGAGCCTCGGCGAGAAGCCGATGAACCAGGCGTCGCGGCCGTCGTTCGTCGTCCCCGTCTTGCCCGCGAAGATCCCCTGCGCCCCGCGCCCGCGCGCGGAGGCCCCCGTGCCTCGGTTGACGACCCCCTGGAGGATCGAGTCGAGGACGGCGACGGCGGCCGGGTCGGCGGCGCGGGAGAGGGGAGCGTCCTTCCGCTCGATCCGGCGCCCCTCCGGGCCCACGAGGCCGAGAAGCGCGTTCGGCTTCACGAGGATCCCGCCGTTCGCGAAGACGGAGTACGCCGCGGCGATCTCCATCGGCGTGCACTCGAACGACCCGAGCGCGAGCGACGGGTACGCCTTCATGCGCGACGTGATCCCCGCTTTCCGCGCGACCTCGATCACGTCCGGCAGCAGAGTCTTCCCCGCTCCCGTCTCCCAGACGGCGAGCCGGACCGTCGGGATGTTCCGGGACTGCTCGAGCGCCTGGCGGACCGTGACCGGGCCGAGGAACTTCCCGTCGTAGTTCCGCGGGGACCAGGTCTCCCCCTCCGTCTTCCCGAAGACGAGGGCGATCTGCGAGTCCTGGAGGATCGTCACGGGCGTGACGGGCGGGGAGAGGTCGCGTCTCTGGAAGGCGGCGAGGTAGACGAACGGCTTGAAGAGGGAGCCCGGCTGCCGCTTCGCCTGCACCACCCGGTTGAACTGGCTCGTCTGGTAGTCGCGCCCGCCGACGAGGGCGCGGACCGAGCCCGTGTGAGGGTCGAGGGCGATGAGCGCCGCCTGGAGGTTCTGGTCCCCCTCCGCGGTCCGCAGGCGCTTGAACCGCTTCTCGAGCTCCGCGAGCCCTTCCTGCACGGCCGCGTGCGCCGCCTCCTGCATGTCGGGGTCGAGCGTCGTGAAGATCGAGAGGCCCGCTCCCGACAGGTCGCTCCGGGACTCGGACACCTGGGTCAGGACGAAGTCGACGAAGTGCGGCGCCTCGATTCCGGTCATCGGCTTCGAGACGCGGGTGAGGGGCGCGGCGACGGCGGCGTCGTGGGCGGCCTGGTCGATCTTCCGCTCCTCGAGCATCCACTTCAGGACGAGCGCCCGCCGCGTCTTCGCCCGCTCGGCGTTCCGGAACGGGGAGTACCGGCCCGGCGAGGAGATGAGCCCGGCGAGCATCGCGGCCTCGGGGAGGTCGAGCTGCGAGACCGGCTTGCCGAAGTAGAAGCGGGCCGCCTCCTCGACGCCGGTCACCGAGACTGCGCCGCGCTGCCCGAGGTAGATCTCGTTGAGGTACGCCTCGAGGATCTCCTCCTTGCCGTACTTCGCGTCGAGGATGACCGCGAGGAGCGCCTCCACGGCCTTCCGCCGGAGCGTCCGCTCGGGCGTGAGGAAGAGGTTCTTGACGAGCTGCTGGGTCAGCGTGCTCGTCCCGCGGACCTTGCGCCCGCGCGCGATCCCCTGAAGGAGGGCGCCCGCGAGCCGCGTCGGGTCGAGCCCCGCGTGAGTGAAGAAGTCCCGGTCTTCCGTCGTGACGATCGCGTCGACGACGACCTTCGGGACCCTCTCGAGCCGGACGAGCGTCCGGTCTTCCATCTTCCGGTCGAAGACGGAGCCGACGACCTCCGGCTCGAAGACGACGTAAGGGA
>CAYVPO010000295.1:0-2782 GCA_964453825.1 uncultured Holophagales bacterium
TCACGGTCGCGTACGCCCCGACGACGGCCGTGCCGCGCGGGTTGTCGATCACGATCGTGGCTCGCGACATCTCGCCGGTCGTGAGGCCCGCGAAGAGGCTGTCGTTTCCGATCTGCACGAACGGCGCGTCGGCGTTCAGGCCGACGGAGGAGATCTTCCTCGACTCGCGGCCGAAGGAGTCGAGCACCCGGACGTCCACCTGGGCGCTCCCCGTCGAGCCGGGGGTCAGGAAGAGCGCGAGGTTCGTTCGATAGTCCCTGTTCGCCTCGAGCCCGGAAAGGACGACCCGCTGGCGGGACCCCTGCGCGCTGAGCCCGTCCTCGTACGCGAACCCGTCGAGCTGAAGGCCGATCGACCCCTTCGCCGTCGCCATGTACGTCTTGCCGACGACGACGAGGTTGTCGGTCGGAGCGGGGTCGTCCGCGGCGGGCGCGATGTCGACGAACGAATCGGCGTACCCGGCGACGTCACTCGGGTCGAGACCCAGCCAGGTCTTCACGAAGTCCACGGCGACCTTCATCTCCCAGGGCTTGAAGGCCAGCGTGTTCTCCATCGTGGCCCGGCCGGCGGCTCCCACCTTGCGGTACGAGAATGTGACGCGAACCCGGCGCTCCTTCGCGCTCGGGTTGAGGACGGCCACGTCGCTCATCCAGAACGGCCCGTTCTTCCCCTGGACCCGGACGACGCCCGGAAGCCTGTAGCGGGGCGAGGGGCGCGCCGCCGGCGTGACGACGATCGAGTCGCCCGTGCCGTTGTCGATGACGGTCGCGTACGGATAGATGCCGGAGCCCTTCCGGAGCTTCACCTCGGCGGAGAAGTCCGACGTCGGCGTGCCGTAGCCCGCTCCGCCGATCGGCTCTCCGGCCTTGGCCGGGTCGGTCGAGAGAACGGAGCCGATCTGCTTGACGCCACGCCCCTCGACCGTGATCAGCGCCGGCACCCCGAGCACGTTCCCGTTCGGGTCGCGGAAGACGACCTCCACCTCCGCGGTCTCGGCCTTCAGGTTCGCGATCGCGAGGTTCGTTCGGAAGACGCCGTCGTGCCGCAGGCCCGCGAGAACGTTCCCGCCCCCGGCGGACTGGGGCTGGACGCCCCCGGCGACCGAGAGCGCCGGAACGGAGAGGCCGAACGTGCCGACCTCGTCGGCGTTCGCGGCGTTGTAGGTCCGGCTCACGATGACGGGCGGCACCGGGATCTCGTCGCCCCGGACGAGGACGACGCCCCAGGCGCCCTGATCGAGCAGGAAGAGGCTCTTCAGGACGTTCGTGTACGACTTCGTCTCGCCGGCGACGAGCGCCTGCGGGATCCAGGTGACCTTCGTTGCGCCGTCCCAGGCCCCCCCGGCGACGTATCCGAGCGACACCGTGGCCGTCGTCGTCCCGGGGTTGTGGATCGAGAGATCGGACTGCCATTTCACGCCCAGGCCGTTGTCCGTGTAGGCCATCCCGCCCGCGACCCAGAGGAGCGGATCGGGCGGCGGCTTCACGGTGAAGACGGTCGGCGAGGCGGTCGTGACCGTCCCGGGCACGCCGTTGCGCGCCACGGTGAGCTTCACGGAGAAGGTCCCGCCGCGCGTGAACGAGTAGTCCTTCGGAGAGCCCTGCGCGAGCGGCGTACCGTCCCCGAAGTCCCACGTGTAGGTCGTCGCCTGGTCGGCGCCGGTGAAGCGGATCGGCTTGTTCGGATCGACGGCGGAGCGATTCACGTTCGTCCCGTCGGCGTACTGGTAGGTGTAGTTGCCGGTGAGCGGCGCGCCGGTCGATCCCTTCACGCTGACGGTGTACTGTTTCGTGTTCGCACCGTTCGTGAGGGTCGCCGTATAGGTCGCGTCGACCGCAGGGGTATAGACCTTGACCGGACTCGCTTCCGCGGAGGACGTCCCGTCGCCGAAGGTCCAGGAGACCTCGCCCGTGAAGCCGCTGGCGGTGAACTTCAGGCGCTGCCCCGCCGTCGCCGGTCCGTAGACAGTTCCCGAGCGCGCGAGCGCCGTGCCCGTGTCGGCGTCCGTGATCGTGAAGTCGAGGAAGCTCTGGCCGCTCGAGGGAGAGACGTTGACCTTGTAGCTCTTCGAGCAGCCGCCCGCCGCCGTCAGCGTGGCCGTGTAGGACTTCATCTCGAGGCCGGTGATCGTGTAGGTGTAGCTCGCCGGGCTCCCGGCGGCCGTAGCCCCGGTCCCGAATGCCCAGCTCGGCGTCCCGGTCACGTTCGAGGCCACGAACGTCAGCGGCTGGCCGCTGACCGCGTCATACGCGCGGGAGAACGGGTCGAAGGAGACCTTCGCCCCGGTGCTGTCGTTGATGACGAAGTCGCAGGTGCCCGACGAGGTCGCCCCTACGGTGACGAAGACGCTGGCGGTACGGGTGGCGTTCGCGTTGTCGGTCGCCGTGCAGCGAACGGTCTTCGTCCCATCCGAGTCGAACGAGTGCGTGGTGTTGCCCGAGGAGTTCGTCACGTTCGGGGTCCCGTCCCCGAAAACGAAGGTGTAGGAATAGGGGCTCGTTCCGCCCGTCGCGCTGCAGGAGATCGTGACGGTCTGCCCGACGGCGACCGCGGACGGGTTCGCCCAGATCGAGGAGATGGAGAGGGCCGGAGGGGTCGTCCCGCCGCCGCCGCCGAGCGGCGCCTCGACGGCGAGGTTCGCCGTCGCGTCGACGCCGTAGCCGCGGAGCGTGACGATGTAGTCGCCGCGGGTCGCGATCGAGAAGCTCGCCCCCTGCGACGTCCCGATCTGGGTGACCTGCCCCGTCTCCGTGTTCGTGTGGATGAACGAAGCGCCCTGCGG
>CAYVPO010000296.1:0-2771 GCA_964453825.1 uncultured Holophagales bacterium
GCTCTCGTCGTCATAGTCGAACGCGATCGGCTCGAGCGGCTGGTCGCCCGGGACGGTCACGTAGACCATTCCGTAGATCGCGGGCGGGTTCTCCTCGTCGTCTCCGCCGAAGTCGGGGTGCATCCCCCGCGTCGGGCCGATGAACTGGATGAAGGACGTGCTGCTCGCGTCGACCGGAGCCGCGCTCACGTCGACGTTCCACCAGTTGTCGGGCGGGAAGAGCGGCGGGAGGGCTCCGCCACGCACGACCTGGCCCGCGGCCGGAGACGCGATGAGGAGCCCGACGACGAGCGCCGCGAGGCGCGCGTCTCGACTAGGGAAGGAAGTAGCCCGACACATCGAGGATGAAGTGGACGCTCGCCGCCGAGACGTTCTGGACCTTGTAGGCGAGCGTGCCGTCGGTCGAAAGGCGGTAGGTGCCGTTGTTCGCGCGGGTCTTCCCCGCGACGTAGGAGATGGCGCTGGTGGGCGGGTTGGGGCTGAGACCGTTCGACGGGAAGAGGCGGAGCTCTCCGGCGGCGCCCGGGCCGGTGATCGTGACGTTCAGAGCGAGGGCGACGGCCGTCTCCGGCACACCGCAGCGTCCCGAGAGGTCGAAGGTCCGTGTCTCGCCCGCGGCGAGGATGGGCGCGGCCGCGGCGGCCCCCGATGCGTTCCTCGTGTCGAAGAGCCGGCACGGGGTGAGCGCGTAGTAGCGAGCGGCCCCGGGAGCAGGGAGATACGCGTAGCCGTTCGTCAGCGTCCCCGTCTGAGCGTCGGGGTTCCTCACGACGACGTTCACGATCCCCGCGGCGCGGGCGGGCGCGGTCGCGGTGAGCGTCGTCGCGTTCAAGAAGGTCACACCCGTCGCCGACGTGCCGCCGAACGTCACTGTCGGCGTCGCGACGAAGCCCGAGCCGGTGATCGTCACGGAGGTCCCGCCCGAGGTGGGACCGGTGTTCGGCGAGACGGCCGTGACGGCGGGCGCCGGGGGCGCGGTCGAGTACGTGTACCCGCTCCGGAGCGTCGCCGTCTGCTGGTCGGCGTTCATGACGACGACGTCGACGAGGCCGGTGTTCGTCGCCGAGGGCGTGACGGCGGTGATCGTGGTCGAGTTGACGACGACGACGCTCGTCAGGGATTTCGCGTTCGGCGAGCCGCCGAAGACGTTGTTCGACGGGAGCTCGACGAAGGAGACCGCCGCGCCCGACGTGAAGCCGCTCCCCGTGATGGTGACGGCCTGGCCCCCCGCGATCGGGCCGCTCGAGGGAGAGATGGCGACGCCGCTCGGGCCGGGAGGCACGCTGCCACCGGAGACCGAGGCGAGACAGGTCGCACCGGTGATGTCGTCGAGGATCCCGTTGGAGGAGTTCGTCCCGGTGACGGAGAGGCGGTGAAAGACGAGCGAGGAGGTGCAGCTGTCGCCCCGCAGGTGGCAATAGCTCATCAGGGTCCCGGTCACGTTCGGGACGCCGAAGATCGTCTGGGGTGACGGGCAGGGACCCTGCGGCTCGCAGCCCCCTTCGGCCGACAGACAGGTGTCGATCGGAGGATCGCCGTAGGTGCAGTTGTGCGTGTGCCGGGCGCCGAAGTTGTGACCGACCTCGTGAGCGAGGATCCCGAGGTCGTTCGAGACGCCCCAGTTGCCCGTGAAGATCTGGTCGATGCTGTAGCCGATTCCGTTGCAGAGGCCGCTGATCCAGGCGATCCCCGACGCCGAGTTCGGCGACCCGGTCTTCCCCGACAGGAGCGCTGCGAGCGCACGCCGAACGACGGTCCTCGGGTAGTTCGTCTCCCAGTAGTTCGTGAACTCGTTCAGCTTCGCGCTGTCGGCCAGGCCCGTCGTGTCGGTGTACGGGTCCTCGGCCTCGGTCGGGCGAAGGATCGTGTAGCCCTGAAGGATCCGGACCCCCTGGTCCATCGTCGCGCTCGCGTCGCGCTCGTAGATCAGGGTCATAGAGGCGACGAGTGTGGCGATGTAGGTCGTCGTGGCCGCCGTGCTCCCTCCGTGCCGCAGGGTGATGTACTCGGCGTCCGTGTCGAACGCGAGGACGGCCGTCCGCGTGGGGCTCGCCAGCGCCGAAAGCTCCGCCGACGGCGGCGCATCAGCGACCGCGAGGTCTTCGAAGCGAGCGGCCTCGGGTCCGTCATCGTCCTGACCGCACGTCCAGGTCGGCCCGTCGTCGACCCCGTATCGAGACCGGGCGGTGAGGACCCGCAGCCGTCCCGCGGAGTCCTCGGCGTCGTCGGGCTCGAGCTCGACCGCCCCCTCCGGACCGAGGCAAAGGCCGCCCCGGATCCCCGCGACGGGGTCCGCCCAGGTCACGATGCGGACCTCCTCGCCGGGATCCACGGTCCGACCGCGGAAGAAGACGAGCGGCGAACGCGGCAGCTCCAACTCGCGCCCGTCGACGAACCGAACGATTCGCGCGTCCGGGGCGTAGACGTCGAAGCGGTGGAGCGCCACCTGGCGTCGTACGCCCGGGGCGACGGGCCAGTCGTCCACCCGAATCGACTCTTCAGGCGCGAGGGCTCGAAGGCTCGCGAGGACCCGATCGTCGAATCGGACGAGCTCCATGTCGCTCCGGCCGTCGGGGGCATCGACGATCGGTCCGGGCGGCGCGGCGCTGAGGTCGAGGCCGTCGCCCGGGAGCGCCGCTGAACGATGCGGTAAGGCCGAAAGGGCCAGGACCGCGAATAACGAAACGCCCGCTCTCCTCATCGAACCCCCTCCCGGCTCGCCCTCGAGCCGGACGCGATCGCTCGCGGCCTCCAATCTAGCCCTTTCGCGT
>CAYVPO010000297.1:0-2752 GCA_964453825.1 uncultured Holophagales bacterium
CCAGAAGGTCACGGTCGTCCTGAACGACGTCACGCTCGGCACGTTCCCGCTCCCCGACGGCCCGACCGTCGTCGCGACCCCGGCCCCCGCGGCGGCCTGGAAGGACGGAGAGAACGTCCTGACGTTCGACTTCGCGTACGCCGAGGCGCCGAAGGAGCGGATCGCGGGCGCCGACGACGGCCGGACGCTCGCCGCCGGCTTCGACTGGCTCGAGGTCCTGCCGGTCCCCGCCGAAGCCGGCCCTCCGCGCCCGTAGCCGTCGCGGCCCATAGACGGAAAGGGCCGGGAGGACTCGCGTCCGCCCGGCCCGTCACGTCGATTCCGGAAGGGGGGTTAGAGGATCACGCCCTTGAGCGGGATCTTGATCTCCTTCTTCGCGGGGTCGGTCGTCGAGACGATGACGAACCCGTCGAAAACGCCCTTCTTGACCTTGTCGTCGACCGAGATGATGACCTGGGCGCGGCTCTTGTCGGCCATGACGACCTCGGCCTTCACGCCCGGGACGTTCGCCTCGGCCTTCGTCACCTGGAACGACTCGTTCTTCAGGTTGTTGTTGATGATCGTCACGGTCCGCTTGACCGGATCGGCCTTCGGCTCGAAGTTGCCGAAGTTGACCGACAGCGGGGTGACGGAGAGCGTCGGCTTGACGTAGCCCGAGACGGCGAGGTTCAGCTCCGGCTGCTTCGCGGCGCCCGTCACGATCTTCACGTAGCCGCCGAGGAGCCCCTCGGGGGCGTCGGGTGTCGTCGTGACGACCGCCTTCCACTGCCGGGCCCCCTTGCCCGCGACCTTCTCGGCCTCGGGCACCGGGGAGAGGGTCGCCTTGAGGTAGCTGTTCGGGGTCTCGACCTTCGTCGGCGCGAAGTCGGCCTCGTCCGAGCCGAGGACGAGCTCGGCGGTCGCCGTCTCCCCGGTCAGGGCCTGGAGGCGGAAGAAGCCGACCGGATGGGTGTCGACGTACGGCTTGACGTTCGCGACGACGAAAACCGTGACCGAGGACTTCTCGGGGTCGTCGGTCAGGATGAGGGCGGACTTCGAGATCGGGCCCTGGAACGTCTTCGTGTCGACGTTCAGGACGATCTTCCCCTGGGCGCCCGGCTTGATCGTCTTGTCGTACTCGGGGGCCGTGCAGCCGCAGGAGGGCTTCACGTCGGTGATGTGGAGGTCGGCCTTCCCCTCGTTCCTGAGGACGAAGGTGGCGTGGATGACCTCCCCCTTCGGGACCGTCCCGACGTCCTTCTTCTCTTCGACGAGGACGAGCTTCGGCGCGGCCGCGGTGGACGGCTTCGGCGCCTGGGCGAGGGCGGCAGCGGGGGCGAGCACGAGGAGCGCCGCGGCGAGGGCCGCGACCGTCCGGCCGGACCGATTGCGGATAGCGGGAGACGTCATCGAGGAAGACCTCCTGTTCGCGGCGGACCGGCCGCCACTCGAACCTCTGATTATAGGCGTCCGGGCCCCGGGGCCATCCCGGCGCGGTTGACGGTGCCGGGAACGGAGAAGCAAACTGCGCGCCCATGCCTCGCAGCTTCTACCTCATCGCCATCGGCGGAACCGCCATGACCCCCCTCGCCGCGCTCCTCGTGGAGAAGGGGGAGCGGGTCTTCGGCTCCGACCTGCCGCTCTACCCGCCGATGTCCGACCGGCTCGAGGCCCTGGGAATCGAAGTCCTTCCCGGCTTCGACGCGAACAACCTCCCGCCGAGGGTCGACCGGGTCGTCGTCGGAAACCTCGCCGGGAAAGACAACCCCGAGCTCGTCGCAGCCCTCTCCCGCGGCCTCCCGGTCGCCTCGATGCCCGAGACGCTCCGGACGGAGTTCCTCGCGGGCCGGCACCCGGTCGTCGTGGCCGGGACCCACGGGAAGACGACGACGACGGCTCTGACGGCCTGGCTCCTCGCGGCCGCGGGGCGCTCCCCCGGCTACCTCGTCGCCGGCGAGCCGCGGAACTTCCCCTCTCCCTCCGCGATCGGCACCGGGGAGGCGTTCGTCGTGGAGGGGGACGAGTACTCGACGTCGTGGGAGGACAAGGGGCCGAAGTTCCTCCACTACGCCCCCCGGACGTTCCTCCTCACCTCCGTCGAGTTCGACCACGCCGACCTCTACGCGGACCTCGAGGCCGTCAAGGAGGCGTTCCGCGCCGGCGTCGCGATCGTCCCGCCCGACGGACGGATCGTCGCCTGCGGCGACGACCCGAACGTCCGCGACGTCCTCGGCCCCGCCCGCGCCCGCGTCGTCCTCTACGGGCTGGGCGACGCCCCCGACCTCGACCTGCGCGCCGCCGGGATCGAGGAGGGACCGGAGGGGACGCGTTTCGTCGTCCATCCCCGGGGCCGCGCCCCGTTCGAGGTCCTCTCGCCGCTCGCGGGGCGCCACAACGTCGCGAACGCTCTCGCGGCGCTCGCCGCGGGAGAGGGGCTCGGCGTGTCCGTCGAGCGGCTCGCCTCCGGGCTCCCGAGCTTCCTCGGCGTCAAGCGCCGGCTCGAGGTGCGCGCGACCGCCGCGGGCGTGACGGTCGTCGACGACTTCGCCCACCACCCGACGGCCGTCGCCACGACGCTCGCCGGGGCGCGGCGCCACTGGCCCGGCCGGCGCGTCTGGGGCGTCTTCGAGCCCCGGTCCCTCACGGCCGGGCGCGCCGACTTCTTCGAGCCCTACCTCGCCGCGCTCCGCGAGGCGGACGCCGTGGCGATCGCCGCCCCGTACCACGCCGCCCGCCTCTCCCGGCCCGGCGCCCCCGGCGCGCTCGACGTCGG
>CAYVPO010000298.1:0-2752 GCA_964453825.1 uncultured Holophagales bacterium
CCCGAGCCCTACACCGGCCTCGCCGGCGTCGAGGAGGTGAAGGATGGGGTCTATCGCGTCACGACGCGTGCGGCGTCGGAGCGGGGAGTAAGGGACGTCACGCTGACGCTTCGCCTGATGGAGTCCTTCGAGCAGACCCGCCTCGTCTTCTCGCCGCTCCTCGACCGGTTCTACCGCGGCCAGGACTGGAAGACCCGTCCGGTGAAGGTCTCCGATTCGGGCCGGATCCGCAACGAGCTCCAGACGCTCGCTTCCGAGGCGCTCGAGTACTTCGGCGAGAACGGCATCCGCGTCCACTTCGACCGCGTCGACGACGCCGTCCTCGCGCCCGACAAGAAGGCCCTCATCCGGGAGGTCCTCGCCTGGTACAAGGAGCACCATCCGATCTGGTTCGGCTGGCTCGAGATCGCATGAGCGCGGGCTCCGGCCTGGCCCTGATCCCCGTCGAGCTCCCCTGGACGAAGACCGAGGTCGTCGAGGGGACGACGGTCGACGAGCTGTTCGACGCGGGGCCGACGGAAGGGCGGGATGTCGTCGCGGCGAGCGTCAACGACCGGGTCGTCGCGCTCGACTTCCCGATCGAGTGCCCGAGCCGCGTCGAGCCGATCGACACGGGCTCGAGGGAAGGGGAGGAGGTCGTCCGGCGCACCGCCACGCTCCTCCTCCACGGCGTCGCGAGGAAGCTCTTTCCGAAGGCGCGGCTCCACGTCGGCCAGAGCCTCCGGGGCGGCTATCACTACGGCGTCTCCGGCGAGCACCCGCCGCCCGCCGAGCTCGCCGCCGCGCTCGACGAGGCGTTTCACCGCGAGGCCGACGCCGGCCGCCAGGTCGTCCGGCAGGAGGTGTCGATCGACGCGGCGCTCCACCTCTTCGAGCAGGAGGGCGAGCCGCTCAAGGTGCGCCTCCTGCGCATCTGGCCGTCGCACCGCGTACCGCTCGTCTCCTGCCTCGGCTTCACCGACATCCGGCACGGCCCCTACGCCCTCTCCGTCCGGCCCTGCCGGAGCTTCCACGTCGAGGCCCACGAGCAGGGTCTCCTCCTCGTCTTCGACGGGCAGGAAGGGCACGCGGAGCGGCTCGAGGGGGGGAAGGTCCTCTTCAACGCCTACAAGGAGACGAAGCGCTGGAACGAGCTCGTCGGCGTCGGGACGGTCCCCGACCTGAACGACCTCTGCCTCGGGGACCGGATCAAGCACGTCATCCGGATCGCGGAAGGGCAGCACGAGAAGAAGATCGCCGAGCTCGCGGACCGGATCGCGTCGCGGAGCGACGAGCTCCGGGTCGTCTGCATCGCGGGCCCGTCCTCGTCGGGGAAGACGACGTTCGTCAAGCGCCTCTCGATCCAGCTCGAGGTCAACGGCATCGTGCCGCGGACGCTCTCTCTCGACGACTACTACGTCGACCGCGAGAAGACCCCGCTCGACGAGGACGGGGACTACGACTTCGAGGCGCTCGAGGCGATCGACCTCCCCCTCTTCCTCCCACAGCTCAAGGAGCTCGTCGAGGGGCGCGAGGTCCTGACTCCGGTCTACGACTTCAAGGCCGGCATGAGGAAGCCCGAGAGCAGCTGGCGTCTTCGCCGCCTCGGCGAGAACGAGGTCCTCCTGATCGAGGGGATCCACGCCCTGAACCCGCGCCTGACCGAGTCGGTCGGGGAGAGCCGCAAGTTCCGGATCTTCATCAACGCCCTGACGCAGCTCTGCATCGACGACCACAACCGGATCCGGACGAGCGACGCGCGCCTCCTCCGGCGGATCGTGCGAGACCGCCGCTACCGGGGCTACTCGGCCGAGACGACGATCCTGCGCTGGCCGAAGGTGCGCGCCGGCGAGGAGAAGCACATCTTCCCGTTCCAGGAGCGCTGCGACGCGATGTTCAACTCGGCCCTCGCCTACGAGACGGCCGTCCTGAAGAGCTTCGCCGACCGCTACCTCCTCGAGGTCCCGCCGGTCTCGCCGGCCCAGGCCCGGGGGTACCAGCTCCGGCGCTTCCTCGAGCTCTTCGTCCCGATCTGGCCCGACGACGTCCCGGCGACGAGCATCCTCCGGGAGTTCATCGGCGGGAGCGGCTTCTCGTACAAGTAGCGCCGGCGGCCCGCGGGGCCCGAAATGCGACGGGGCGCGCCTTCGCGCGCCCCGTCCCGGAACCCGGCTGCCGCGTCTGCGCGGCGACGCCGCCTAGAAGAAGAGCTTGCCGCCCCAGGCCACGACGAGGCCGGAGAAGACGACCGAGACCATCGTCATCAGCTTGATGAGGATGTTCAGCGACGGGCCGGTCGTGTCCTTGAAGGGGTCGCCGATCGTGTCGCAGGTGACCCCCGCCTTGTGGGCCTCGGACCCCTTGCCGCCGTAGTTGCCGCGCTCGATGTGCTTCTTCGCGTTGTCCCACGCGCCGCCGGCGTTGTTCAGCATGATGGCGAGGACGAAGCCGCAGGAAAGGCTGCCGACGAGGAGGCCCATGACGCCGGCGACGCCGAAGACGATGCCGACGACGACGGGGACGACGATCGAGAGGAGCGAGGGGACGAGCATCTCGCGCTGGGCGCCGGCCGTGGAGATCTCGACGCACCGCGCGTAGTCGGGCTTCTGCGTGCCCGCCATGATGCCCGGGAACTCCTTGAACTGCCGGCGGACCTCCTCGACCATCGAGCCGGCCGCGCGGCCGACCGCCTTCATCGTGAGCGCGGAGAAGAGGAGCACCATCATGGCGCCGATGAAGATGCCGCAGAGGACGGCCGGGTTCATGAGCGTGG
>CAYVPO010000299.1:0-2730 GCA_964453825.1 uncultured Holophagales bacterium
CACTCGGACTCAGCGAGATGGCTCCTCCATCCTCAGCCAGAACCGCGTCTTCTTCGACGATCTGGGTCGCCCCACTGTCGAGCTCCGCCGAATGCCCGCGGGTGCGTTCTCGTATCGGATATCGACCTTCGATTCCGCTGGGCGCTCCGTCGGTGCTACCGAATGGAGCGCCGTCGCGTGTTCCGCGACGGATCTCTGCCCCGGCTTGGACCGGCTTCAGGCGTCGATCAGCACCGTGACACATGTCTCGACCCCTCCCGGAACAGTGTCTGGGGGGTTCGACGCTCTGGGTCGCCCGGCCTGGACGAGGCGCGCGGACGGCTCAACACAGTCGAACACGTACCTTGGCTGGTGGGAGCGGTCCACTTCCCGAACGGTGAACACCGGCGCCAGCGCCATTCCGTCTGTCTACGTGTACCGGATGGATGCCCTCGGCCAGCCCACCTCCGTGGTCGAGCCCGAGGCGAGAAGCGCAACCGGGGCGCTCATGAACCCGGCCGAGACGACGGCGTATCGTTACGACCACATGGGTCGCCTGATCCGGTCCGTGAAGAGCGGCTCCAACTCGAATGGCGTGAGCCCCGTGAGTCAGGATCGCACGTCGGTCTTCGATGACTTCGGCTGGCTCACGAAGAAGGTCGACCCTGAGAGCAGGTCAGATACCTCGGCGCATGACGCGCGCGGGAACGTGACGAGAGTGTGGGATGGCAACATCACCCTCGCTCACACCTACGACGCCGCTGGTAGGCTGAGGACGTCGAAGTACGAGATGGACAACGCGAACCCCATTCTCGACCTCTACTACGACGCAGTACCTGGTTCAGCGGGCTACTCGGGGAACATGGGGCGGTCGAACGGTCGCCTCGTCTATGCGATCCGCAACGACCATACGAGGACGTCTCATCTCTCCCCATCCTCGCCGACTGTCCCAGTGGACTTCGGGTGGATGTCTACGATGGACCTCTATCACTACACAGGCCTCGGTGGCCGGCTCGGCTTCAGGCAGATGCAGACGTTCCTGATCGATGGATCACCGTCGGCGCTGTCGACGTCTCTCTCGTCGTCCGCATCCGCCGCAAAACGGACCCTCCGGGACTCCTTCCGCGAGTACTTCACGCGAGCCGGGCGTTCGCTCGACGCAGGGGGACGTTCGCTTTCGAAAGTCCTCCCAGCCGATCCCGTGGAGGACAGTCGCGCCGTGGCAGCAGGTTCCCCACAGGCACCGAGCGGCTGGCTCCGCTGGGGATACTCATACGACACCGCCGGGCGTGTCTCAAAGATCACCTACCCCCGCCGAGACGAGGGCTACCCGACGGAAGTCGTCTACTCCTACGAGTTCGACCTACCGACCTCAGTCGCAGTGACATTCCGAAATCCGTTCTCGTATGGGGCAGTCGGCAGCGCCACCGCGAACCTCGTTTACAACCCGTCGGGCAGCGTGGCGACGACGACCGTTCTGTCAGGCGGGTCCACCGGCGTCTTCCGGCTCGAGTCTCCCGATGAGGCCTCCGGAGTTCCGCGGCCGACCTCATGGACGCTGACACGAACGTCGAGTCAGCTGCCGGTCGAGAGCCGCCCCCTCGTCTATGACGCTTCCGGGAACTTCGCGCAGGTGGGTGGGGCCACCTATCTCTACGACACTCGGGGCCGGCTGATTCGAGACTCGCTCCCCCTGCGTTCGTATAACCCCGTAAACCGGCTGTACGACGGTTTCGGGAACCTGACCTCCGTCACGAACGAGAACGCCTTGTCGGTAAATCGGGCCAACAACCAGATCGTCGGTCCCGGCACGATGCGCTGGAGCAGCTCCGGGGAGCTGCTCTACGATGGTCCGAGACAGCTTCAACGCGACTACTACCCCGACGGGCTCCTCATGACCGAGTACCAACACACCGGCGCGAACATGGTCCTGACCTCCGGGATCTCCGGCTGGCTGTACGACGCCCGTGGGGAACGGGCCATGTCTTTCTGGGGCACCGAAGGAGACGGAAACCTTCAACTCTACCTGCACACGCCGCGCGACGAAAGCGGTCGGGTCTTGACGGAGTACCGCGCCGAGCCGTCGCCCCCTTGCGTTCCGGATGTTCCTTGTACGCGGTACGACCGGTACCAGAAGGACTACGTCTGGGTCGGCAAGAGCGCCCTCCTGACCTGGACCCGCGGTACGGGCTCACGGTTCTCAGCGCTCAACTACCTGAGTTCGCCTGAGTACGTGTTCGACGAATCCGGTAATCAGGTCGGTCGTGTCAAGCTGGACTCGTTCGGCCAGGACCTCGGAACGACCGCCGGAGTCGATCGGCACCGCTTCACAGGTCATGAGCGCGACCATGTCACCAGCCTCGATGGACCCAGCCTGCCGTTGGCCGACCACATGCATGCTCGGACATACGTTCCGATGTTGGGGCGGTTCACGAGGCCCGATCCAGCGGACAGTTTCTCCCTGTTTGATCCGCAGACGCTCAACAGGTACACCTACGCGAAGCACAGCCCTCTCAACCACATCGATCCCGATGGCCGGGACGCGATCCCGGTCGTTTTCCCGGATTATCGGGTCACAACTCCGATCGGTCGCCTTCCCTGGTTGGGGCATGCCGGCATTGTGCTCGTTGATGGAGGCACGGGTGCTACCCGCTACTTCGAGTACGGGAGATACTTCTCGCCAGATGGTCGAGGCATCACTCCTGTCCAAGACAGATCCGTGATCGCGTGAGAAAGGCCCTCCGGACGGCC
>CAYVPO010000300.1:0-2721 GCA_964453825.1 uncultured Holophagales bacterium
GGAGAACGGCCTCGGGACTCCTGCGACGCGCGCCGACGTCCTCGAGAACCTGCTCGCGCGCGGCTACGCGGAGCGCGACGGGAAGGCTCTCGTCGCGACGGAGAAGGGGATCCGTCTCGTCGGCCTCGTTCCGGAGTCGGTGAAGAGCCCGGCCCTTACGGGGCGCTGGGAGGCCGAGCTCGCCCGCCTGCAGAGAGGGGACGGCGACCTCGGCTCCTTCCTGCGCGGAATCGAGGAGTACGTGACGTCGGTCGTCGCCGGCGCTTTTCGCCCGCAAGCCGCGAGCCCGGCCCCGGAAGGGGCGCCCCCCTCCCGCCGTCGAGCCGCCCCACCCTCATTGGTGCCACCCTCTTTGGTGCCAGGCGTGAAATCGTGTATTTTTGAGAAAATACACGATTTCACGCCCGGCACCGGCTCCCCAGAAATACACGATTTCACGCCTGGCACCGAACCCCGTGACCCCGGCCCCCGGGGGCCGGTGCCGGTGGAAAGGCTCGGGGAGCTGCTGAAGGGGGTGTTCGGGCACGCGTCGTTCCGGCCGTACCAGGAGACCGTCTGCCGGGCCGTGGTCGAGGGGCGCGACGGGCTCCTCGTGATGCCGACGGGGGCGGGGAAGTCGCTCTGCTACCAGCTGCCGGGGCTCGCGCGCGGGGGGACGACGCTCGTCGTCTCGCCGCTCATCGCCCTCATGGAGGACCAGGCCGCGAAGATGCAGGCGCTCGGCCTCGCCGCCGAGCGAATCCACTCGGGACGCGATCGCGCGGCGTCGCGGCAGGTCTGCCTCGACTACCTCGCCGGGAAGCTGGACTTCCTCTTCATCGCGCCCGAGCGGCTCTCGGTGCCGGGCTTCCCGGAGATGCTCGCGAAGCGGACGCCGGCCCTCGTCGCCGTCGACGAGGCGCACTGCATCTCGCACTGGGGGCACGACTTCCGCCCCGACTACCGGCTCCTCGGCGCGCGCCTCCCGCAGCTGAGGCCCGCGCCCGTCCTTGCCCTCACCGCCACCGCGACGCCGCGGGTCCAGGAAGACATCGCCGCGCAGCTCGGGCTCGTGAAGCCGGGGCGCTTCATCCACGGCTTCCGGCGGACGAACCTCGCGGTCGAGGCGGCCGAGGTGCCGCCGAGCCGGCGCGGCGCGCTCGTGGCGGAGCTCCTCGCCGACCCGGCGCGCCGCCCGGCGATCGTCTACACGCCGACGCGGAAGGAGGCGACGGCGCTCGCGTCGGAGCTGAAGGGCGGGGTCCGAGCCGTGGCGTACCACGCGGGGATGACGGCGCGGGATCGCGACGACGTGCAGGCGCGCTTCCTCGAAGGGCGCGCGGAGGTGATCGTCGCGACGATCGCGTTCGGAATGGGAATCGACAAGCCGGACGTGCGGACCGTGATCCACACGGGCCTGCCGGGGAGCGTCGAGGGCTACTACCAGGAGATCGGACGCGCGGGGCGCGACGGCCTGCCGTCGCGCGCGATCCTCCTCCACTCCTGGGGCGACATCCGGACGCACGAGTTCTTCCTCGAACGCGACTACCCGGAGGCGCACGTCCTCGGCGACGTCTTTCGCGCGCTGAAGGAGGCGCCGGTCCCGACGGAGGGCCTCGCGCAGCTCGTCCCGCTCGAGGCCGACGTCTTCCAGAAGGCGCTCGAGAAGCTCTGGGTCTTCGGCGGCGCGGTCGTCACGCCGGAGGGGGACGTTTCGCGCGGGAAGGACGGCTGGCAGCAGGCCTACGAGGAGCAGCGCGAGCACCGCAAGACGCAGCTCGTCCTGATGCGCCGCTTCGCCGAGGGACCGATCTGCCGGATGCTCCAGCTCGTCCGCCACTTCGGCGACGAGGAGGACGACGGCGCGCCGTGCGGCCTCTGCGACGTCTGCGCCCCGGGCGACGGCCTCGCGGCCGACACCCGGCGGACGACGCCGATGGAGGAGGCCGCGCTCCGCCGCGCCCTCGAGCTCCTCCGGGATCGCGACGGGCAGACGACGGGGCAGCTCCACGCCGAGGTCGTCCGGCAGTTCCCGGCGGTCGACCGGCGCGCGTTCGAGGACCTCCTCGGCGGCCTCGTGCGGGCCGGCCTCGTGAGGCTCGAGGACGACGCGTTCGAGAAGGAGGGGCGCGTCATCCGTTTTCGGCGCGTCTACCTGACGGGCGCGGGGAGCCGTCCCGGCGCGGCCGTCGAGGCCCGCGTCGCGGTGCCGCCGCCGAGCACCGCGAAAGCGAGGAAGGCGAGAGGCGCGGCGCCGAAGCGGGAGGCGCTTCCGAAGAGGGCCCCGATCCCGAAGCCGTCGGCGGGGCGCCCGTCGCGTTCCGCCGGGGGCGCGCGCGGAAAGGCCGGCCCCGAGGCGCCCGGCGCGCTCCCGTCGCTCGTCGACGCGCTCCGCCGCTGGCGCCTCGGCGAGGCGAAGAAGCACCGCCTCCCCGCCTTCCGGATCCTCACGGACCTGACGCTCCTCGACGTCGCCGCTCGCAGGCCCCGGACCGAGGCCGAGCTGGCCGGGATCTCCGGCATCGGCCCGTCGCGACTCGCGCGCTACGGGGCGAGCCTCCTCGAGCTCGTCCGCGGCGACGGCGAGGACGGGTAGGCCGGGTTCTCGCGCGGTTCTCCGCCCCGGCGCGGCGGCGATAGGATCGTCCCGACCGTACGGCCGAACGAAACGACGGCTCGCGAACGCGCCGCAAGGAGGCCCCATGAGCGTGAAGAAGATCCTCTTCCTCGTCGGAGACTTCG
>CAYVPO010000301.1:0-2694 GCA_964453825.1 uncultured Holophagales bacterium
CGCCGGGTGCTCGGCGAGGAGCACCCCGACACGGTGACGGCGATCAACAACCTGGGCTTCTCCCTCCAGTTCCAGGGGAGGCTGGACGAGGCGGAGCCGTTCGAGCGCGAGGCGGTCGAGAAGTACCGGCGGGCCGTCGGCCCCGACCACCCCAGCACGCTCGCCGCCATGAACAACCTGGCGCTCCTGCTCCAGGACCAGCGCAAGTACACCGAGGCCGAGGCGCTCCTTCGCGAGGCGCTCGCGAGGCGACGGCGCGTGCTCGGCGAGGAGCACCCCGACACCATCGCCTGCCTCGGCAACCTGGGCCGGTTCCTGCAGGCGGTGGACCGTCTCGCGGAGGCGGAGCCCGTCCTCCGCGAGACGCTCGAGACGAAGCGGCGCGTCCGCGGAGTCGAGCATCCCGACACGATCACCTCGATCAACAACTACGGCGCCGTCCTCGAGGCGATGGACCGCCCTGCCGAGGCGGAAACGTACTACCGGGACGCGATGGAGAAGTGCCGGCGCGTCCTCGGTCCGGAGCACCCCAACACGTTCATCACGATGATCAACACGGGCGGCGCACTCCAGGCCCGCGGGAAGGCCGCCGAGGCCGAGAAGGTCCTCGACGGCGTCGAGCCCGCGGCCCGCAAGGCCTTCACCGGATCGAACGCGCGCTGGGTGGCCAAGCTCCTGACGCGGCGCGGATTGGCGCGGACGGCCCTCGGGAAGCTCGACGCCGCGGAGAAGGACCTCCTCGAGGCCTACCCCTTGCTCCTCTCGACGCGCGGCGAGGAGCACAGGGAGACGCGCGAGTGCGCGAAAGCGCTCGTCGAGCTCTATCGAGTCCGGCAGGGCTCGGAGCCGGGCCGAGGCTGGGACCGCGAGGCCGCGTCCTGGGCCGCGAAGCTCCGCCCGACGGCCCGCACCCGGTAGGCTCCCGCACCCTCGGTCTCGATCGACCGGTGCCTCGGGTGGTCCTTGCCGCCGGGCGCTACGATGCCGTCGTGTCCGCCGCGCTGACGCCGCCGCCCGCGTGGGGGCCCGGGCCTCTCCCGCCGCCGGCTCCGGGCGGGACCGTCTCGGTGCGCCCCCTGCCGGACGGCGAAGAGATCGTCCTTCGGGCGACGGGCTGGCTGCGCCTCGTGCCGGCCGCGTTCCTTCTCTTCTGGCTCTGCGGCTGGGCCGTGGGCGAGCTCCTCGTCCTCCTCATCCTCCTCGGGCCGCTCGCCGACCCGCTCGTCTCCGCGCTTCGCGAGGTGCTCCCGGGGTCCTGGCCGCGACCGCCCCGGTTCGCGGGCTCGACACCGTGGCCGGTCGTGGCCTTCCTCGCGGTCTGGTTCGTCTTCTGGACGTGGGGCGGGCTGACGGCGGCCTGGCAGCTCCTTCGGCTCGTCGCGGGGAGCGACCGGTTCGTCACCCGCCCGGGCGGTTTCTCCCTGAGGCCCGGCGCAGGCCCTTTCGGCCGGACGAGGGACTTCCCCGCCTCGGAGGTCTCGGCCGTTTACGCCGACGTCCGCCGCTCGCGCCTCGTCGCGGTCGTCCGGGGCTCGGAGAGGCTCCTCTGCTCCGGGACCCCGCCGCCCGTGGCGGAATGGCTCGCCGCCCGCCTCCGGGCCGCCCTCGGCCTCCCCGAGCCGAAGCTCGCCGATTCGGGAGAGCGGGACGCCGAGGCCTCCGCCGAGCCTCCGGTCCCGGTGGACTGGGAGGCCCGGCCGCTCCCCGAGGGAGGCGTCCTCCTCTCGGCGCCCCCCGCGAGGTCGCGAAAGACGGCCGGCTGCGCGCTCGCCGTCGCGGTCGTCGTTACGGCCGGATTCGTCGCCGTGCTCCTCGCCGCCGGCGTTCGCCGCGAGTCCCCCGGAGCCGCCCTCGTCTTCGGGCTCGTGATCCTCGCCGTCGACGTCCTCTGCGGCTGGCTCGCGTTCGCGCGCGAGTCGTGGCTCCTTCGTCCCGGCCTCATCGCGAGGGTGCGGAGCCTCGGCCCCTGGGAGCGCCGTCGCGAAGTGCGTCACGGCACGCTCGCGGTGTCCGTGTCGATCGATTCGGACGACGACGACTGGTTCCGCCTCGAGGCTCGCGGCGCGGGCCGGCCGTTGAAGCTGTCGAGCCGGATCAACGCCGGGCCGGAGGTCCTCGCCTTCGCGCGCTACGCGGCCCGGCATTCCGGATTCCCCCTGGACGTGCCGCGCGAGGTGCTTCTCGCGGCCGGCGCGCCGCGGAACGAAAGCTCGAGAGCGCGGGGTCCGGCGTGAGCCCGTCCGCCTCTGCCGGCCGCGGCTACGGCTTCGCCGGCGGGTCGAGGAGACCGTTCCTCCGCGCGGGCGTCCCGGCGGCGAGGCCGTCGAGGAGGGCGTCGACCGTCGAGACGCCCCGGGCGCCGAGGGCGCGGGCGAGACCGTCGCCTTCCACGAGCCGGATGCGGCGCTCCAGCTCCGGCCGGAACTCCGGCGTCACGTAGAAGCCGGTCGTGCCCGAGAGACGCAGCTCGTCGATCGGTCCGAGGAAGATCAGCGCGTCGTAGGCATCGGCCATCGTCGATCCGGGAGCCGCGTCGAGCATCGTGTTCCCGACGAACTCCGCGGCGCCGAACGGCGTGCCCGCGAGCTCGAGGCCGACGGGGACGTTGCCGTTGGCCGCGAAGGCACGGTCCCAGACCCCGTCCTCCATCCGCACCCAGCGATACGACTTCGACTCCAGCCCCTGCATCGAGCG
>CAYVPO010000302.1:0-2680 GCA_964453825.1 uncultured Holophagales bacterium
CCTGCATGTCCATCGCCGGGAAGGGCGAGTTCGTGATCGAGCGGGAGTCGTCGCCCCAGGCCTGCCAGTTCGTGTCGTAGGTGAGGTAGGTGTACTCGCCGGCGAGCTCGAGGTTGCCGCTCTGGTAGGTCGGGGTGATCGTGATCCCCTCCCACCCGATCGCGGTCTCGGCCATCGGCTCGTTGAAGTCGGTGAACTGGTTGTCGACGTTGATCGTCGCGACCTGCTGGGCGTTCCCCTGCCAGCCGCCGTAGCCGATGACGGTCGGGTTGCCGCCCCAGATGCCGTAGGTCGCGTTGCCGGGGCCCGGCAGCGCCCAGGTGGAGTCGTGCCCCTCGGTGAGGAGGACGTCCGACTCGCGCCGCGCGGCCATGATCGACGCGTACTCGGCGCCGATGTGGAACGCCTCGACGTTGACGCCGAAGCCGGTCCCGCCGAGGTCGGCGAAGTCGAGGTTCAGCTTGCCGCTCCAGTCGTCGTGCTTGCCGGCGGGGACGGGCGAGTAGCCGTTCATGCCGAAGCTCGCGGGGGCGAGATCGGTGGCCGACTCGTAGGTCGAGTAGTAGAACGCGGCCTTCGCGTCGACGGCGGCGCTCGGGTGGATCCCGACCTTCGCGCCGAAGACGGTGTTGCGGAACCGCATCCGCGTGTCCTTGCCGTCGTCCCAGTTGATGTCGCGCGAGTCGACCTCGATGTCGTTCACCCACTGGACGAGGCCGCCGACGTCCCACGTCGAGCCGCCGGAGTACTTGAACTGCCCCACGTAGGCGCCGTCGGCGACGTGGAAGTTGCCGGTCTTGTACTCCGGGCCCGCGAAGAGGCGCGGGAGGGAGATGCGCGCAGCGTCCCACGTGAACGCCTTGTCCGCGGCGGAGCCCTGGAAGAGGAGCCCCTGGACGTTGTCGCGGTCGATGTAGCGGATCCGCCCGACGACGTACGGGTCGAACATCCCCCAGTCGCTCGAGCCGATCGTGGCGGAGTCGAGCCAGGAGTAGCCCGGCGTGAGCGTCACCGTGACGCCGCGGAGCTTGATGTACTGGTTCGAGCGCGGGTCGAACTCGCCGCAGCCGACCGAGGTGCCCGAGCCGCTGCAGTCGTCCGACGGCTGGCCCCAGCCGCCCATGTTCGTCCAGAAGTTCTGGTAGAAGCGGCTGTGGATGCGGGCGTTCACCTCGACGGCCTTCGAGACCTTCGCGTTGAGGAGGAGCTCGATCTCCGTCCCCTGGCCGTTGTCGCCGTAGCCCTCGCCGGGGGCGTCCTTGAAGTTGTAGAGGGCCCCCTGGTCCCGGCTGTTGCCCCAGAGCCACTTCGTGTAGGTCGTGCCGCTGATCGTGAGCTGCGGGCCCTGCTGCGCCCACGCCGTGCCGGAGACGGCGACGGCCACGAGGAGCAGCGCGAGCCCGAGGGTCTTCGTCGTGCGCATGTCTCTACTCTCCTTCACTCGAATCGGAACGGAACGCCTACTTGCGGACCATCGGAAGGGTCGCCGTCTTCTTGGGCGCCCCGTCCGCCTCGCACTCGTAGGCGAGCGCCTTCTTCTGCTCCTCGACCTCCGAGGCGTCGCCGGTCCCCTTGCCCGCGAGGATGTCGATGACGTGCGGGTCGCAGTCGCCGTCGGTCCCGCCGCCGAAGCGGTGCTGACCCTCGAACTCGTTCACCTTGCGGGTGAGGAGGTCGGCCTTGTCGGGGAACCCCTCGTTCGACTGGACGACCACCTGGTAGCCCCACGTCGCCGGGTCGCCCTCGCCGAGCTCCTTGAGGCTGACGGTGCCGCTGATCGTCCGGCCGGCGCCGCGCGTCCGCGTCGGGACGAGGACGGCGCTCTTGGCCCAGGCGGCCTTCGTCTCGACCTCGCTCGCGACGCGGTTCTGAGGCTGCGGCGAGAGGATGACGCACCGGTCCCAGGCGTCGGCGGGCGCGAAAGCGACGTTCAGGCCGGGGAGGCCCTTCGTGAAGCCGCTCCCCTCCTTGCCGTCGGTGTCGACGAAGACGAAGACCATCTGGGTCGCGAAGCCCCCGCCCATCCCCCACGGGTCCTCGAGGGCGCTGCCGAGCGTGACCGAGAAGGTGGCCTTGTCGCCCGAGGCCTTCATCTTGAACTCGACGAGGTCGAAAGACCCGGCCTTGTAGACCTTGTCGGTCGGGTAGACGTAGGCGCCCGGGCCCTTGTCGTCGCCGGACGGGTCCTTGAACGAGACCTCCTGGGCGAAGGCGGCGCCGGCCACGAGGGCGACGGCGAGGAGAACGAACGCCGGGAAAAGCCATCTCTTCATATCGAGCCTCCCTTTCTGCTTTGGAATCAGCCTTTGACGCTTCCGGCCGTGAGGCCGGAGACGAGGTACTTCTGGAGGAAGAGGAACAGGGCGACGACGGGAATCGAGACGACGATCGCGCCGGCGGCGAAGTAGCCCCACTGCTGCGAGAAGCCGCCGACGAAGAACTTCAGGCCGACCGGGGCGGTGTACATCGCCTCCTTGTCGATCAGGGTGGCGGCGAGGATGAACTCGTTCCAGCCGGTCATGAACGAGAAGAGGGCCGTCACGGCGACGGCCGGCTTCGCGAGCGGCAGGACGATCCGCCAGAAGATCGTCGCCGAGGAGGCGCCGTCGATCAGGGCCGCCTCCTCGAGGTCCCGCGGGATCGTGTCGAAGTAGCCCTTCAGCATCCAGACGCAGAACGG
>CAYVPO010000303.1:0-2673 GCA_964453825.1 uncultured Holophagales bacterium
GCGTCCTCGACATGAACGACCGGGCGCTCCGCGACGTCGTCATCGGCCTCGGGGGAGTCCTCCAGGGCGTCCCGAGGGAGACCGGGTTCGACATCACGCCCGCCTCCGAAGTCATGGCGGCGCTCTGCCTTGCCGGGGACGCCGAAGACCTCCGGGCGCGCCTCTCGCGAATGGTCGTCGCCCTGACGTTCGGTAAGGAGCCGGTCACGGCCCGCGACCTCGGGGCGGCGGGCGCGATGCTCGCCCTCCTGCGCGACGCGATCCACCCGAACCTCGTCCGGACGGGCGAGGGGGTGCCGGCGTTCGTCCACGGCGGCCCGTTCGCGAACATCGCCCACGGATGCAGCTCGGTCCTCGCGACGAAGACGGCGCTCTCGCTCGCCGACTGGGTCGTCACCGAGGCGGGCTTCGGCTTCGACCTCGGAGCGGAGAAGTTCTTCGACATCAAGTGCGCCGGGGCCGGGCTCGACACGGCCGCCGTCGTCCTCGTGGCGACGGTGCGGGCACTGAAACGCCACGGGGGTGTCCCGAAGGACGGCCTCGCCACGCCCGACCCGGGGGCCGTCGAGCGGGGCCTGCCGAACCTCGCCAAGCACCTCGAGAGCATCCGCGCGTTCGGGGAGGTCCCGGTCGTCACGCTGAACCGCTTCGCGACCGACTCCGAGGACGAGATTGCCGTCGTCCGCCGCGCCGCCGAAGGCTGGGGCGCGCCGTTCGCCGTCTGCGACGCGTTCGAGAAGGGGGGCGAAGGAGCAGTCGCGCTGGCGGAGGCCGTCCTCGCTCACGCGGAGCACCGATCGAGACCGTTCCGGCCGCTCTACGATCGCGACGACCCGCCGCAGGAGAAGCTCGCGAAGATCGCCCGCCTGATGTATGGCGCCTCCTCGGTCGAGTGGAGCCGGGAGGCGGAGCGCGACCTCGCGGAGATCGCCCGCCTCGGCTACGAGAAGCTGCCGCTCTGCGTCGCCAAGACCCAGATGTCGCTTTCCGACGACCCGGGCGTCGTCGGCCGGCCGGAGGGGTTCGACGTCACGGTCCGGGGGGTCCTGCTCGCCGCCGGCGCCGGCTACCTCGTCCCGCTCCTCGGAGACATCCTGCGGATGCCGGGGCTCCCGGCCTCGCCGCAGGCCGAGCGGGTCGACCTCGTCGACGGGAAGATCGTCGGGATCAGCTGACGGCCGGCCCGCCTCCGCGCCCGTCGACGAACGCGACGAGCTCCTTCAGGGGGAGAGGCTTCGAGAAGAAGAACCCCTGGAAGTGTCGGACGCCGCGCTCGACGAGGTACTCGACCTGCTCCTCCCGCTCGACCCCTTCCGCCACGACCGTCATCTCGAGCTTCCGCCCCAGGTCGACGAGCGAATCGACGACCGTCTCGGCGACCGAGCCGGTGCCGATCCCCTCGACGAAGCTCTTGTCGATCTTCAGGTGGTCGAGCCGGAAGCGACGGAGCGTCGCGATGTTCGAGTAGCCGGTGCCGAAGTCGTCGAGGGCGATCGTGGCGCCCCAGCCCTGGAGCGCCTCGAGGACGTTGCGCGCCGTCCCGTTCGCGTCGTCGATCAGCTCCCGCTCCGTCACCTCGAAGACGAGGCCCTTCGGCCCGAGCCGTGACCCGGAGAACGCGCGGAGGACGGCGGCCACCGTGCCGGGATCGCGCAGGTGTGCGCCGGCGAGGTTGATCGCCACGTAGAACCGGTCGGGCTCGGAAAGACCGTCCGGGAGGTCCCGCGCGACACTGCGCATGAGCCATTCCGTGATCGGGAGGATCAGGCCCGTCTCCTCGGCGAGGGCGATGAAGAGGTCGGGCGAGAGGAGGCCCTCCCGGGCGTGACGCCAGCGGAGGAGGGCTTCGGCGCCGACGCACCGGCCCGACGTCACCTCCACGATCGGCAGGTACCGGACCTCGAGCTCGCCGCGCCGGAGCGCGCCGCGGAGCTGCCGCGTCAACGCCGCTCCGGGCGAGCCCGCGAGGAGGACGAGCGCGGCGGCGCCGGCGCCGAAGCCGAGTCCGATCGCGACGAGGAGCGGGAGGGTTGCTCCCCACGCGGAGAGCTGCGCCTCGCGGCCGGCGCGCAGGAGGACGGAGACGCCGCCTCCCGCGCAGGCGGCGACGACCGTTTCGTTGCGGGCGCCGACGAGCGGACCGAAGAGGCGGAGCGGCACGGCGAGGCTGCGACGTCCGGGCGAGCCGGGAAGGGAGAGCACCCGGCCGGCGACGCCCCGGACCTCCACCGCGTCGCGCCCTCCTCCCGCGAGCTCCGAGAGGGCTCGCAGAATCGGGTCGGCATCGAGGCTCGCCTCGACGGCCCCGACGGGAAGCCGGAGCGCGAGACGCAGGAGACCGCCCGGCGCCCCCTCTTCCCAGACGGCGCGCGCGTCCCGGGAGAGCGCGGTCCGGACGGAGGGCGGCAGCGGCGCCGGCGCCGTCCCCGCGAAGCAGGCCGGACGGAGCTCCGCGTCGAGGAGGGCCACGCCACGGAAGCCGCTGCCCAGCTCGAGCGCGGCCCTGAGGGATTCCGCGGTCTCCGGCACGCAGCTTCCGTCCCATCGGCTGCCGAGCCGCGTGAGGACGGATTCCGCGCCTGCGAGAAGGGCGTCGGTCAGCGCGGCCCCGGACCGGGCGCGACGCTCCAGGTCGTCCCTGAGTGCCCGCCTCTCGAGGCGGAAGGAGAGCCA
>CAYVPO010000304.1:0-2672 GCA_964453825.1 uncultured Holophagales bacterium
GCCGTACGACGTCGTCGAGTCGGAGATCTGGCAGAAGTAGGCCCAGGGCTTCACCGGCTCCTGCAGGTCGTACTTGATCGACGGCACGACGCAGATCGGGAAGTCGCCCGCGATGCCGCCGCCGATCTGGAAGAACCCGACCCCGGCCCCTTCCGAGAGCGTCCGGTACTGGTCGTAGAAGGCGGCCATGTACTCGATCCCCGACTTCACGATGCTCGGCGAGCACTCGCCCGTCTTCACGTACGACGCGAAGATGTTCCCGAACGTGGAGTCCTCGTGGCCGGGGACGACGATCGGCAGGCCGGCGCGCGCGGCGGCGAGGAGCCAGCACTCGTCGGGGTTGCCTTCATACAGGTCGGCGGGGATCGTCGTGACGAGCTCGTAGAAGTACTCGTGCCAGAACCGGCGCTCGCCGCGCTCTGTGGCCCGCTTCCACATCGGGACGACGTACTTCTCGACGGCGCGGAACGCCTCGTCCTCGGGGATGCTCGTGTCCGTGACGCGCCGCATCCGCTCCTCGAGGATCCGGGTGTCGTCCTGCTTCGTCAGGTAGCGGTATTCGGGGAAGTCCTTGTAGCTCCGGTGCGCGACGAGCCGGAAGAGCGACTCCTCGAGGTTCGCGCCGGTGACCGAGAGACCGTGGATCAGCCCGGCTCGGATCGCCGGGGCCATCGTGATCCCGAGCTGCGCCGACGACATCGCGCCGGCCACGGCCCAGAACATCTTCCCGCCGGCCTCCACGTGCTTCCAGTAGGCGAGCATCGCGTCCCTCGTGGCGCGGGAGTTGAAGTTGCGGTAGTTCGCGAGGATGAAGTCGTGGATGGGTGTGGCGTTCGTCATCGGCTCTCCCTCGTTCGATCCGGGGCGGCGAGCGTAGCCCGACTTCCGGGAGCGCTCAATGCGCTTGGGGAGGGGCCGCCGCCGGGCCGGCCGCCGGGTCAGGCCCGGGGCCCCTCCCGCTCCGGCGCCTCGTTCCCGTACCGCGCCGTCAGGAGCGCGGCGGTGGCGAGGCCGCCGAGGGCCGCGACCACGAGGATCGCGAGGAGCTGCGTGAAGCCGCCGACCGTGGCCGGCCGAAAGAAGGCTCCGGCGGCGGCGGCGAGGTCGAAGCCGGCGGCCGGGTCCTTGCGATACGCCTTGATCGCGACGAGGCCGATCATCCAGAGGCCGCCGACGAGCGCCGAGGCGAGCGCGCCGGTGATCCCGCCCCTCACGATCTGCCGCCGGGTCATCCGCCGCCGCACCTCGACCGTCTCGACCGTGAAGCGCGGCTCGCGGGTCCCGAGCGGGGAGAACCGCTGCAGGAGCAGGAGACCCGGGACGCCGGCGGCGATCGTGAACCAGAAGAACGTCCGCCAGCCGGCGGCGTCGACGATGAGGCCGGTGATCGGCCCGCCGAGGATGCGGGGGAGCCCGAAGAGCGACGAGAAGAGGGCGTACTGCGTCGCCGAGAAGCGCTTCTCGGTCATCCGCAGGAGAAGCACGCCGAAGGCCCCCATGCCGAGGCCGCTCGTGACCATCTCGAACGCCATCGCGCCGTACATGACCGGGCGGCTGCCCGGCTGGTAGGTGATGAGGACGTAGCCGATGTTCGAGAAGATCTGGAAGAAGCCGAAGATCCAGAGCGCGTGGCCGAGGCCGATCCGGGTGCAGGCGACGCCGCCGAGGAACGTACCGGTGATCGTCAGCGCGACGCCGGCGGTCCCGAGGACGAAGCCGCGGTCGAAGCCGCCGTACCCCATGTCGATGAGGAACGGCCGCAGGAGCGACTGAGAGAGGGCGTCGGCGAGCTTGTAGAGGACGACGAAGACGAGGATCTCCACCGCGCGGTGGCGCGAGAGGCACTCGAGGAACGGCAGCCAGACCGCGTCGCGCAGCGTCTTCGGCGCGGCGGTCTCCTCCTCCGGCTCGGGCGACCGCCAGGTCACGAGGAGGAGCGGGACGTAGGAGAGCGCGAGGAGGACGTTGACCGCGCCCCAGCCGAGGCTCGCCGCCGCCCAGATCGCGAGGCCGCCCGAGAGGGTCATCGCGGCCCGGTAGAGCGCCATTCGCAGGCCGACGGCCACCCCGTGCTCCTCCTTCCGGAGGACGTCCACGGCGTAGGCGTCGATCGCGATGTCCTGCGTCGCGCCCGCGAGCGCCACGGCGAGCGTGACGGCGAGGGCGACCCAGGGCGTCTCGGGACGGCTCCCGACGCCGGAGAGGGCGAGCCCCGCGAGGACGAGCGCCCCCTGCGCCACGGCGATCCAGCCCCGCCGCCGGCCCCAGAACGGCAGCCGGAACCGGTCCATGAGCGGCGACCAGAGGAACTTGAAGGACCACGGGGCCTGCGCGAGGGTGAAGAGGCCGACGACGCGGATGTCGACGCCGATCGAGCGCATCCAGTCGGGGATCGCGATCCAGACGAGCCCGAGAGGCAGGCCCGAGGAAAACGACAGCGCCGCGACCGCCGCCACCCGCGACAGCGTTCCCTTCCGTGCCCCTCCCGACGCCGCCGCGCCCGGCTCGCTCATGGCCGGCGGATTCTACGGGGCCGCCGAGCGTTCGCGTGGCGGAAGGCCGCTCGCAGGGGGGCGGAGCCTGCGGCCGCTCGCCGGGCGATCGGTTTCGACACCTCCGGGGCGCCCTGCTCGCCTCGCCGGATGCCGCGGCCGCGCCGCATCCGTTTCGGG
>CAYVPO010000305.1:0-2668 GCA_964453825.1 uncultured Holophagales bacterium
GTCCGGCCGTAGTCCACCGCCTTGTAGAGGAGGAGGATGACGACGAGGATCACCAGCCAGAGAAGGACGTTCTTGACGGTCGTGTTCAAACGGTCATCCTTCCCGGCAATCTACGGCGCCGGGCCGCCCCCGCCGAGCGTCAGCGCAGCGGGACATCGAGTTCAGCCCCGGGCGACCTTGATCGGCCCGGTGGCGAGCGCGAAGGGAGGGTCGCCCGGCGTCCTCACCTTCGCGATGAACGGGAAGTTGCCCCCCTCGCCCGCGAACTCCATCCCGTATCCGACGAGGACGCCGTCCTCGGATGGGAAGAGGACGTAGTCGACGAGGAGCGAGCTCTTCCGCTCCTGGGGGCGGTCGACGATCGCGGCGAAGCGGATCGAGGTCGGGCCCTCCTCGCGGAGCTGGTCGGCGAGGTAGGTCTCGATGATGCCGCTCCGGATCACGTCCTTGAGGATGATGATGTCGGCCCCGCGGACGTTGAACGGCGTCACGAAGTGGAAATCGACGATCTCCTCCTCGCTCCCCCGGATCACGTCGATGTACTCGAGCCGCACGGAGCGGGGGAGAGAGCGTGCCAGGTCGGACGCGAAGACGGCCGCGCCCTTGAGGATCGCGATGAGGACGATGGGGCTCTCCGGGAAGTCGCTCGAGATCCTGTGGCCGACCGACTGGACCCTGTGAGTGATCTCGGCGGGGGAGAACCGCTCGTCGTAGAGAAGGTTCATGGTAGCAGTCTAGCAGGGGGCGTCAGGCGAACGGTCAACCGGTCTGCGGTGATCCGGCGCCCGGCGAACGACTCCCGGAACGAAAGCTCTCCGGCCGCGAGCCGGTCGAGGACGCGGTCGACCTGCGCCCGCCCGGGCGGGCGGCCTTCGCCCCCCGCCGCGCGGATCAGGAGACGGCCCGCCGCCTCCCTCCCGAGGTGCCCGAAGAGGCGCCGCGGCCAGGGGCCGGCGAGCGGGAGCCCGGCCTCGTGCAGGGCCGCGTCGACCGCCGAGTCGAGCGCGGAGAGGCGCGCCGTGAGAGCCCCGCCGGCTCTCGCGAGCCGGACGGTCGCTCCCGGCCAGCGGGCCTCGATCTCCGGGAGGACCTTGTGGCGGACGCGGTTCCGGGCGAACCGCTCGTCGGCGTTCGAGGCGTCCTCCCGCCAGGGGACCCCTTCGCCCAGGAGCCACTCCCGGAGCTCGACGCGCCGGAACGGGAGGAGGGGTCGAACGACGCCGTCCGACCGGCGGGGCCGGATGCCCCCCCGCGCACGGCCGAGACGGCGCTCGAGGTGCAGGAGGACCGTCTCCGCCTGGTCCTCGAGCGTGTGACCGGTTCCGAGCAGCGTCCCCGGGCCGAGGTCCCGCCCGAGCGCGAGCAAAGACTCGTAGCGGAGGCGCCGCGCGGCCGATTCGAGGCTCTCCCCCGATTCCCTGAGGTCTCGGACCGGAAAGCTCCGGAAGACGAAGGACGCTCCGAGCGACGCCGCGAGATCGGCCGCGGCGCGCGCGTCCCGGTGCCCCTCCACGCCCCGCAGCTGGTGGTCGACGTGGAAGAGGACGATCGGGATCTGCTGCCGGCCGGCCTCTCGGGAGAGGAGGAGCGCGAGGGCCGTCGAGTCGCTCCCTCCCGAGCAGGCGGCGACGAGGGCGGTTGCCCCTTCCAGAATGCCCGAGGTGGCAAGGTGACGGGCGAACGCTTCTGGCAGCGGCTCGGAGCCGCCCGGCGGGACGGGGGACTGCACTCCGGAAGGGTAGCCGACGCGGACCGGGCGGGGAGAGTTGGTGGCGATGGGCGGACTCGAACCGCCGACACAGGGCTTATGAGACCCCCGCTCTACCGACTGAGCTACATCGCCACGAGCCGGCCGCAGAGCGGGGGATGGTAGCAGATCCCGGGGATATGATGTCGTCATGCCCTTCCTCGACGAAGACGAAGGCGTTCGCGCCGACCAGTGCTCCCGTTGTGAACGGCTCTGCGAGCCGGCGGAGCTCGAGAGCTGTCCCGTCTGCGGGAGGCGGTACTGCAGCTACTGCCGGTACCGGATCGGCTCCCGCAGCTACTGCAGCCGCCCCTGCGGAGACTCGTTCTTCTTCGGCGGCGACGTCGACGACGAAGGGCTCTCCGAGGAGTAGGCACGGGCCGGCGATGAGGCTCGCATGACGGAGGCCTTCCTCCTCTTCCTGGGGATGGCGCTGCTCGTGGCGCCGGTCGCCTCGCTCGTCGTCTCGCTCGTCGCGCGGAGCCGGCTCGCGAAGGCCGAACAGCGCCTCGGAGAGCTCGAGAGGTCGAGAGCCGCGCTCGAGGCGGAGCTCCGCGCGGTCCGCGCCGACCTCCGAGCCGCGCGGAGCGACGCGGCGGAGGTTCGGCCGCCCGCACCCGTGGCGGACGCCCGGCCCCCGGCGCCGCCGCCCGTGGTGGCTCCCGCGGCGGCGCCCTCCCGGCTCGAGGACACGGACCGGATCACGACTCCGTCCGTCCCTCCGCCCCTCGCGTCTCCGCTCCCTCCGCCGGTCCCGGTGCCGCCTCCCGCGCCGCACGGCCCGGCGGCGGCTCCCGTCCCGCCGGCCACACCCGTGGCGGCACCGCCCGTGCCGCCGGTCTTCGCCATGCCTCCGCGGCCGACTGCCGCGGCGGCCTCGCAACAGTCCTCCTCGCCGGCGGGGCCCCCCGGGCCGACGCT
>CAYVPO010000306.1:0-2668 GCA_964453825.1 uncultured Holophagales bacterium
TCGACGGGCTCGCGTCGAGCGCCCGGCGTCAGTCGACCTCGCGCGGCGGTTCGCGATTCGGGGGGCCGGTGGCGACAGCCCATGGAGGCTGACATCCCGCTCCTTCCGCCCCCAACACGAGGCCCCCAACGGTGCCGACTCCCCGGCATCGTTCGGGGCCATGCGATGAATGGGCTAGTCGATCACCTGCGGCGCGAAGACCTCGAAAGGCAGAGTTCCCGGCTCCGGATCGTCGAAGACCGAGCTGACGTAGGCGAGGTACGGCTGCGAGGCGTCGATCGTGACCCATGCGAGCAGCTCGTAGTCGAATCTCATGTCCTCGTCGTCGGGCGAGAGCGGAATGGGCAGCCGGTTGATCTGCCAGACCTGTTTCGGGCCGAGCGTCAGCTCCTGCAGGAGGATCGGCGCCGGGTCCTTCCTGAGCTTCAGCGCCCGGATCGCGAAACTGGCGGACTCGTCTCCGGCGTTGAAGAGCGTAACGTTCACCCGGCGGAGATTCTTCTGGATCGTGGCCCCTCCAGCTTCCGGAAGCCGGGGGCTTCCGAGATTCACGGGCCCGGCTATGACGCGCTTCCCCGCCGGAAAGAGCTCCCGAAAGACCGGCAGAGGGGCCTGCCCCTCCCCGAGGTCGTACCCATGTCCCGGTCCCGGTGTCGGATCTACATTACCGTCGAAGCGCTTCCGCAGCAGTCTCTTGACTTCCGCGGTCACGACAAAGGACGGAGGTACCGAGATGGCCGCGAAACCGGGTCCATCCCCACCGACCGTGAGGTAGTTCTGGTGTCCCGTGCCGGGGGCGATCAACCAGCCATTGAAGGACGGGTCGAAGTCTACGGGTCCGTCGGATGTGTAGCCGCGCAGACGTCTGACCACGCCCTGCTGTCCTGTCGGGTTGAATGCGCTCAGGACGCTACTCCAGTAGCGCCAGCCCTCCTCGAAGGGGGACGGAAAAGTCACGTGCTCCGTGAGAACCCAGAACGCCGGAACGTACATCGTCGTGTCCTGCGCCCGCACCGTCGAGCCGGGAAGGACGAATGCGATCAGGACGAGTAGCTTCGGGACGGATCTCATGGCTACTCCCTCGCGTTCACCGCGAACAGCGCGAAGTCCTGGCTGAGAGCGCCGGCGTATCCCTCGGGGTCCAGCCCGTTCGCGCTCAGGCTGAACGGCGTCACCGTCACGGTCAGGGACGTCGCCCCCGGGGGAAGCTCGGCCGCCTTGATGTTGATCCGCTCCACGTTGTTCTTCCTGTCGTACTGGGGTGTCTGACCGGGACTGAACGCAAGAGAGTATCCCGTTCGCGCCTGGCCCACGTCGTCCCGGTCGACGTAGTAGTTGTTCCCGTACCAGATGCGCGTCACGCCGCCAGAGCCGGTCGCCGTGACCTTGATGTCGAGATCGTTGAGGAGATTCTGCGCCCCGCTCACCGTTGGCCCAGATGGCCTCTCAGTCCAGACGAGGGCCAGTTCGATGGATTGACCCGTGTCGGCGATCGTCAGGCTCTTCGTCCAGGGGGGCTCGCCGCTCGACGTGAACGTCTTCCCCTGATCGAAGAAGTAGTAGTTCGCATACGGTCGGAACAGGCGGTCGAGGGAGACACCGCCCCAGCCCTGCTGCTGGTCTGGTGTCGGCCTCATGTCTCCGCAATTCCAACAGCTCCCGGGCGCTACGCAACAGGAGCCCCAGGCTTGGCGGAACGGCACGAGGTTCTTGGCGGACGCTATCAAGATCGCCCGGAGCAGGGCCGACGAGGGTGCCGAGATCGGCGTCGACCGATGGATCGCCCATTCGCGCACCAAAGCAGCCGCCCCGGAGACGACTGGAGTTGCGAAGCTCGTGCCCCAGCCCCACAGATACTCGTTCGTTCCACCTCCGGGGAGATCGCAGCCATCCTCACCCAGGTCGACGTAGCACACGGCACTGAATGCGCAGGCGTTCGGGTGCGTAACAGCGGCCTTCCTGCCATACAAGCGAACGCCCGGAGCGACGAGGTCTGGCTTGAGCCTGAGATTGGGATAGCCCACCCGGCTGAACGGCGCCACGAGCCTCGGGTTGGACGCGATGGGCAGAGTCGGAGGACAACCCGGCTTCACGCAGTCCTGCATGTTGTAGGACTGCGTCGCGCCGACCGTCAGACCGTTCTTCGCCGTTCCGGGTGCCTGAATCGGACGAGAACCGTTCGGGTCGTCGACCCAATCGACGTAGTTTCCCGCTGCGATGACATGAAGCGCCCCTTCGGCAGCTGTGCCTCTGGATGGGAGATTCGGATCCCCGGTGAAGTTGTACCGGGCGAACGAGAGTCTTCGTGCTGTCCCATCGATCATCGCGGCCGTCTCTTCATAATCGAAGATATCCGGTGCGGTATCGTCCGCGTGCCAGCTGTGGTTGAAGATCCTCACGGCGCGCTCCGGCTCCGCCGGCGGCCAGCCGCCGTCACGGCCAGGAGAAAGGACCCAGTGCCCAGCCGTTCCGTCGCTCGTCATCTCAACGAGGGAGTACCGCAGCTTCTTTTCCATATCGGCGTCGTCGAACTCGTACTCGAGACCATAGCTCGAGTACGCGCCGTCGGCGCCGCACTCCTTGAAGATCTTGGAGAAGGCGACTCCGACGCCCGGTGCGATGCCCTGAGTGAAGGCATACCTCTCGAAATCCCGGCCCGGGCTCGTTG
>CAYVPO010000307.1:0-2665 GCA_964453825.1 uncultured Holophagales bacterium
CGGCGACCGGCTGGGCATTCGACGCGAGGCGGTGAACCGGCCCGGACGGACGCTCCCCGAGAAGATCCGGGACGGCTTCTTCACCGCGGCCAGCTGGCTCAACGGACCGCCGGACGAGAAGGGAGACCGGGCGTGAGCCGCCCTCGCGTCGTCGTCCGGCGCTGCCCCGACTGCGGCTCGCACCTTCTCGCCACGGCCGGCGTGCGCTGGATGAGCTGCGCCGCCTGCCCCTCCGCGCTCGACCCCTTCGCCGTGCCGGCGGAGCGGCTCCCGACCTTCCGCCCCGCCGGAGCCGGAGCGGACGAGGCGCGCCGGCTCGCCTTCTACGTCTTCGAGAGCGCGGCTTCCGAGGCGCCCGCCTGGATCTGGGTCCCGGCGTTCCGGATTCTCTCGACGGAGAGCCGGTCCGATCCCGGCGCCCTCCTCGAGCGCAAGGGCTACCGGCCCGAGCTCATCGCCGCGCCCCTCGGCTCCGCCCTCGCGCGGACGCCGGTTGAGGCACGCGCCCTCGCGGCGATCCGCCTCGGCGCGAAGGGCGCCGACGCGGACCTTCGCGCGGCTCGCCTCGTCTCGCTCGCCTGCCGGGTCTCCATGGGAAACATCGCCGAGAAGGTGTCCGGCTTCGTCGCGCCCGCCGGGTGCCTCCGCCCGCCGGCGGCGTAACGTCTCCTCAAGCTCCCGGGAGGAGAGTGAGCGTCTCCCCCTGCCGCGACGCCGGGGCCGCGGAGACATCTCGCATCGCGTGGCGGCGCCGGAACACGAGGTGACGCCGGCGCGTCGCTTCGACGAGCGGCCGCCAGGCCGCTGCGACGAGGCGGCGGCGGATGAGGAAGGTCCAGAGCGGGTTCGCGCGCTTGTAGAGGAGCGACATGGCGAGGTACGGCGCGACGGCGCGCGGGTCGAGAGGGCGGCGCCGCCAGATCGAGCCGGCCGAGAAGAGACGCCGGTAGCAGGAGGCGTAGCCCTCGGCGAGCTGGTCCACGGTCATCCGCGCCGGCCGGAAGACGACGTGCCCGGTGTCGTAGAGAGACCAGTCGCGATGGAGGAGGCGTCCCTCGGCCTCCATCCTTCGGAAGAGCGGCGTGCCGGGATACGGCGTCAGGACGTGGAACGTCGCGCACTCGAGGCGGTTCGCCTCGATCCAGGAGACGGTCCTGTCGAAGACGTCGGGGCCGTCGTGGTCGAAGCCGAGGACGAAGCTACCGTTCACCTGGATCCCGTTGTCGTGGAGGATCCCGACGCGCCGCGCGTAGTCGGCCGCCGGCGGCGTCCTCTTCCGCGCGTCCGCGAGGTTCGGGTCGTTCAGCGTCTCGAGACCGACGAAGACCCCCGTGCAGCCGGCGAGCGCCATCTCGCGGACGAGGCGCGGGTCGTCGGTCACGTCGATCGAGACCGCCGCGCTCCAGATCCGCTCGAGCGGCGCGAGCGCGCGGCAGAGGCGAAGGAGATGCTCCGGGTCGGAGCCGAGGTTGTTGTCGAGGAAGACGGCGTACGGCTCGTCCGTCGCGAGCCACTCCTCGACGACGTCGGTCGGCTCTCTCACGCTCCACGGCATCCTCACGCCTTTCGTCGAGAGGTAGCAGAAGTCGCAGCGGTTGTGGCAGCCGCGGGTCGCCATCAGGCTCGCCGTCGTCAGGTAGGACTCCCGCGGCAGGAGCTCCCGGCGCGGAAGTGGCGCGTCGCGACACGGCGCCGTGAACTCGGCGCGGTAGACCGGCTCGAGGCTTCCCCGCTCCGCGTCGGCGAGGATCCGGGGCCAGAGCGGGGTGCCGTCTCCGATCGCAAGGGCGTCGGCGTGCGGAGCGGCCTCGTCGGGGCAGGAGGAGACGTGGAGGCCCCCGAGGACGACGCGCGCGCCCCGTTCCCGGTACCACCGCGCGAGCGCGTATGCCCGCTCGGCGAACGTCAGGTGGACCGTGATGCCGACGACGGACGGGAACGGGTCGTGGGGCGGGGGACCCTGGAGGAGGTTCTCGTCCCAGAGCCGAACGTCCCAGTTCGCCGGCGTCGCGGCCGCGACGCTGGTCAGCGCGAGCGTCGGCGTCAGGACGTGCTTGCCGTAGCTCGCGTGCGGGTCCTTCGGGTAGAAGGGGTTCAGGAGGAGGGCGCTGCGCGGAACGGGCGGACCGGGACGAAGCGCCGGATCGAGGAGTGGCGCGACCCGGAGGTCACGCGGCATGGGACGAATCACGGCGCTCTCCTTCCTCGGACGCCGGCGCGGCCGGGAGCCCCCCGAAGCGGCGCTCCCGGCCGGCGTACCAGGCGAGCGCCGCGTCGAGGTCGGTCGCCCCGGCTTCGGGCCAGAGCCGATCGCTGAAGAAGAGCTCGGCGTACGCGGCCTCCCAGAGGAGGAAGTCGCTGATGCGCCGCTCGCCGCCGGTCCGGACCAGGAGATCGACCTCGGGCGCACCGCCATGTCCCGCGCGGGCGAGCGCGGAGAGGAGCGCGGCGCGCGTCGGGGCCGCGCCCGGCGCCAGGAGCGGGATCGCCGCGAGGATCGCGTCGCGCCCGGAGTAGTCGACGGCGATCCGGAGCTCCATCGCTTCGCCGGCCGAGGTCGTCTTCTCGGCGACCTCGACCGCTGCGGCAAGCGCCCCGCCGAGCCGGTCGCGCCGGCCGATGACGCGGAGGCGGACGCCGTTCTCCACGCAGCGGCGCGCCTCCT
>CAYVPO010000308.1:0-2655 GCA_964453825.1 uncultured Holophagales bacterium
GAGGCCTACGGGATCGCCGAGAGCATCTACAAGCACCAGGCGGCGATCCGCCAGCGTCCCTTCCTCTTCGCCCTCTTCTTCCAGCGCGCCTCCTCCGGCGAGCTCTTCCGCCTGCTCGGGAAGATCAACCAGCGCCTGACGTACGAGCGCGTCGTCAACCCGCTCATGGCGGAGGGCGAGGCGCGGATGGCCCGCCTCGACTGGGCCGGCCCGTACGACTACCGCGTCTTCTTCTCCGCCCTGGACGGCCACATGAAGTGGTGGGCCGTGAAGAAGGGGGCCCTCGGCGCCGAGCAGAAGCCGCTCGTGGCGGCGTCGGAGCTGAAGCTGATCCCGCTCCTCGCGTTCCTCCAGAACACGAAGGGAGCGGCCGGGACCGCCGCGTCGAAGGAGATCGACGAGTGGGTCGCCTCGATCGGCTCGAGCGGCACGCCCGACGAGATCCTCGCGGCGCTGCCGTCGGACCCGCCGAAGGACCCGGAGCTGATCCGCGTCCCCGACCCCGCGGGGGCGCTGAAGAAGTTCGAGGAGTACTGGAGCGTCGCGAACCTCGCGCGCTGGGACTTCCGCCTGAACCAGCTCCTCGCCGCGTACGTCCAGCGGTACTCGGAGCTCCTCAAGATCGAGGACCCGGCTTCGCGTGGCTACCTCGACCGCGTCGCGGCGACCGGCAAGGAGTTCCGGAAGGTCTACGAAGACGCCACGAAGCATCTGGCGACGGCTCGCCCCGGGACGAAGGAGTTCCCGGGGACGGGGCCCGACGAGTGGAAGAAGAACTTCGACGCCGACTACACGCAGCTGATGCGCTTCACGACGGTCGTGCCGGGCGTCGTCAACGAGCAGGCCCGCAGCCGGATCAAGGGCCAGATGGACTCGGACTGGAAGAACCTCGAGGTCCAGATCCTCGCCTACGCGTACCTCGTCGTCCCCGACGCACAGGACCCCTCGAAGAAGGGCTGGAGCCCCTCGGCCGCCGCGATCTCGCCGATGGTGTCCGAGACGACCCTGTTCGCGGACCTCGTGGCGTTCGAGGCGACCGAGAACCCGAAGGCCGTCGTCGAGGAGGCGGCCCGCAAGTCGACCCCGGCCGACCAGAAGGCGACGCTCGAGGTCTTCACGAAGAAGCAGGTCGACGCGAAGGCGAAGGCGGTCGCGAACCTCACGGCGATCCCGGCGATCCCCGCGGAGCAGAAGACGCTCTGGCAGGACGCGGCGCTCTCGGCGTTCGTCCCGCGGACCGCCGACCTCGCCCTCGTCTACCGCGTCCTCCCGTACACGCAGCAGTTCCTCGACCGGTCGATCGGGCCCGCGTGCCTCGAGAACGTCTGCTTCACGCGCAACCACGCGCAGCAGATGGTCCCGCTCGGGGTCTCCTACATCAGCTTCGCCGAGGCGTCGTCGATCTCGACGCGCCCCGACGTCGACGCGCTCGCCCAGGGCCACGCCGAGGCGATGCTCGACTACCTCCGCCGCTACGTCGACCGCTTCGCCGGCCGCGGGGGCGGAGGAGGCGGCGGCGGCTTCGTCGTGCCGGGCTCGGCGCTCCACGCGACGTCCTGGCGCGAGTTCCAGGCGGCGATCACCCGCTGGAGTCCGGAGTCGCAGGGGAGCGACGCGCCCGTGACCGACATGTCGGGCGCGCTCGCGTTCGACGACGTCCAGACCTTCGCGGCGTCGAACCGGCGGCTCGCGTCGATCCTTCCGTACTTCAAGGGGAAGGCCGCGCCCCGGCGCTCGACCGGCCCCGCAAAGGCGCCGCCGGAGCTCGTCGCCGCGGCGAACCTGTTCAAGAACAACGTCGTCCCGCTCCCCGAGCAGGAGCTGAAGGCCTGGCGGCAGCTCTCGCTCGGCCAGGACGGCGTCTCCCTCCGCGGCTACCACGCGTTCTCCCGGAATCCCGCCGTCCGGCGGAGCTCCTACGGGCGGCAGCTGATCGCCGTCGAGAGTCGCGGCGCGAACCTGATCCGCGACGCGATCCAGCCCTCGTTCCAGCAGGCGGCCGAGCCGGTCGTGCGGAAGATCCGCGAGCAGTGCCTCGGCCAGTTCCCGTTCGTGAGGGAAAGCCAGCTCCGGCAGGAGAGGGTCGCCTACGCGGCCGGCTCCTCGCTGAAGCCGGGCGGCAGCGGGAACACCGCAACGTACCGACTCGACCTCGCGACGATCGGCCAGAACCACTTCTCCGGCATCCTGACCGACGTCGGCGCGCTCGCGGACGAATACGCCCTGAACCCGATCCTCTGGGGGTGGGAGCCGCAGTTCGACTTCGTCGGCGACGCGGGCCGTGGGCTCCTCGCCGTCGGCCGGGGCTGGCAGCTCTTCCTCTTCGGCGGCGGGCGCTCCACGTCCGTCATCAAGGAGCACAAGGTCGAGATCCGGCCGCTGCAGTTCACGCCGGGCCCCGGGAAGCGCTTCATGGGCGACCGGATCAACTCCCTGTTCCTCTTCGACCGGTCGGTCGTCGTTCGCCCCTCGACCGATTTCAAGACGGGCCGGCAGCCGAGCCCCTACGTCTGGCGCCTCGGCCCCGCGGACGCCCCGATGTCGATCACCGGCCGCGACGAGCAGTCGGGCTCCGGGTGGACCGGCAGCCTCGAGGCGTACGGTGGCCCACTCCGCTTCTTCTATTTCGTCCGGGTGGCGAGCGAGGAGAGGGAC
>CAYVPO010000309.1:0-2615 GCA_964453825.1 uncultured Holophagales bacterium
TTCGGAGGGCGCCGCGAGGGCTCGCCGCCCCTCCCGGAGGCCGGAGGCCCCTGTGGTAACGTCGCCGTCCCCGTCCGCTCCGCGGGAGTGGCGGAATGGCATACGCGCCGGACTTAGGATCCGGTGGGGCGACCCGTGAGGGTTCGAGTCCCTCCTCCCGCACCAAGCCGAAACGAGAGATTCCGATGAACATCACGTCGTACGTTGAAGAGTCCCCGACGAAGAGGTCGCTGTCGCTGGAGGTCCCCCTCGAGGAGGTCCGCGAGGCGACGGAGAAGGCCGCCCGGACCCTGGCCCGGCAGATTCGCCTCCCCGGCTTCCGCCCCGGCAAGGTGCCGCCGGAGATCGTGAAGAAGCGGTTCGCCGACGAGCTGAAGAGCGAGGTGCTCGAGCAGCTCGTGCGCGAGACGCTCCACGAGGCGTTCCACGAGAAGGGGATCTCGCCCGTCGGCGAGCCGAAGATCGACGACCTGAAGTTCGAGGCCGGCGCCCCGCTCACGTTCAAGGTCGAGGTCGAGCACCGCCCGTCGGTGACGCCGAAGGACTACCGGGGGCTGAAGGTCCCGACGGAGCCGACGGAGCCCTCCGAGGAGGAGGTCGCCGCCGCCCTGGAGCGGATCCGCGAGGGGCGCGCCGCGTTCGACCCGGTCGAGGACCGCCCGGCGATGGACGGCGACTTCGCCCTCGTCGACATCAAGGGGACGTTCCCCGGCGGCGACGGGAAGGACTTCGAGCGGCCGAAGGTGCTCGTCGAGGTCGGCGGGGAGGAGACGCTCCCCGAGATGTCGGCCCACCTGCGGAACGCCGAGCCCGGCGTCACGGTCAGCTTCCAGAAGGACTTCCCCGAGGAGGGGGTCGACCCGGAGTTCGCCGGCAAGTCGGTCCTCTACCACGTGCAGCTCCACGCCCTGAAGAAGCGGGTCCTCCCCGAGTGGGACGACGAGCTCGCCCGCCGGGTGCTGACGCCTCGCGACGGCGAGGCGCCCGAAGGGGCCGGGATGGAGATGCTCCGGGCCGAGCTCGGGAAGAGCCTGACCCGGGAGAAGGAGCAGGCGCTGAAGGAGAAGCGGCGCCGCGCCGTCCTCGACGCGCTCCTCGCCCTGAACCCCGTCGACGCCCCGGAGACGATGGTCACGGCCGAGGTCGACTCGTCGCTCCAGCAGTACGCGCGCTTCCTCGCCTCCCAGGGGATGGACCTGAAGGAGACGAAGCTCGACTGGAACAAGCTTCGCGAGGAGGCCCGCCCGGCGGCCCTCCGCCGCGTGAAGGAGTACCTCCTCCTCGACGCGGTCGCCGACGCCGAGAAGCTCTCCGTCTCCGACACGGAGCTCGACGCCGACCTGAAGCGCCGCGCCCGGTCGATGGGGGTCGCCTTCGGCGAGCTGAAGTCGCAGCTCGCGAAGAACGACCGCCTCGACGGGATCCGCGAGGAGCTCCGGATCGACAAGGCGCTCGAGCTGCTGCTGACGGAAGCCGTCGCGGCGTCGTGACCGTATAAGAGAGGAGAGGAGGAGACCGATGCTGGTCCCGATGGTCATCGAGCAGACGAACCGGGGGGAGCGGGCGTACGACATCTACTCCCGCCTCCTGAAGGACAACGTCATCTTCCTCGGCACGGCGATCAACGACGAGGTGGCGAACCTCGTCATCGCGCAGATGCTCTTCCTCGAGGCGGAGAACCCCGAGAAGGACATCACGCTCTACGTGAACAGCCCGGGCGGCTCCGTGACGGCCGGCCTCGCGATCTACGACACGATGCAGTACGTCAAGCCCGACGTCGCCACCTACTGCATCGGGCAGGCCGCCTCCATGGGAGCGGTCCTCCTCGCCGGCGGAGCGAAGGGGAAGCGGGCCGCGCTCCCGAATGCGCGCGTCCTGATCCACCAGCCGCTCGCCTACGGCCTCGAGGGGCAGGCGTCCGACATCGAGATCGCCGCGCGCGACCTCGTCCGGATGAAGAAGCGGCTGAACGAGATCCTCGCCCACCACACGGGCCAGCCGTTCGAGCGGATCGAGCAGGACACCGACCGCGACAACATCTTCGAGGCGCAGGCCGCGAAGGAGTACGGGCTCATCGACAACGTGCTCCGGAACAGGGACTGATCCCGGTTCCCGAGACGGCCCCCGGTCTGCCGGGGCGCTAGAATTCCCCCGGAAAGGGTCTACTCAGGGATGACGAAGAAAGCGGGTCCCGGCGAAGTCCTCCGTTGCAGCTTCTGCAACAAGTCGCAGCGCGACGTGAAGAAGCTCATCGCGGGGCCGACGGTCTACATCTGCGACGAGTGCGTCGACATCTGCCTCGACATCATCGCGGAAGACCGGGTCCTCGACCAGGCCAAGCCCGAGTCGAAGCTGCCGAAGCCGCGCGAGATCAAGGAGTTCCTCGACGAGTACGTCGTCGGCCAGGAGCAGGCGAAGAAGAAGCTCGCGGTCGCGGTCTACAACCACTACAAGCGGATCGACTACTTCGAGCGGAACCGCAAGCTGGACGTCGAGCTCCAGAAGTCGAACATCCTCCTGATCGGGCCGACGGGCACCGGCAAGACGCTCCTCGCCCAGACGCTCGCGAAGATGCTCTCGGTGCCGTTCACGATCGCCGACGCGACGACGCTCAC
>CAYVPO010000310.1:0-2606 GCA_964453825.1 uncultured Holophagales bacterium
CCGGCCGAGCGTCAGCTCGGTCCGGTACCGGCCGTGCTCCGACGTCACGCCGACGACGGCCGGCAGGAACCGCGCGCGCCGGCCCGGGAGGACGTCCGGCTCCTCGAACGGAACGACCGTTCCGTCGTTCGTCACGCCGTCGTTCCGGACGAAGTAGCCGAGGAGGTCGTTGCGCGTGATGTTGCGCGGAAGGACGTCGAGGGAGAGGGTCTCGACGCGGAACGACCCGAGCATCCTCGCGGGGTTCGGATCGACCTGGAGGAACCCCCCCGCGGGAATCGGATGCTCCTGCGGGATCTCCGGAGCCTGACGGATATCGGTGCGAACCGAGACCGCCAGGTCGGTACCGTCGCGAGCTGCGCCGAGCGCGAGGTGAAGCCGGCTGCCCGGAGAGCGGACGGGTCGGAGCAGCGTCGTCTCCTTCGGGACATTGCCCGGAACCGTCGCGAGGATCGAGGTCCCGGCCGTCCCGTCGCCCGAAGGGCTGAAGACCCGGACGGACGCCCAGGCGTCGCGGTCGTCCGTGAGCCCCTCGAACTCGACGGCGAGAGGGCCGACGAAGCCGGGAACGGGGTCCCCGATCCGTCTCTGCGCGCCCGGTCCGAGCGGGACCTCGAGCGACGGCTCGGTCTCTGCGCCGGCGTAGACCTTCGCCACGCAGACGATGTCCGGAGAGAGGTTCGCGAGCGTCAGCTCGCTCCGGTAGCGCGTCCCGCCGTGCCCCGTCGCATCGACGACCGCCGCCAGATTCTTCCGGACTCTCGGGACGGGCCGCAGAAGCGGGGCGCGCACGATCGAGCTCGCGGGCCACTCGAATCGATTCCCGCTGGCGAACCGGCCCTCCGGGTCGATCGTCTTCGGGACGATCGCGCCTCTCTGCCGGAGGATGCGGCCCCGCTCGTAGCTCAGGCCGTCGAAGAGGAGGGCCTCGCCGGCTCGCGCCAGCGGGTCTCCGCTCGAGCCGTCGGGGCCGGCCCGCTCGACGTCTTCCGCGGTCAGCAGCGTCTCCGCGCCGGACGGTGACGGCGAGACGAGGACGGCACGCAGAGAGTCCTGTCGGGAGCCGTCCTTCACGAGCAGAGCCGTGCGCCCCCCGATCTCGACGACGTCGCGGACGACGATTCGCGGGTCGAGGTCCGTGAATGCCGGCACGAGCCGGTCGCCGTCCACGCGATAGGTCGGCTCCTCGCGGGCGTTCGACGGGCCGCAGGCGCAGCTCGTCGTCGCGAAGACCTCCCCTCCCGCCTCGTGGATCGTGTCGATACTGCCGACCCGGGAGTCCGGCGAAGGTGTCACGGCAAGGACCGTCCAGGTCTCGTCGCGCAGCCTCGCCATCTGACCCGGCGGGCCCGCCACGTAGAGGTCGTTCCCGGTCGCGAGCATCGGGCCCCCGAATCCGGCGGGAGGCTTCAGGTCGATCCAGGCGTCCGACGTCTCGTCATGAGCGAAGAGGCCGAAGTCCGACACGGCGCTCGAGCGCGCAACCGGCCGGCCTCTCCAGATGGGCCCGAGCTCGGCCCATTCGGATCTCGGAGGGACCGCGAGCTTCGTCCAGCCGTTCCCGTCGCGCCGGAAGAACCGGGTCCCGCGAACCGCGAACGTCTTCGTCTCACCCATCCGGTACGACTCCGCTCCGGCCGGCGCGCCGAGGAGCGACGTCGCGTTCCACCCCGACCCGTCCCGAACGTGGACGTCCCAGCCGTCGGCCGACGTGAAGATGCGATTCCCGGCGACGGAGACGAGCGGCGCAGGAAATCGCGCGGTCACCGGCGATTCCGGCGTCATCCGGACGAGGGCGTTCCCCTCGCGGAGGTAGATGTTGCCGCGTCCCTCCCGGCTCGTGGCGAGGAGCCGCCCGTTCCATTCGAGCGGCGTCGGCCGCCCCCCGCCGTTCGTGATCTCGAGCGGAACCGGGATGGGGTCCGAGAAGCCGGCCGTGGTGAGGATTCGGGCGGCGTATGCGGCGCTGCCGAGCCCGTAGATCACCCAAAGGCTGTTCGGCGTCGATTCGAAGAAGGCCGAGACGGGGAGGTCCCACGCCGGCAGCTGCGTCCACCCGGTCTCGTCGAGCCGGTAGAAGGGACGGGGCGGCGTGCTCGCGAGGGTTGTCGCGCCTCCCGCACCCGGACCTCCGCAGATCGGCGGCGTCTCCA
Source organism: uncultured Holophagales bacterium (assembly GCA_964453825.1). Lineage (GTDB taxonomy): Bacteria > Acidobacteriota > Thermoanaerobaculia > UBA5066 > UBA5066 > UBA5066. The sequence goes on from CAYVPO010000310.1 coordinate 2,154, forward strand.
TCAGGTGGAGCTTCCCCGACAGCGTGAAGAGCGTTCCGGAACAGGCGGGCAGGGGAGTCTCCTCCCGAACCGAGCCGTCCGCGAGGGAGACGGAGCGAAGGCTTCGGGCCTTCGCTCCGATCGCGGGATCGCTCGCACAGCCGCAGCCGTTGAAGTCCTCCGCCACGACGTAGAGCCTCTCTTCCGAGCGGACGACCGGGTGGCATGACTTTCCTGTCCAAAGCCGGGTCCACGTGTCGCCGTTCAGGAGGAAGAGCTGAACCTGGCAATTGGAGCTGCTCCGGGTCGTCGCCCCGAACCGCCCGCGCGCGAAGAAGAGCGTCCGCTCGCTTCCGACGACCTCCGTCGTGCGGAGCGGGGCGGCGTGCCACGTCGTTCCCCGCAGCTCCCAGTCGCCCGAAGGACCGAACGCGAGCGTCCGCGTCTCGTCGCCGAGGATCTGGACCGCCTCGG
>CAYVPO010000311.1:0-2592 GCA_964453825.1 uncultured Holophagales bacterium
GACGGAGTCCTGTCGCGATAACGAGCGGAGTCTCCAGCCGTCGCCTGTGACGACTATCTCGGGCAGAATCGACGGACCGCCTCGACAACGCCCCATAGAGACCGGAGGAACGAAAGTGCCGAGATCCCGATCGAGCCTGGTCCGCGCGGCCCTTCTCCTCGCCACGCTCTTCGTCGTCGCCCCCGTTACCACCGCGGAGACGTTCCCGGAGGCGATTCGCCGCTACGACGCCCTCGCCGTAGACGCTTCGAGCCGGGACGCGAAGGAGATGGTCCTGAGGTCGGGCCGGATGGTCCTGCGCGTCGCGGATGGCCGGGTCACGCAGGTGCGGGCGGGGACCGAGGTCGTCGGTCTCTTCGTCGCGGGCAAAGGAACGCTCGAATACGTTTCGACCGACGGGGTCGAGCATCCCGTCGTGAAGTACGCCGCGAAGAAGAACAGCGGCCTCGACGTGACGCAGGCCGAGGGCGGCCTCGCTCTCACCGAGGGTTTCTCCTCGGCGCTCTGGCTCGCCTCCGGGGCGCCGCTCCCGGCGCTCCCCGAGACGGCCGAGGCGGGCTCGCTCGCCGACGCCTTCGACAAGCACCGCGAGCGGTTCGGGAACGTGGCACAGAGGCCGGTCGCGATGGACCTCGCGCGCGCCTGGCACGACGCTCCCGCCCAGCCCTGGGTCCGCGTGGAGGCGACCGGCTCGGCGGATGACCTCGTCTACCTCCTCGACGGCGTGGCGGACCGCGTCGAGTCCCTCTCCGTCGCGAGCCGCTTCCAGTACGCCGCGGGATCCGGGGATTCGCGGAAGTTCGTGACGCTCCTCTCCGAGCAGCCGGTCGGTCGCGACCGGCGGCAGCCCGTTTCCCCGCCCTTCCTCCTGACCGACGTCGACCTCTCCCTCACCGCCTCCGACGGCGAGAGCGCGGCGCTGACCGTGACGGAGACTTTTCAGGCGGTCGCCGCCCAGCCGGGGGTCCTCTTTCTCGACCTCTACAGCGCGATCAACCGCCGCGACAACCACGGGAACGTCGTGCCGAAGACGGTGCGGCTGAAGGGCGTCTTCGACGAGGCGGGAGGCCCCGTCGAGCACGTGCACCGCGACGGCCACCTCGCGATCCGGCTCCGCGAGCCCCTCGCGCGGGGACGCGGGACGAAGCTGCGGTTCGAGATCGAGGGCGACCTCCTCTACCGGCCCGGCGGGGACAACTACTGGGAGCTCGGGACCGAGCCGTGGTTCCCGCAGCCCGAGCTCAACTGCCAGTTCTTCACCGTCCACGCGACGGTGAAGGTGAAGAAGCCGTTCGTCCCGCTCGTCCCCGGCACGACCGTCCGCCGGGTCGAGGAGGGGGACTACAACCTCCTCGAGACACGCATCGCCAAGCCCGTGCAGCTGTTCGTCGTCATCGCCGGAAAGTACCGGTTCGAGGAGGAGACGAAGGACGGACTCACGATCCGGGTCGCCTCCTACGGCGGGCCGAACCGGATGGCGTACCGGAAGCTGCTCGAGCTCTCACGGAAGATGATCGACTACTACTCGGGCTTCCTCGGGGCGTTCCCCTTCGACGAGTTCAACATCGTCGAGATCAACGCCTACGGGTACGGTCAGGCGCCGCCGGCCTTCATGTTCATCACGACGGAGGCGTTCAACCCGATCCAGGGCGAGGTCAACCAGATCTTCTCGCAGGGGATCAACGAGCGGTTCGCCCACGAGATCGCGCACCAGTGGTGGGGCCACGTCGTGAAGATGCCGAGCGCGGACGAGCAGTGGATCTCCGAGTCGTTCGCGGAGTACTCGGCGGCGCTCCTCATCCGGGACCTGCGCGGAAAGAGCGACTACAAGGGCCTCCTCGCGCACTGGCGGCGGCGCGCGAACGAGGCGCGCGACGTCGCGCCCGTCGCGCTCGCGACCCGCGTCCGGGCCCGGAACGACCTCGAGACTTCCTGGAGCCTCCGGACGGCGCTCCTCTACTCGAAGGGTCCGCTCGTCCTGGAAGCCCTCCACCGCGAGCTCGGAGACCGTCCGTTCCTCGTCTTCCTCGCCACGCTCCAGTCGAACCTTACCTGGAGGTTCGGCCCGACGGGCCTCGTCCAGCAGGTCCTGAACGCCGTCGCGAAGAAGGACTACGGCCCGTTCCTCGAGAAGTACTACTGGGGTATCGAGATGCCCCCGGCGAAGTAAGGGCGCCGTGCCGCGACGCCCGGTCTTCCGCCTAGCGGCGGGAGGCCGGGCGGATGGCGAGGCTCAGGGCTCCTTCGGGCAGACCGGGTTCCCCTTGTCGAAGACGATCCGCCACGTCCCGGGCCCCTCGCGCCGCCAGATCGACGTGAACGTGCCGGTCTGCTTGCCGGACGGGTCGAACACCGGCCCGGTGCTCAGGGCGAGCGTCCCCGAGTCGAGGACCTCGACCTGCGCCGGCTCCCAGGAGAAGGGGGCTTCCTGCCCCTCGTAGTACTTCTTCCACCAGGCCGCGACCGCCTCCGCGCCGCGGAGCGGCTTCTCGCCCGAGAAGAAGACCGTCTCGGAGGCGAGGAACGAGACGAATGCAGCGTGGTCGCGGTCGGCCATCGTCTTCGCGAACGCGCGCTCGGTCGCGAAGACCT
>CAYVPO010000312.1:0-2576 GCA_964453825.1 uncultured Holophagales bacterium
CGGAAGGTCGGGATGCTCTTCCAGATGGGGGCGCTCTTCGACTCGATGACGGTCTTCGAGAACGTCGCATTCGCGCTCTTCGAGCACACGAAGATGACCAGCGAGGAGGTCGCGGCGCGGGTCACCGAGGTCCTCGGCTTCGTGGACCTCGGCCCCGACGTCCTGCCGCTGCTGCCCTCGTCCCTGTCGGGCGGGATGAAGAAGCGCGTCTCCCTCGCCCGGACGATCGCGCTGAAGCCCGAAGTCCTGCTCTACGACGAGCCGACGACGGGCCTCGATCCCGTGACGGCGATGACGATCAACCGCCTCATCGTCGACCTGAACTCGCGCCTCGCGACGACCTCCGTCGTCGTCACCCACGACATCGCCTCGGCCCTCTTCGTGGCCGACCGGATCGCGTTCCTCGAGAAGGGGCGCTTCGCCTTCGTCGGGACCCCCGGCGAGGCGCGGAGCTCCGACGTCGCCGCCCTCCGCGCCTTCCTCGCCGCGGAGGAGGCCGGAGCCTGAGGGAGACCGCCGCACCGTGAAAGCCGACAGCCGCACCCGTTCCCGCGTCGGGGTCATCGTCTTCGCCGCGATCCTCCTGTTCGCCGTCATGGTCGTCGTCGTCGGGGGGAAGACCGGCTTCTTCCTCGCCCGCTCGAGCTACTTCGCCCGCTTCCCGAACTCGCAGGGGCTCTCCGGAGGGAACCAGGTCCGGCTCGCGGGCGTCACCGTCGGCGCCGTGCAGGAAGTCGAGGTCCCGAAGCGCCCCGGAGAGGACCTCACCGTCCGCTTCGACATCGAGCGGCGTTACCGGCACCTCGTGCGGACCGACAGCCGGGTCGAGATCAAGACGATCGGCCTCCTCGGCGACAAGTACCTCGAGGTGACGCCCGGCTCCCCGGAAACGCCCCTCCTCGAGCCGGGGGCGGAGATCGCCGCGATCCGAGGGAGCGAGCTCGACAAGATCCTCGCCGGCTCCGGGGACCTCTTCGAGAACGTGAATTCCGTCGCCGAGTCGCTCAAGACGATCCTCGGACGGGTCGAGAAGGGAGAGGGGTTCCTCGGCGAGATGACGAGCGCGTCGCCGGAAGGGAAGGAGCTCTCGAAGAGCCTCCGGCAGACGATCGCCGCGACGAATGCCTTGTTGGCCGACGTGCGGGCCGGGAAGGGGCTCGTCGGTCGGCTCGTCGCCGACGAGAAGCTCGGCGACGAGGTCGCCACCGAGCTCGCGGCCTCCGCCGCGTCGCTCCACAAGCTCCTCGCCGCCGTCGAGAAGGGCGCGGGCGATGGCGAGGGCCTCGTCCCCGCGCTCCTCGGCGACCCGGAAGGGAAGAAGAAGTTCTTCGCGATGGTCGACTCCCTGAACGCGACGGCGGAGGGGCTCTCCGGCTTCTCCCGGGAGCTCTCCTCCGGCTCCGGCCTCCTGTCGAAGCTCGTCCGCGACGAGGCCTTCGCGAAGGAGCTGACCGAGGACCTGCGGCGCATCTCCAGGAGCCTCGCGAGCGTCGCCGAGAAGGTCGACCGGGGCGAGGGGACGGCGGCGCGCATCGTGAACGATCCGGGCCTCTTCGAGGCGATCGACGACATCCTCGTCGGCGTGAACGAGTCGAAGGTCCTCCGGTGGCTCGTGCGGAACCGGCAGCGCTCGGGGATCCAGGCCCGCTACGAGGAGACGACCGCGAGTGGCGGGGTCCCCGCGCCGGAGACGCTCGGACCGGCGCCGACGCCGGAGCCGAGGGAGTAGGCGTGGCCTTCCGCGTCCTCGTCGCCGGCGGGGCCGGCCTCGTCGGCTCGGCCGTCGCGAGGCAGCTCCTCGAGGAAGGGGCCGAGGTCTCCGTCGTCGACGCCCTCGTCGCGGGGGGGGACGGCCGGGCCGTCCGGGAGGCGAGGCTCGAGGCTCTCCGCCCCTACCCGAACGCGAGGATCGTCACGGCCGACCTTTCCCTCCCCGGCGCCGCGGGCGAGGTCTTCCGCGAGGTCCGGCCTGGCGCCGTCGTGAACGCGGCCCTCTTCCCGCCTGGAGGGCCGGGCCTGACGGCGATGCTCGAGGCGGCGCGCGCGCACGAGCGCCCGTTCTTCGTCCACCTCTCCGACGCCGCGCTCTACGGCCCCCCGGGCGCGCCGAGCCAGCCCGCGCTCGAGGCCGAGCCGATCGACCCGGGGCGGGATGCCGTCCTCCTGCAGCGCATGGTCGAGGAATCGCACTTGCGCGGCTCCGACCTCCCGTGGGTCATCCTGCGGCTCTTCGACATCCTCGCCCCCGGCGCGCCTCCGAGCCGCTTCCCGCAGAGCGCGCTCGAGTCCCTCCTCGACGGAGAAGAGGTCGTCCTCCCCTCCGATGAGGCGCGGGACCTCCTCCATCTCGCCGACGCGGTCCACGGAATCCTGGCCGCGCTCGCCCTCCGCCCGGCGGGGCGGACGATCAACCTCGGGAGCGGGCGCGGGGTCGCCCCGTCGCTCGTCCTCCACCTCCTGGGCGATCGCGCCCGCCGTCCGGTCCGCTTTCGAGCCTCCGGAGACCCCGCGCGTCCCGTCCGGATCGCCGACCTCTCCCTCGCCGGCGAGCTCCTCCGCTTCCGGCCCCGGACGAC
>CAYVPO010000313.1:0-2563 GCA_964453825.1 uncultured Holophagales bacterium
TCGGCTACGGCGGCGACGCCTGGGCCGAGGTGCGGCGGGCCGGAGGCTCGGGCCGCTTCGTCGCGTACGGCGTGGTGAACGACAACGCGACCTCGGACGGGACCCTGCTGCCGATGGCCGCGGGGAGGTGAGCGCCCGGAATGCGGGGCCGTCGACGATGGCCACACTCCCACCGCGTTGACGGGTGGAGACCCCGTTTCTATGATCGCCCGGGCGAGGCGACCGCCGCGCGATGAACCGAGCGAAGACTTCCGGACCGTCTCGACCCCATTACGGAAGGACCCGGCGAGCCCTCGCCCTTCTCGCCCTGTTCGTCTTTCTCGCCGGCTCGACGCTCGCGACGGCGGACGAAATCCTGCACTCCTCCGCGCGGAACGATTCCGCGGCTCCGTCGGCGGCCGACTCGTGTCCCGACCCGGGGACCGACGGCCAGCCCTGCGGACCGGCCTGCCTGTGCCTCTGCTGCCCGGGCCACGCGAACGGCCTTGCCGTTTTCGCGCTTCGGCCGTCTGTCGGGGTTCCTCCCTCGAGCGAGTTCGAGCTCGAAGCCCACGACGACCTTCGTCCGAAGGGCGTCCTTCGCCGCATCTTCCACCCTCCTCGCGCCTGAGGCTCTCCTCCCGAGAGACAGCCGGGACGCCGCGCATCGCGTGCGCACCCGGCCCAGGCGCGACAGCGACGCTCGTGACGGGCGTCCGCGGAAAGCAGGAGCTCGAAGGTGCATCCCGTTTCCCTACGGAGATTCGACTGGTGGCACGCCCACCTCCTCGGCGTCGTCCTCGTCGCGGCAGGTCCGACGATCGCCTCCCCCGGCCAGACGGAGCCGGTCCCCGCGGCCGCCGCGGTTTCCGAGTCTGCCTCCCCGCCGGTCCTCGAGCTGAGCTGGCCGGACGTCGTCCGGCTCGCCGAGGTACACCCGCGCCTCGCGGCGGACCAGCTCCAGATCGCGGCGGCCCGAAAGGGGGTCGATGCCGCCGGAGCGGTGCCGAATCCCACCCTCGAAGCGGATCTCGGGCGGGGCCGGGCACGCACCGGCGACGAGTCGCGCGCCGAAAGCGAGCTGGCGCTGAGCGTTCCGTTCGGCTGGATCGCTCAACGCGGCTCGAGACTCGAGGCGGCGAGGGCCGAAGTCGACCTCGCTCTCGAGGAGTCGAGGTCCTCCCGGCGGGAGGTCGTGCTCCAGCTCGGGACTCTCTTCTGGGGCCTGGCGTACGAGCAGGCCCGGGTGGGCGTGCTCGAGACGCTCGTCGCACAGACCTCGAAGCTGGCGCAGACCGTCCGGCGGCGCGTCGAAACCGGGGAGGTCCGGCCCGTCGAAGCCCCCCTGGTCGAGATCGAGCTCGAGAAGGTCGCGGGCGAGCTCGAGGCCGCGCGGACGCTCCTGCTCGGCCGGCAGACGGCGCTCGCCCGCTGGCTCGGCGTGCCCCCGGGCCGGACGCTGGTCGCGAGGGCCGATCTCTCTGCTCTTCCGGTCGTCCCGGACAGCGAGGCCGCCCTCGCCAGTGCAAGGGCGGCAGACCCTGCGCTGAGGATCGCGAGCGCGCGCTCGCGCGTCCTGGCGGCGGAACTCCGGACCGAGCGGAAGGCCCCGATCCCGTCCTTCTCGCTCCGGTGGTTCGTCACGGACGAGCTCGACCGGAAAGCTCACGGCGTCGGCATCTCCGTCGACATCCCGGTCTGGAACTGGAACACGGCGCGCATCGCCCAGGCCGAGGCGAAGCTCGCGGCCGGCCGCAGGCAGGCCGAGGCAACGGCCCTCGAGGTCGAAACGACCGTCATCGAATCCCAGGCGGCGTGCAGCGCGTCCGTGGCCACCGCGAAGCGCTTCCAGGAGGAGATCGTCCCTCGCTCCGAGACCGTCGCCTTCACCATGGAACGAACGTACCAGCTGGGCGAGGCGAACCTCCTCCCGGTGATCGACGCCCGCCGAACGCTTCTCGACTCGCGCCGGCTCTACCTGAACGCACTCGCGCAGGCGCGGCTCGACTGCAGCCGCCTCAGCGCCCTCTCCGGAGAGGAGCTCCCGTGAACAGCCGACTTCTGACGTGCATCCTCCTCGTGGCCGTCGCCTCGGCTGCGGCCCTTTCCTGCAGGAAGAACGGCCCCGCGCCGGCGCCCGCCCGGGCCGGGAACGGCGACGTCCACGAAGGCCACGCGCACGAGGACGGTTCCGGGGGCGCCGAGACCGGGAAGCCGTCGGACCTCGACCGCCCGGTCGAGGAGCTCCTCGCCCTCACCTGCGAGCACGAGAAGAAGACGTTCGAGTGCGCCGAGTGCCGCTACGAGGCGGGCTTCGTGCGCGCGCCGGCGAGCCTCGCGGCGGGCGGGCTCCTCACGACCGCGAAGGCCGAGCACCGGAAGGTCTCCGTCCCCGTCACCCTCACGGGGGAGGTCCGTTTCGACGAGCGCCGCGTCGGCCACGTGAGCTCTCCGGTCGAGGGGATCGTCCGGACGACGCACGTCACGCTGGGCGACCGGGTGAGGAAGGGCCAGCCGCTCGTCGAGATCGAGAGCGTCGCGGTCGGAGAGGCCCAGGCGGCCTGGCTCGAGGCCCGGAGCCTCC
>CAYVPO010000314.1:0-2562 GCA_964453825.1 uncultured Holophagales bacterium
CGGCTCGGGGCCCGCCCGTCGGGTCAGGCGTCCTTGAAGGGGACGTCCGGCCCGTCCTCGCCCGGCTCCGGGGGCGTCGGGTTCCGCAGGACCTTCAGGAAGAAGCGGATCGTGAAGAAGGTGATGACCGTCCATGTCACCGCCAGCATCGCCCAGGCGGCCGAGGTCATGACGCCCTCCTTTCCTTCCGCCGGAACGCCACGAAGACGAGGACCCCGCAAGTCAGGAAGACGAGCGAGAGCAGGATCCGGGTCAGGTCCTTGACCATCCGCGGCGTCACCTCGCCATTCGGCCCGTGCCAGCCTCCCGTGTCGCCGACGTGCGCCAGCTTGCCGAGGACGCTCCCGGCCGAGAGCGACCACCCCTTCCCGTCGAGGAGGCCCCGGACCGCCTCGCCCCAGTCCCCTCCCTCGGGCTGGACGAGGGCCCCGAGGAAGACGACCGCGAGGAAGAGCGGCGTCACGTAGGGGATGACGTACCGGAAGACGCGCGGGACCTTCATGTCGGCTCCGCGCGTGATCTCCGCCCATCCCTTGTCCATCCCGAAGATCCACGCGAAGACGATCACCTCGAGGAGGGCGAAGACGACGAGCGAGAAGGTGCCCGTCCAGAAGTCGAACTCGTCGAACGAGCCGCCCGGGTAGAGCCAGACGCACCACATCCCGAGGACGAACGTGGAGCCGCCGAAGAGAAGCGCCCCCTTCACGCGCGCCGCTCCGAACTCGTCCGAGAGGAACGCCAGGATCGGCTGCCCCATCGCGAGCGACGAGGTGATCCCGGCGAAGAAGAGGAGGCCGAACCACATCGCACCGGCGACCGGCGCGAACCAGCCCCAGTTGTTGAAGAGCGTCGGAAGCGTCAGGAACCCCATCGAGAAGCCGCTCCCGCCCGCCGTGGCGCTCTTGACCGCCGCGAGGCCGAGGTAGGCCGTCGCGATCGGGATCAGGAGCGACCCGCCGATGACGACCTCGACGAACTCGTTCATCCATCCCGCGCTCGCGGCGTTCAGGGCGATGTCCCGGTCCTTCCGGACGTAGGCCGCGTAGCAGTGGATCGACCCCATCCCGACCGAGAGCGTGAAGAAGATCTGCCCCGCGGCCGCGAGCCAAACGTTGAAGTCCTTCAGGCCCGAGAGGTCCGGGTTCCAGACGAAGTTCAGACCCGCGAGCGGGCTCTCGACGACGCCCGGGGAGTCCGTGCCGAGCGTGAGGCCTCTCACGACGAGGACGACGCCGAAGACGATCAGGAGCGGGACGCCGATCTTCGCGGCCATCTCGATCCCCTTCGCGAGGCCTCGCGAGAGTATCCAGACGTTGAGCGCGAGCGTCAGGACGAACCAGATCGTCGCCTCGGGGGGCAGCGCGGTGATCGACCCGGCGTGCTGCCCGAGATATGCCGGAAAGAACTCCGTCGGCGGCGTGGTCCGGAACGTCCCCTTCAGCGAGTGGAAGACGTAAGCGAGCGTCCACGACTCGATGTAGCAGTAGTACGCCGCGACGGTCAGGTTCGTGAAGAGGCCGAAGACGCCGATGTACTTCAGAAGCCGGCTTTTCCCCAGCCGGTCGAGCATCCCCGGGGCGGAGTGGTGTCCGTACTGACCGCCGTGCCGCCCGATCGCCCACTCGACCCAGAGGAGCGGGATCCCCATCAGGACGAACGCGACGAGGTACGGGATGAGAAAGACGCCGCCGCCGTTCTGCGCGGCCTGGGCCGGGAAGCGCAGGAAGTTGCCGAGCCCGACGGCGTTTCCCGCCATCGCGAGGACGAGCCCCGCCCTCGAAGCCCACTGTTCCTTCTGTGCCGTCATGGGCACCCCCTCTGCCGACCCGGCAGGGTAGCCGCGCTCGGGAGGGGGCGTCAACGCGAGAAACGGGCCGGGCGGGGTCCCCGACGCGCGAGAATGCGCCCCGATGAAGGTCGCCCTGCTCCAGCTCGAACTCGCCTGGGAGGACGTCCCGGCGAACCACGAGCGCGCCTCCCGCCTCCTCGGCCAGGCCGCCGCCCTCGGCGCTCGTCTCGCGATCCTCCCGGAGATGTTCGCGACCGGCTTCTCGATGGAAGCCCGGCGCATCGCGCAGCCGGAAGGAGGGCCGACCGAGACGTTCCTCCGCGAGCGGGCGGCCTCCCTCGGCCTTTACGTCCTCGCGGGCGTCGCCGAGCTCGCTGAGCCGCTCCCGGCCAACCGCGCTCTCCTCGTCTCCCCGGACGGGACCGTCCGTCGCTACACGAAGATCCACCCCTTCTCGTTCGCCGGCGAGGAGAAGGTGATGGCGAGCGGCTCGGGCGTCTTCACGTTCGACGTCGAGGGGCTGCGCGTGACGCCGCTCGTTTGCTACGACCTCCGCTTCCCGGAGCCGTTCCGTCTCGCGGCGGACGACACGGACCTCTACGCCGTGATCGCGAACTGGCCCGAGCGGCGGCGGCAGCACTGGAGCCTCCTCCTCCGCGCACGGGCGGTGGAGAACCTCGCGTTCGTCGCGGGCGTCAACCGCGTCGGCGAAGGGGACGGCCTCCGCTACCTCGGCGACTCCGCCCTCGTCGGACCCTGGGGGGAGTCGATCG
>CAYVPO010000315.1:0-2556 GCA_964453825.1 uncultured Holophagales bacterium
GGCGACGCCTCGCGCGCCCCGAAGAGGTTGCGTCGGATGCCGTCGAGGACGCCGTTGATGAACGGCGCGGAGGACGGCGTGGAGAACTTCTTGGCGATCTCGACCGCCTCGTCGATGACGACCGGGTCCGGGGTCTCGTCCTCGTGCAGGAGCTCGTACAGCGCGACGCGGAGGAGGTTCCGGTCGACGACCGGCATCCGCCCGAGCCGCCAGTGGTCCGACTGCTGCCCGAGCAGCTCGTCCAGCTCCGCGAGCCGGCCGAGCGTGCCGAGGACGAGACGCGAGGCGTACTCCTGGACCTCGGGCGCCGCGTTCCGGTACTCGTCCGTCCGGGCGAACATCTCCTCGGGCGACGTCCCGGCGATGTCCCGCTGGTAGAGGAGCTGAAGCGCCAGCTCCCGGGCCCGCCGCCTCCGGCCGCTCACGGCGACCCCCTACCGGACCGGCGCGCCCGCCCGCAGCCGCGCGCGGAGGTCCGCCAGTTCGACGGCGGCCGTCGCCGCCTCGAACCCCTTGTTGCCCCCCTTCGCGCCGGAGCGCTCGAGCGCCTGCTCGAGCGAGTCGCACGTCAGGACGCCGAAGGTGATCGGGAGGTCGAGCTCGAGCCCGACCTGGAACACTCCCTTCGCGACCTCGGTCGCGACGTAGTCGAAATGCGGGGTGCCGCCCCGGATGACGGCGCCGAGAGCGACGAGGGCGTCGAAGCCCCCGACCTTCCCGAGATCGCGCAGCGCCAGGGGGATCTCCCACGAACCCGGCACCTTGACGACGGTGACGGCGCCCTCGGCCGCACCGAGCCGCCGGAAGGCGTCGAGAGCGCCGTCGAGGAGGCGGGAGACGACGATGTCGTTGGTCCGGGAGGCGACGATGCCGAACCGCCGGCCGTCGGCGCGAAGCTGGCCCTCGAGCACGTTCATGACCGCCTCAGTCTAGCAGAGAGGAGCGCGTCGCCGGACGCCCGGAGCCGGCTTCCGCAACGCCCCGAAGCCGTTCGGCGAGCGGCGCGGCGAGGGGAGCGCCGAAGCTCTCGGCGTAGCGCTCCAGCAGCTCGTCGAGAGCCCAGCGGCGCGGCTGCGGCCCGAGCGTCTCGAGGCAGAGGACCGCCGCGACGGCGCCCACTCTTCCGGCCTCCTCCCACGGGAGACCGCGGAGCCGGGAGGCGACGAGCCCCGAACGGAACGCGTCGCCGACCCCGGTCGGGTCGAGCGCCTCGGTCCGGAGCTTCGCGGCCGGGATCCGGACCGTCCGGGCGCCCCCCGGCTCCTCCGGCGAGCCGCCCCGGAGGGCGATCGTCGCCCCCTCCTCTCCGCGGGTGATGACGAGGACGGGGACCTTCGCGGCGAGCTCCGCCTCCGACAGCCCCGTCTTCTTCTCGATCACGCCGAGCTCGTACTCGTTCCCGATGAGCATCGCGGCCCCTTCCAGCCCGGCGAGCAGGTCGTCGCCGTCGAGGCGCGCCACCTGCTGGCTCGGGTCGTAGACGAAGGGGATACCGAGCTCGCGGCACTCCGCCGCGTGCTGGCGCATCGCCGTCGGGTCGCTCGGGCAGATGAGGGCGAGCGCGACCGAGCCCGGCTCGAACGAACGGAACGTCAGCTCCGACGCCCTCGCCATCGCGCCGGCATAGAACGTCGCGATCTGGTTCTGCTCGAGGTCCGTCGAGACGAAGAACGACGCCGTGAAGACGTCGTCGCAGAGCTTCATGCCGGAGACGTCGCACCCCTGCTCCCCGAGCCAGGCGCGATAGTCGGCTGCGTCCTGCCCCGCCGTCGCGAAGATCGCGGGGGTCATGCCGAAGAGCGCCAGGGAGTACGCGATGTTCGGAGCGACCCCGCCGCGGACGCGGCGCATCTCGTCCACGAGGAACGAGACCGACAGTCGGTGCATCCGGTCCGGGACGACGACGTCCTGGAACTTCCCGGGAAAACGCATCAGGTAGTCGAACGCCACCGAGCCGGTGACGACGACCTTCGGGTTCGTGCTCATCTCCAGTACCTTTCCATCAGCAGCGCGAGCCGCTCGCGGGCCGCAGGCGGGATCGCCTCCGGCGCGGTCAGGACGGCGTGTCGCATCGCGCCGTCGCAGTTCGGGGGGCGTTCCGGGTCGAGGGCGGCGACCGCGCGGCCGAGGACTTGGTCCGCCGTGTCGGCGTTCTTCCGGAGGACGGCGAGGACCGCCTCGACCGAGACGGGCGCCTCTTCCTCGTGCCAGCAGTCGTAGTCGGTCACGAGGCACATCGTGGCGTAGTCGATCTCCGCCTCGCGGCAGAGCTTCGCCTCGGTCGCGTTCGTCATCCCGATGACGTCGACGCCCCAGGAGCGGTAGAGGCGCGACTCCGCGAGCGTCGAGAACTGCGGCCCCTCCATGCAGAGGTACGTCCCGCCGCGATGCGCGACGGCCCCTGCCTCTGCTGCCGACCGGGCGAGCGCCTCGACGAGGTATCCGGAGATCGGGTGCGAGAACGAGACGTGGGCGACGCACCCCTCGCCGAAGAACGTCGACGCCCGCCCCTTCGTCAGGTCGAGGAGCTGGTCCGGCAGGACGATGTCCGTCGGC
>CAYVPO010000316.1:0-2540 GCA_964453825.1 uncultured Holophagales bacterium
CGAGGCGGCCTTCTTCGCGAAGGAGAAGTGGGCCGGGAAGGTCGGCGCGTTCGAGGGGGCGGCGTACGAGGCGAAGGGGCTCTACCGCTCCTCGGCCGACTGCATCATGTTCACCCGTACGACAGGCGGCTTCTGCCCCGTGTGCCGGAAGGCCCTCGAGGAAGTCATCGACAGCTACGCGCGCCCCTGATCCGCTCCGCCGGGCGCCGCGTCGCGCCCGGCGGTCCGGCCCGGACGCGCGGTGCGTAAACGCAGGACAGTCGTCGGTACGCGCGTTAGCGCGCTCGTGACGCAGCGCACGGTTTCCGTACGGAAATCGGCTCCGTTGGGTTACCCTCCGCCGCAAGCCCGCAGTTTGGCGAAGGGGGACCCGATGAACGCATTTCGACAGATGACAAGGAGTGCCGCATTTGCGGCGCTCGCCGCGGCCTTCCTGGCCCCCCTGGCCCGGACGGCACCCGCGATCGACGGGAAGCAGGGGGACTTCTCCTGGAGCTGGGACACGACGGTGTCGTACGGCCTCTTCACGCGGCTCGAGAAGAGGGACCCCGCGCTCGTCGGCCTCGCGTCCGGAGGGAAGGCGTTCTCCGTGAACGGCGACGACGGGAACCTCAACTACGGCACGGGCCTCTCGAGCAGCGCCTTCAAGGCGACGACCGAGCTCGAGCTCACGTACAAGCGCATCGGCGCGTTCGTGAGGGCCTACGGCTTCTACGACATCGAGAACGAGGAGCGCGACCGCGACCGGACTCCCCTGAGCCCCGAGGCGCTCGACCGCGTCGGCAGCCGGGCGGAGATCCGGGACGCCTTCCTCTGGGCGAAGTTCGACCTCGGGTCCGTCCCGGGAGAGATTCGCGCCGGCTGGCAGGTCATCAACTGGGGCGAGAGCACGTTCATCCAGGGCGGCATCAACGCGATCAACCCGGTCGACGTCAGCGCCCTGCGCGTCCCCGGCTCGGAGCTGCGCGACGCCCTCCTCCCGGTCGGGGCCGTCCTCCTGAGCGTCAAGCCCTCGAAGAACACCTCCTTCGAGGCGTTCTGGCAGTACGCCTGGACGCAGACGAAGATCGACCCCGTCGGCAGCTACTTCTCCACGACCGACCTGGCGGGCGCCGGGGCCACGAAGGTCATGCTCGGCTTCGGCTCCGCCCCGGACTCGATCCCCGTCGGCTTCAACATCCCGAACAACCCGGTTGGCGTCGCGGTCCCGCGCGTCGGCGACCGGGAGGCGGACGACCCCGGCCAGTACGGCGCCGCGTTCCGGCTCTTCGTCCCCGCCCTCGGCGGGACCGAGTTCGGTTTTTTCTACATGAACTACCACAGCCGGCTTCCGCTCATCATGGCCCGCACCGGGACCCAGGCGGGCCTCCTCGCCCGCGGCAACTACGCGGCGAGCGCGAGCTACTTCCTCTCCTACCCGGAGGACATCAAGCTCTACGGCCTCAGCTTCAACGCGCAGCTCGGCAGCACCGGCGTCGCGCTCCAGGGGGAGCTCTCGCACCGCAAGGACGTCCCCCTCCAGGTCGACGACGTCGAGATCCTCTACGCGGCGCTCACGCCCCTCCGGCTCCTCCCCGCGATCCCGCAGCTGGCCCCGCTCCGCCAGCTCGGAGGGCTCCTCGCCGCGACGAACCAGGCCGGCGCCTACGGCTTCGACGAGGAGATCCGCGGCTACCGGCTCTTCGACACGACGCAGGCCCAGCTCACGGCGACGCGGGTCTTCGGCCGGGTCCTCGGCGCCGACCAGCTCGTCCTCGTCGCCGAGGGCGCCTGGAGCAAGGTCCACGACCTCCCCGAGCAGTCCGTCCTCCGGCTCGAGGCTCCGGGCACCTACACGAGCGGCAACCCGGTTCACCAGCAGGCGGGCGTCCAGCCGGGCACCGAGCCCTCCACCGCCTTCCCGACCAGCTCGTCGTGGGGGTACGTCGTGGCCGGCCGGCTCGACTACAGCAACGCCATCGGCGCGATCAACCTCTCCCCGCGCTTCTCCTTCGCCCACGACGTGAACGGGGTCTCGCCCGGGCCGGGCGGCTCCTTCATCGAGGACCGGATGGCGCTGACGCTCGGCCTCGGTTTCCAGTACCGGATCAACGTCGAGTGGGACCTGAGCTACACCCGCTACTTCGGCGCGGGGCGGTACAACCTGATCAACGACCGCGATTTCCTCGCGGGCAACGTGAAGTACTCCTTCTAGAGAAGGCGGAGCCGAAATGCGCAGGAACACCCGAACCCTCCTCTGCACGCTGACCCTCTCCGCCGTTCTCGGCGGGAGCGCCCACGCCCAGCTCTCCCCGCAGGACGCCGCGAAGCTCGGGACGTCCCTCACGCCGCTCGGCGGCGAGAAGGCCGGCAACGCCGACGGCTCGATCCCGGCCTGGGACGGGGGGCTCACGAAGGCGCCCGCGGGCTGGAAGCCGGGCACCCACTACGCCGACCCCTTCGCCGGGGAGAAGCCCCTCTTCGCGATCGACGGAAAGAACGCCGCGCAGCACGCCGCGAAGCTCTCCGAGGGGCACAAGGCGATGCTGAAGGCGTACCCC
>CAYVPO010000317.1:0-2522 GCA_964453825.1 uncultured Holophagales bacterium
TCCGCGCTCGAGAGCGCGGTGTAGCCGGGCGCCGCGCCGTTCGCCCCGCCCGCCACCAGGAGGCTGCCGTCGGCGAGCAGCGTCGCGGTGTGCTGCTGCCGCGCCGTGGCCATCGACCCCGTCGAGGTCCATGCGCCCGTCCTCGGGTCGTAGAGAAGGCACGACGAGAACGTCCCGGAGTCCCCGAGCCCACCGACGACGAGGACCTTTCCGGTGCGCAGGACGGTCGCCGTGTGCCCGCTTCGCGCCGCCGGCATCGGGGCCGCCGGGGTGAACGATCCCGTCCCCGGGTCATACAGCTCCGCCGTCGCGAGGCGGCCCGTCGCGTTCGTCCCTCCCGCGACGAGCACCTTCCCCGTGCCGAGGAACGTCGCCGTGTGCTCCGACCGCGGCGCCGCCATCGAACCCGTCGCCTGCACCGTCGCACGGGCCTCCGCAGAGACGAAGCCCGCAATGGCCGCGAGCGCCGTGAAGACTCCGCCCACCCGCACGGATCGAGCCGAACGTCCGAGATGCGTCATGGATCACCTCCGCCGCATTTGTCGGGAAGCCCCTCGCGCCGTGACCGTAGCGGCATCGCTCAGATTACGGCATTCGGCGAATTGACGGCGTCTCAGAAGGCGGTCGCGTGAGGCGCGTCACCGGCGCGCGGAAAAGACGCCGCTTCGAACGAGAAGTGCGCCGGAGGAGTCGCCGTGCGGGTCCAGCCTGCCCAGGTGAGGCGCTGTTCGGGGGACCGGGAGCGGGCCCGGGACCCTCGCGACGGAACAGGCGACCTTCGCAGTGCTCCCGGAGCAGTGGAAGGGACTAGAATCCCCTCTTTGGCCTTCCCGGCCCGTGCGAGGTAACGACCCATGCCCAGGACAACCGAACGACGTTCCTCGGGACTTTCGACCGTCCCGCGATTCATCTCTCTTCGCGCGACCCTCGCGTTCGCCATCGCCGCCGTCCTCGCCGGACCGGCGGCGGGGCAGATGATCACGGAGGTCGTCTTCGACCACGCGGGGACCGATACGCACGAGTACGTGGAGATCGCCGCGAATCCGGCGAGCGTCGTGCCGCCGGGCGTTTCCGACACGGTCCTCGTCGACCTCTCGTCCTACCGAGTCGTGGTGATGGACGGGAGCGCCGCCGGGGGCGGCAGCCCCGGAAGGATCCTCAACGTCTTCCAGCCGGGGACGACGAACGGCTCGGGCCTCTGGTCGACGGGCTACATGAGCTCCACTCTGGAGCGGCCCGTCTTCACGATCCTCCTGGTCTCGGGGTTCTCGGGATCGGTCGGCGACGACCTCGACCCGGGGGACGACGGCGTACTCGACGCGACGCCGTGGACCGCGATCGCCGACGGCGTCGCCTTCTCCGACGGCAGCGCGGGAGGTCGAACCTATGCGGCGCCGGTCCTCGGACCGAGCTTCGACGGCGTGGCGACGGCCCCGGGCGGAGCTTCGCGTTTCCCGTATTACGGCGACACCAATTCCGTGACCGACTGGAAGAGGAACGACTTCGACGGCGCGGGGCTTCCGGGATTCCCCGGGACGCTCGTCGCGGGCGAGGCTCGGAACACGATGGGCGGCCTGACTCGCGTGGCGCTGGACGACTTCTACGCGGGCGTCGACGCCACCAGCCAGGCGGCGCTCCGGTCGACGATCCACGTGGCGCTCCACACCCACCTGCGGTTCCCGTATACGGCGACCACGACCGACACCTGGGACATCCTGAACCTCGCGGAGCAGGACCCGGTCGACCCGGGGAGCATCCTCGACATCTACAAGAACAAGATCTACACGAAGATCACCGGGGGCACGGGTGTCTACAACCGCGAGCACTCGTGGCCGAACTCGTACGGCTTCAACAACGACGAGGCGGCCTCGGAGTACACCGACTGCCACCACCTCTTCGCATCCGACACGGACTACAACTCGAACCGTGGAAACCAGCCGTTCGGAACGAGCTCGGCGAGCAGAGTGGAGAACGCCACCGACCTGAACTACGGCTTCGGCGGCGGAAGCGGCGTCTATCCGGGGAACTCGAACTGGGACGACGGGTCCGTCTACGAGGTCTGGAACCACCGGCGCGGGGACATCGCCCGGGCCCAGTTTTACATGGACGTCCGGTACGAGGGGGGGAACCACCCCTACACGGGCGCGTCGGAGAAGAACCTCGTCCTCACCGACAACGCTTCGCTGATACAGACGAACCAGCCCTACATGGGTTTCCTCTCCGTCCTCCTCCAGTGGCACCTCGAGGACCCCGTCGACGACGACGAGCGGGCGCGGAACGACGTGATCGAGAGCTTCCAGGGGAACCGGAACCCGTTCGTCGACCACCCGGAGTGGGTGGAGTGCCTCTACCTGGGCAATTGCGGCGGCAACCCGAGCATCGCCTTCTCCGGGATCCAGTCGGCCACGGACCCGGACCTCTGCGCGACCGGCGGCGTCAGCGTGGCGTGGAACGCCCCGTCCTCCTGGAACGACGACTGCACTTCCGGCTGCGACCGCGGGTTCCACGTCCTCCGGGACGGC
>CAYVPO010000318.1:0-2515 GCA_964453825.1 uncultured Holophagales bacterium
GACGAGGGGGACGGACGAGGCGGTGAAGAGGAGGTAGATGCCGTACTGCGCGAAGATCGCGACGGACCCGCCCGTCGGGTGGGCGATCTGCCAGCGGGCCAGGAGGAGACAGACGACGCTGATCGCCGCGAGGCCGATCCGGCCGAAGCGGAGCGCCTTCTCCGGCTTCGCTCCCGGCAGGAGCGGGTGGACGTCGACCGAGAGAATGCTCGCGAGGGCGAGGAAGATCCCCTCGAGCGTCGAGAGCCCGGCGCAGACGATCCCGATGGCGACGACGACGCTCAGGCCCGGTCCGAAGGAAGTGCCGATCCAAGCCGGGACGACGAGGTCGATCCGCGGAAGCGTCGGCAGGGAGAGGCGCGCCGCGAGGCCGACCCAGAGCACCGCCATGAAAACGAGTCCCGCGCCGATCGCGACGCCGAGGTACCGCTTCACCTGCCGGCCGTCGGACAGGTAGAGCGCCTTCGAGAGGATGTGCGGCTGCCCCACGATGGCGAGGCCGACGAGGAAGTTGCAGAAGAAGACCTCGAAGAGGTTCCGGAAGTAGGGGGACGCGGGGTTCACGACGGTCGCGAGCGAGGGCTGGATCGCGCCGAGGCGCCCGAGCACTCCGCCGAACGGCGCGGCCTGCGCGACCGCGGTCCCGACGAGGAGCAGCGCCACGACGAGCATGACGATCGCCTGGAACGCGTTGATCCAGGCGTGCGCCGTCGCGCCCCCCATCGCCATCGCGAGGAGGACGTAGAGGAGGACCGCGGCGGCCACCGCCACCGCGGGGACGCCGAGGAGGCCCGCGAGGACGTGCGCGAGGGCGACGACGATCAGCGTCGCGAACGCGAGGAGGCCGGCCGAGAGGACGACGAACGCGAGCCGCATCCCCTTCGACTCCCAGCGGGTCCCGATCCACTGCGGGATCGTCAGCGCCATCACGCGCGCTCCCGTCTCGCGAAACGGCCCCGAGAGGACCGCGAGGCCTATCGTTATCCCGGTCCCGGCGGCGACGCCGTACCCGAGGAGCGCGGCGAGGCCGAAGTGGGCGACGAGGCCCGGGTTCACCACGAACGTCGCCACGCTCGTCAGCTGGGCCGACAGGGAGAGCCCGACGACCCACGGCGGCAGGTCCCGGCTTCCGACCGCGTACGAGGCGACGCTCGAGGCCTTTTTCGCGCCCTGGATCGCGAAGCCCGCGGCCACCACCATGTAGAGCCCCAGGCCGATCCATGTCAGCGCCGCCGTCGACATCGCTCGCTCCTCCCGCGGCGCGCCGGAGGCGCGTCACCCGCGGGCGGATGATAGATGCGACGGGCCCGGGCCCGCGCGGACGGGACCGGGCCCTCGCGGGTCAGGCCGGCGGCGGCGTCCGCCCGAGGGCCGCGAGCACCTCCCGAGCTGCGCGCTCCCCCGACTCGCAGGCACCTTCCATGAAGCCCTGGAAGTCGGAGGAGGTGTGCTCGCCCGCGAAGAAGACGCCCCCCTCCTTCTCGCCCTCGGCCCCGCCGAACGCCGTGATCTGGCCGACGCGGTAGCAGGCGTAGCTCCCCCGCGTCCACGGGTGCGTCGGCCAGTGGAAGCGGACCGCCTCGGAGGGCCGGTGGTGCGCCGAGACTCCCGGGAAGACGCGGTCGAGCCGCGCCGCGAGCTCGACGGCCCGCTCCTCGGTCGTGCCGCGCCCGACGGCGAGCCCTTCGGCGCCCCCGGTGAAGTTCGTCAGGACGCCGGCCGAGCCCTTCTGGGCCCGGCTCGTCTCCCACGCGACCTGGAAGCCGGCGTCGGTCATCACCGTCCCCGTCGAGCCGTGGGTAAGACGCCACTCGCGGCGCGTCCAGCCGGTCATCAGCTTCGCGTTCGTCCCGTAGCCGAGCTCGGCGATCGCCCGCTTCTTCACCGGGGAGAGCGGGACGTCGAGCCTCACGTCGCGCAGGAGCGTGAACGGGAGGGCGAGGACGACGTGCGAGACGCGCTCCTCGCGGCTGACGCCTTCGCGCCGAACCGTCGCGACGTACCGCCCGTCGCTCCCCGTCCGGAGCGCCTCGAGGCGCGTCCCGCGGAGGACGGCGTCGCCGAGCTTCGCGGCGAGGAGCTTCGGCACCTGGTCGTTCCCACCGCGAATGTGGAAGCGCTCGTCGCTCTCGCCGTAGAGCTTCGGGTGCTCCGGATCGAAGCTCGCGAAGAGGAGGAAGTTGAGGCAGCTCTGGTCGCCCGGAGGAAGGCCGCACTCCGACTCGAAGGCCACCTCGACGAGCGTCCTCGCCCAGCCGGAGATCCCGTGCTTCTCGAGCCACGCGGGGATCGAGAGGGCGTCGAGGGCCCGCGCCGCTTCCGGCCCCTGATACGAGGCGTCCGGCTCCTCGCCGAGGAGCGCGAGGTCGCGCCGCGCCGCCGCGACGACGGGGCGCATCGCCTCGACCATCTCGGCCTCGCTCCGGCGCGCGCCTCCGAAGAAGAGCGTCTCCGTGACGCCCGGCGGCTCGACGAGGAGGTCGTCCAGCTCGAGGCCGAGCTCGGCGGCGAGGCC
>CAYVPO010000319.1:0-2514 GCA_964453825.1 uncultured Holophagales bacterium
TATTGTTTTCAACAATACACGATTTCACGCCTGTCACCGGTCATGGGACTCAGCCGGCGAGGCCGGGGATCGCCGCGAACGGCTCTTCGCCGGGGGCGCGGCGGGCGGCGTAGGGCTTCCGGGCGAGGAGCCACGCGGCTGCGAGCGCTGCGGCGGCGACGAGGATCCCCGCCTCCCCGACCCACATCGACGTCCCCTTCGTCGTCGTGTCGAACGTCCCCTGGATCACCGCGTTCCAGACCGCGTGGAGGACGACCGCCGGCAATACGCTCCCGGTCGTCAGGCGCATCCAGCCCATGACGAACCCGATCCCGACGACCGTGAGGACGAAGACGACCGCCGAGAGCGCCCGGCTCGGCCCCGCCGCGTACTGCCCGCTCACGACGAGCGGAAGGTGCCAGACGGCCCAGACGACACCGCTCAGGAGGACCGGCCGCGGCACCTCGGCCTCGACGAGCCGCGTCAGGAGGTAGCCGCGCCAGCCGATCTCCTCCCCGACCGCCGAGAGGAAGGAGAGGAGCGAGACGAGCGTCATCGAGAGGGCGAAGAGGAGCCCGAACCGGGCCGCCGGCGGGAACGACGAGAGGCCCACCTCCGCGAGCGCCGGGATCTCGAACGGGGCGAGGCCCGTCGCCCAGGCCGCCCCGTACGCGACGAAGCCGACGATCGGCGGAAGGAGCCACGCGAGGCCGGTCGCCTTCCACCCCGCGGCGCCGCCGATCCGGAACGAGACGTCGCGGAAGCCCTCCCGGAAGACGAGCCGGGCGACGATCGAGGCGATCCCCGGCGTCCACATCAGGCCGTAGACGAGCCACGGGCTCTCGCCGATCGGCTTCCCCGACCGGAGGATCAGCCCCTGGAAGACGCCGCTCCCGAGCGCGGCGAGCGCGAAGAAGATGAGGAGCCCCTTCCGGGCCTGATCGGCACGAGTCGAATCGGGCGGCGCGGGGACGGGAGCCTCGGGCGAATCGACTTCCGGGTTCTCGCTCACCCGGCGAGTCTCCCACGACGCGGACCCGCCCGGATCGGTGCCAGGCGTGAAATCGTGTATTAGGGAAGAGCGTCCCGCCTGCACCCGCGACCGGCGATCATCCTTCCGCGGTCGTGGCCGCGAGCGTCTCCGCGTCGAGGAGGTCCTTCGGCCGGCCAGTCGCGCGCTTGTTGCGGACGAGCTCCCTCCGCCCCAGGACGCCGACGGTCACCCCCTCGATCGGGACCTCGACCCGTCCAGCCCAGGCCTCCTCGAAACCGACTCCGGAGATGCTCGTCAGGAGGTCGATTCGGACGGGCGCGACCCCGATCTGAAAGACCGTACCCGGGCTCGAGAGGTCGTCCGCCGTCAGGTCGAACAGCGGGGCGCCGAACTCACGGAGCGCGGCGAGAACCCGTCGGGCGTTCACGGGCGTCGCGCGGACCCAGAAGTTCAGGTCGCCGGTGGCCCGCGGAACGCCGTGCGCCGCGAGGGCATGCGCCCCCACGACGAGGTATTCAGCGCCCGCCGCGTCGAGTGCGGACAACATCTCGACGAAGTCGCGCTCCATCGATCCGTTCTCCCTTGAAGGCCCAGGCGTTCCGGGTGAGACGCTCGACGAGAGCGACCCGCTCCGCCGGCGTCATCGCCGCCACGACGGGATCGGGTCCCTGGCCCTCGTCCGCGAGGGCGCTCCGCTTCACGGGCCAGGACGACCTCTCCGCGCGACCGCTCACGAAGACGATTCTATTCCCCGGTGGCGTGAGCGCCCATCCGCACGAAGGCCGCGGCTTGCGCCGCGGCCTTCGACCGGAACGTTGGGAAATCCGGGGCTACATGACTGCCGTCGGCGGAGCCGGCTCGTCGGCCGCGCCCGCCTTGCCGAGCGGGACGTAGATCAGGTAGGCCGCGAGGAGGGCGACGACCGGGATCGCGAGCCAGGGGGCGATCCCCGCGAACGCCTCGAACTGCGGGAACTTGTTGTCGGAGCGGAACGCGACGACGCCGGCGACGAGGAGGCCGACGAGCGCCTCGCCCGCGATCAGGCCGGACGCCGCCAGGACGCCCGCGTTCTCCACGCGCGCCTTCTGGGCGACGTTGAAGTCGCGCTTGCCGGCGAGCTTGTCGACGAAGCCGCGGATCATGCCGCCGATGAAGATGGCGAACGTCGTCTCGAGCGGCAGGTACATGCCGACCGAGAAGAGCATCGGGCTCTTGACGCGGACGAGGATGAGCGTGATCCCCATCGCGATGCCGACGAGGACGAGCGGCCAGGCCATCTCGCCGCCGACGATCCCCTGCGAGAGGGCCGCCATGAGGCCGGCCTGCGGGGCCGGGAGGTTCTTGCCGCCGAAGCCGCCGACGCCCGGGTTCGACGCCAGGTCCGACGTGTGGAGGAGGTAGAGCGGGAAGAACATGACGGCGCCGGCGATGACGACGCCGATGACGTCGCCGACCTGCATCTTCCACGGGGTACCGCCGAGGATGTGCCCGACCTTCAGGTCCTGGAGCATCTCGCCCGCGACGGCGGAGGAGACGCAGAC
>CAYVPO010000320.1:0-2511 GCA_964453825.1 uncultured Holophagales bacterium
TCGGCTCGAAGCTGATGGGCGTGCTCTACGTCCTCGACGAGCCGTCGATCGGCCTCCACCCGAAGGACAACCGGAAGCTGATCGAGACGCTGATGGCGATGCGCGACCTCGGGAACACCGTGGTCGTCGTGGAGCACGACGAGGAGACGATCCGGTCCGCGGACCGGGTCGTGGACCTCGGCCCCGGGGCGGGCGTCCACGGTGGCGAGGTGGTGGGCGAGGGGACGGCGGACGAGCTGGCCCGCTTCCCGCGGTCGCTGACGGGGAGGTACCTCTCGCGCGAGCTCGCGATCCCGGTGCCGGAGAGGCGCCGCGCCGGGAGCGGGAAGGCGATCACCGTCGTCGGCGCGAAGGCGAACAACCTCCGGAACGTCACAGCCCGCTTCCCGCTCGGCTGCCTGACGGCGGTGACGGGCGTCTCGGGCTCGGGCAAGTCGACGCTCGTGAACGACATCCTCTTCCGGGCCGCGGCCCGGATGCTCCACGCCGCGCACGACAAGCCCGGGGAGCACGAGCGGATCGAGGGGCTCGAGCACGTCGACAAGGTGATCGACATCGACCAGTCGCCGATCGGGCGAACGCCCCGCTCGAACCCGGCGACCTACACGAACCTCTTCGGGCCGATCCGCGACCTGATGTCGCAGGTGCCCGACGCGCGGATGCGGGGCTACGGGCCGGGGCGCTTCTCGTTCAACGTGAAGGGGGGGCGCTGCGAGGCGTGCGGCGGCGGCGGGCAGACCGCCATCGAGATGCACTTCCTCCCCGACGTCTACGTGACGTGCGACGTCTGCGGCGGCCGCCGCTACAACCGCGAGACGCTCGAGGTGCGCTACAAGGGGCTGAACGTGGCCGAGGTGCTCGACCTGACGGCCGAGCAGGCGGCCGAGGTCTTTGCGAACGTGCCGACGATCCGGAACGTCGCCGCGACGCTCGTGGAGGTCGGGCTCGGCTACATCAAGCTCGGGCAGCCGGCGACGACGCTCTCCGGCGGCGAGGCGCAGCGGGTGAAGCTCGCGAAGGAGCTCGCCCGGCGGGCCACGGGGCGGACGCTCTACATCCTCGACGAGCCGACGACGGGCCTCCACTTCGACGACGTGCGGAAGCTCCTCGACGTCCTCCACGCCCTGGTGGACCGCGGGAACACCGTGATCGTCATCGAGCACAACCTCGACGTGGTGAAGACGGCCGACCGGATCGTCGACCTCGGGCCCGAGGGGGGCTCCCGCGGCGGCCGGATCGTCGCCGAGGGGACCCCGGAGGAGGTGGCGGCCTCCGCGGCTTCCGCCACCGGCGCGTGGCTCGCCCGGACGCTCGGAACGGGACCGGCGCCGAAGCGCTCGCGCCGCTAGGGGGCGGCGAGGGCCGGGCCGCAGGGTCCGGGCTAGAATCCCGAGTCTGTCGTGATTACGGGCTTCAACACCGACATCAAGCACGGGGACCGGGTCTTCCACGTCCAGACGGAGGACCGGGGGGCCGGGAACCCGATCGTCGAGTCGCTGGTGTACGTCGGGGGGCAGATCCTGCTGTCGAAGCGGAGCCCCTACGCCGACCTGGTGACGGACGGGAAGGTGGACGAGCCCGCGGTCCGTCAGCTGATGGACCTGCAGCACCGGCGGATCATCGAGGCGATCCGGCGGGGGCGGTTCGACGGAGCGGCGGCCGGGACGCCGGAGACCGCGCCGGCCCGCGCCGAGTCCGCGCTCTCCCCGGCGGCCGCGGCCGCTGCGGCGGCGATCCTGGCCGGGGGGCCTTCCTCGGGCGCGATTCCGACAGCCCCGGTTCCGCGGCCGCCCGCCTCGGCGGCGATTCCGCGGCCGGCGGTCTCGCCTGCGGCGGCGCAGCCCCCGAGGTCGGGAGTCATCTCGACGACCGCTCCGAGCCCGGAACGGTCGCTCGACCAGGTCATCATCGAGTACCTCGCGGCCGAGGCGGCCTCGGAGCGCCTGGAGCTGAACCTGGTGAAGGGGGGCGAGCTCGTCTCGGGCGAGCCCGTGGCCCTCACGGTTCGCGCCTCCACGTCGCTCACCGACCGCCCCGTCTCGGGGGCGCAGATCACGCTCCGGATCGTCTCGAGCCTCGCGCCGACGCAGGTCCTCTACCGCGGCGCGAGCGACCCGGACGGCCTCGTGAAGGTGACGGCCGTGCTTCCCGACATCGGGAACGGGAACGCGGCGCTGATCATCTCGGCCACCTCGGCGCTCGGGACGCAGGAGATCAAGCAGCTGATCCGCAAGAAGGCGGGAACGCCCGCCGCCCCGCCACAGCCGGGCACTTGAATCTCGGCGCGCTCTCCGTATAATCCTCGTCCCGCAGCCGGGTCGGCCGGCCGCATGCCACGGGCCGTTAGCTCAATTGGTAGAGCAAGAGACTCTTAATCTCTGGGTTCGGGGTTCGAGTCCCTGACGGCTCACCAGCACCTTCCGGGGGTCGGCGGAAACGCCGGCCCCCGATTCGTCTTCGGAGGGCGCCGCGAGGGCTCGCCGCCCCTCCCGGAGGCCGGAGGCCCCTGTG
>CAYVPO010000321.1:0-2472 GCA_964453825.1 uncultured Holophagales bacterium
GCCGGACCGCCGTACGGGCCCGTCGCGTTCCGGGTGTCGACGATGCGGCAGGGGGCGAGCGCGTGGAAGGAGAGCGGGTCGGCCGTCGGGCTCCAGCCGGCGATCCGGGCCATGAGCCACCAGAGCGCGCTCGCGACGCGTTGCGCGCCGGCGGCGCTCAGGTGCCCGCCGTCGGACGTCCACTCGTCCCACATCAGCTCGCGGCCGTTGCCGTCGACCCGCTTCACGCCCGCGGCGTCGTGGCTCTCGATGTCGGCGATGTCGAAGAGGAGCTTCCCGTTCGCCGCGGCGTAGGCGCGGACGAGGTCGTTGAACGCCTGGCGGTTCGTGTTCCCCGACGTCTCGATCGGGATCGTCCACCAGACGAACCTCTTCGTCGGGTACGCCTGCTCCAGGCCGAGGAGCGCGTCGCGGTAGTAGGTGAAGCTCGCGTTCGGGTCGATGAAGCAGAACTTCATCGTCAGGACGTCGAAGCTCGCCGCCTGCGCGGCCGCCTGCGTCACGAGGTCGTCCACCTTCTCCTGCCAGCCCGGGTTGCCGCGGCTCTGGAAATCCCAGAGGCTCCGGTCGTACCGGGCGTTCGCCGTGTGGAGGGCTTCGAGCCCGGAGTCGATGTTCCCGCCGACGGAGGCGTGGCGGACGAGGAGGCGTAGTGCCGCCGCGTTCGCGATCGCCGCGTCCGGGACCGCGGCGACGTCCGTCGCGGCGTGGTCGGCAACGAGCGCCTGGGCGCCCGCCCGCGAGGCGGGGACGAGCAGACAGAGGACGACGAGGGTACCCGTGAGCGTCTTCATGCTGTCTCTCCGGCCGGCCTCGGAACTATCGACCCGAACGCTCCGGGACGCAAGCGCGCCTCCGCGGGCCTCCCTGCGTTCCTACGGCTCCCAGGGGGTCGGCTCCGACGCGACGAGCTGCCGGAGCGGCTCCGCCCCGAGGAGGCCCTCTGCGGCGGAGGCGGACCCGAGCTTCCAGGAGGCGAAAACGACGGCTCGCCGGAGCGCCGCCCGCGCGTCGCGCTCCCTCACGAAACCGTCGAGGAAGGCCGAGAAGAGGGCGTCTCCCGCGCCGACCGTCGAGACGACGGAGCGCGTCCGCACCGCCGGGACCCTCTCCACGGTCCCCTCGGAGGGGAGGTGGAGGAGAGCGCCCTTCGCCGCCATCCCGACGACGACGACCTCAGGAGAGAACCTCGCCCCGAGCTCGCGGGCGAACTCCTCCGCCGGCACGGGGAGGGCGTCGTCGCTCAGGAAGACGACCTGAGCGGCGCGCAGGAAGTCGGCGTTGTACGGGTCGTCGAGGGAGGAGAGGGCGTGGACGTCCGTCGCGACGAGCTTCCCCGCGGATCGCGCCGCGGAGAGGAAGGGGCGTGAGAAGTTGACGTTGCAGAGAGCCGCCGCGTCAGAGGCGGCAAGCGCCTGAACGAAGAGCTCCTTCGGATAGCTCCGCTCCTGGACGTCCTTCAGGTCGACGTGGATCTGCCGTCGCCCCTCGGCGTCGTAGAGGACGACCGACTGCGCCGTCTCGCGGGCCCCGTCGCGGACCCAGAAGCCGTCGAGCCCGTCGCGCGAGAGGGCGTCGCGGACCTGGCGGCCCGGAAGGTCCGGGCCGACGAGCGAGAGGAGGAGAGGCGAGCTGCCGAGGGCCTGGAGCGCGCGGGCGACGTTGTAGCCGACGCCGGAGACCGACGACGCGACGCCGAAGAACGGGTAGCGGACCGGGAACCAGGGGATCGGGAACCCGTCGACCTTCACGGTCGTCTCGAGGTTCACGAGGCCGGAGACGAGGATTCGAGCCATGGCGCCCCATTCTGCGCCACCTCCCACCTCCCCTCGGTGCGCCCGCGCGCGCAATCCGCAGCGTCTTCATCACGACGTCCGGAGGTCCTCGTGCTCGCTTCGCCTTGCCGTTCCCTCGCCGTCGCGCTCACCCCGGCTGCCCTCGTATCCTTCGGAAAGCCCGGGCGATGCCGCTCGTCCTCGCCCGGCTGGAGCGGCGCCGCTACACGTTCGTGATGCTCGACGAGGCACGCCGGGCCGCCGCTCCGGCGCACTGACCGCCGTGCGCCGCGCTCAGTCCTTCCGCTTCCCCGCGAGAACGAAGCCCGCCTCGCCGCCGATCTCGTCCCAGACCGCGAGCGAGATCCGCGGCGCTGGCGCGTCGCTTTCGACCTCGAGCGTGTAGGTGAGGTGCGAGGCGTCGGCCTGCTCTTCCTCGCCGCGCTTCACCTCGAACTCCTGCCGCCGGCGCACGACCTCGGAGAAGCTCCCCTTCGGCGTCGCGGCGACGACGAAGACCGAGAACTTCCCCTTCGTCGCGGCGGGGTCCGGCACCCGGACGAGCGCACCGAGGGGAATACGGACCTCGAGCGGGATCCGGTACTTCTTTCCTTCCGGCTTCGCCTCGCCCGCGGCGACCGAGATGCCGATGCGCGAGTTCGCGTCGGGGGCGAAGAGGTTCGCGAGGGCCCGGTCG
>CAYVPO010000322.1:0-2469 GCA_964453825.1 uncultured Holophagales bacterium
CTCGCGATGTGGCTCCCGAACATCCTCCTCGTCGTCGTCGGCCTCTGGGGGGTCTCCAGGGTCCGGCGCGACCGCCCCTTCCTCGACGAGCGGGTCGGCGGTTTCCTGCTCGCGCTCCTCGCGCGATTCCTCCCCCGCTCCCGTCGACGCGACGCGGACGCCGGGAGTCCGGCGCGACCTGCGTCCGGTCCGCCCCCGGGGGCCCTCGGCTCGAGCTCCTGGCTGATCGATCGATACGTCGCCGGGCGCTTCCTGCGGATACTGGTCCTCGTCCTCACCTCGATCCTCCTTCTCTACGTCCTCTTCGAGTACCTCGAGATCTCGGACGAGATGGCTCGCGTCAATCCTCCGCTCTCCGCGATCGCCGGCTACTTCCGCGCGAAGCTCGCGCCGATCCTCGTCGACGTCGTACCGCTCGCCTTCGCCGCCGCCGCGCTGATCTCCATCGCGGGACTCGTCCGGTCGGCCGAGACGACGGCCCTCCTCTCGAGCGGCGTTTCGCTCTTCCGGACGACCGCCTCCGTCCTCGTCCTCGCCCTGCTCGCCGGGGCCGGGGCCTATCTCTTCGCCGAGATGGTCGTCCCCGACTCCGCCGCCGAGGCCGACCGGTTCAAGAAGATCCTGGTCGGCAAGCCCCCCGCGGCGGCCACCGACGCCTGGCGTTCCTTCCTGAAGGGCGAGTCGGGCCGGTTCTTCTCGGCCGAGACGTGGGACCCGGGCTCCTCGTCCCTGACGGGTGTGACGCTCTTCCGGATCGACCCCGCCACGTACCGTCTCCTCAGCAAGTCGCACGCCCCCGAAGCGCGGATCGTCCCCGGCAAGGGGATCCTCCTGTCCGGCGGCTGGACGCGCACGTTCTCGGAAGACGGCGCGTCCCTGTTTCTTCGCAACTCCGGACCCTCGTTCGTCGACGCTCCCGAAGCCGCTCGCGCGTTTCTCGCCGGCCGGGCCGACCCGCGCCAGATGAACAGCGTCGAGCTCGCCCGCTTCATCCGGATACGGCGGGCCGCCGGCGCCGACGTCTCCGCGATCGCGACCGGTCTCTACCAGAAGAGCTCGGTCGCCCTCGCACCGCTCCTGCTGACACTCGTCGGACTCCCCTTCGCGTTCCGATACGGCCGGCGGGGCGCCGTCGCGGGGATCGGGATCGCCCTTCTTCTCGGCCTCGTCTACCTTCTCCTGGGCGCGGCCCTGGTCAAGGGAGGAGAGACGGGTTCCCTCCCGCCGCTGCTCGCGGCGTGGGGAACCAACGTCTTCTTCTCGCTCGGGGCGGGCTGGGGCCTGCTCGGCGTCCGGACCTGACCGGCCCCCGGCCGATCAGGCGCCCGCGGGGACCGCGAGTCCCGCGGCCTTCGCCAGGGGCTCGGCGAGGTCGGTCCGCTCCCAGGTGAATTCCGGGAGGCGGCGCCCGAAGTGGCCGTAAGACGCTGTCTTGCGGTAGATCGGCCGCTTCAGGTCGAGCGCCTCGATGATCCCCTTCGGCGTGAGCTTGAAGTGCTCGCGGACGAGGCCGGGGAGGATCGCCGGGTCGACCTTCTCCGTCCCGAACGTCTCGACGAAGACGGAGACGGGATCGGCCACGCCGATCGCGTAGGCGAGCTGCACCTCGGCCCGGTCGGCGAGGCCCGCTGCGACGAGGTTCTTCGCGATGTAGCGCGCCATGTACGACGCGGACCGGTCGACCTTCGTGGGGTCCTTCCCGGAGAAGGCTCCCCCGCCGTGCCGACCCATTCCGCCGTACGTGTCGACGATGATCTTCCGGCCGGTGAGCCCGGTGTCTCCCTGCGGCCCGCCGATGACGAACCGGCCGGTCGGGTTGATGTGGTACTTCGTCTTCTCGTCGATGAGGGACGCGGGAACGACCCGCCGGATGACCTCCTCGCGGAGTGCCTCGCGGAGCTCGAGCGTCGGCACGGTCTCGGCGTGCTGGGTCGACACGACGACGGCGTCGACCCGCACCGGCCGGCTCCCCTCGTACTCCACCGTGACCTGGCTCTTGCCGTCGGGCCGCAGCCACTCGAGCTCGTGCGACTTGCGGGCCTCCGCGAGGCGCATCGTGAGCCGGTGGGCGAGCGTGATCGGGAGGGGCATCAGCTCCTCGGTCTCGCGGACGGCGAAGCCGAACATCAGCCCCTGGTCTCCCGCGCCGCCGGGGTCGACGCCCATCGCGATGTCGGGCGACTGCTTGTCGATCGACGAGAGGACGGCGCAGGTCTGGTAGTCGAAA
This sequence comes from uncultured Holophagales bacterium, assembly GCA_964453825.1. GTDB lineage: Bacteria > Acidobacteriota > Thermoanaerobaculia > UBA5066 > UBA5066 > UBA5066. The sequence continues at coordinate 2,228 of CAYVPO010000322.1, forward strand.
CCGTACTTCGCGCGCGTGTAGCCGACGTCGCGGATCGTCTCGCGGACGACCTTCGGAATGTCGACGTACGTCCGCGTCGTGATCTCGCCCGCGATGAACGCGGTTCCTGTCGTCACGAGCGTCTCGCAGGCGACCCGGCCCTCGGGGTCGTCGGCGAGGATCGCGTCGAGGATCCCGTCGGAGATCTGGTCGGCGATCTTGTCCGGGTGTCCCTCGGTGACCGACTCGGACGTGAAGAGCGT
>CAYVPO010000323.1:0-2443 GCA_964453825.1 uncultured Holophagales bacterium
GGGATTCGCGCCATCGATCACCTCCGCCACGTCGAAGCCCCGTTTCCCGAAGGGGCTGTCAAGGGGTTCAATGCCATATCACTGTAATGCTACTTATTTTATAGCGCAATCGTGATATCATTCCTTTCGACTGATGGCGGGACAAGCCGGTTCGAAAAACCGGCTCGACACTCCCTCCATGGAGAGGCAGAAGAAATCGGGACGGAGCACTCTCATGAAGGACTTCGCGGCCCGGCTCCGGGCCCTTCGGCGTGCAAGGGGGCTTTCCCAGCGCCAGCTGGCCGAGCTGGTCGGCTGCGAAACGATGCTGATCTCGCGCTACGAGCGCGGGACCGGTCTGCCGAAGATGGACACCCTCATCGCTCTGGCTCAGTCTCTCCAGGTGAGCCTCGACGAGGTGGCCACCGGCCAGAAACCGGGTGACGCCCGCGAAACCCCTATCCATAACGTGCTACTTCTCGAGCGCTTCCGTGACCTGGAGACGCTGCCTCGCGACGACCAGGCCGTCGCCCTCAAGCTCCTCGACGCGCTGATCGCGGCCCGCTCTGCCGAGTCCGCTCTCGCGCGCGCACGGCGCACCGCCTGAAGCCGTGGCGCTGAGCCAGAAAGGCTGGGAGTTCGCGAAGAAGCTCTTCGCCCAGAAAGTAGGGCCACTTCACGAGTCGCGCTCCAGACGGCAGACCGAAGCCCGGAGAAGAGGTTCCGGCTCCGCAGGAGCCTGGATCCCGGAGGTCTACCGAGAAAGCATGCGCGAGTTCGGCCGCGCATGGCTCGAGAGCTTCTTCGAGGCACTCGAAGTCGAAGAGACGCTCCCCAGCAAGGCCGATCTCGACGAGATCCGCGGACTCATCGCGGGCGCGGCAAAGGCCGGAGTTGAGGCCGGCAGCCACGAGGCCCAGCGGATCTCCATGGCGACAGGCCTTTCCGTGCCCGGGCCGGTCCAGAGCCGGCTGGCACACGATGCCGCGGGCGTCACAACAGAGCTTCACCACGAGATCGATGTCTGGCTTGCCCGAAAGGAGCTCCGAGGTGCCGGGTCGATGCCGTTGAAATGGTGGCTCGACGACCCTGAGGCGGATCGCGACGTGCTCCTTCCCCTGGCATCTCGGAAGGCCTACGACAGAGATCTCGAGCGGGCGATCGCCGAGGCTGCTCCGGACCACCCCCTCGCCCTCCTCCTCGTCGACATAGATCACTTCAAGAAGGTGAATGACGAGCACGGGCATTCGGCAGGCGACGCAGCACTCCGAGCCGTCGCGCTCCGGCTCCGAGCTGCCGTGACGAGCCGCGGCAAGGCGTATCGCTATGGCGGCGAAGAGCTCGTCCTGCTGCTCCCGAATTCCTCGGCAGCCGAGGCTCTCGCGACAGCCGAGCGGGTACGCACCGCGGTCGCCTCTGACGTCATTCCCGAAATCGGGCGACCCGTGACGCTGAGTACCGGCGTCGCTGTCGCGGCATCTCCCCTGACGCCCCCGAAAGATCTCTTCGACCGATCCGACGACGCCGTCTACAAGGCCAAGGTGACTCGCAACGCCGTCGTGCTGTGGGACGACACCGTGCCTCGGAAAGGAAGCAAGTAGCCGGTCGCTGCGCCGAAAACCGTGCCGAGCTCCGGCGCGGCGGAGCACCACCGTTCCCCCTCCGGAGATACCCGCGGGAGAGCAGCCTTCTCGCTATGCGTGGCCGTCGGCCTCGCCGCTACTTCTCCCGACGCACACCCTTGAAGGGCTTGTCGTCGGCCTTCTGGTCGATGAAGCGACCCGAGCCCGTGTCGCGCTTGGTCCAGTGGTTCGTGACGGGGTTCTGGACCTGAGAGCGATCCCGGACCGCCCCGTGCCGATGACCGTCTCCGGTCGGTGGGTTCTTCGCCATTCGTTCTCACCTCCTTCCCGGGCCCGAGGCCCTCTGGGAATCCATGATATCTCTGATATCGTTCCTTCCCAGAGGTAGCCCATGCGCCGAGACATGCTCATCCGGGGCGTCCCCGCCGAGGTCGACTCCTGGATCGGAGAAGAGTGTTCCCGCTATCGCGTCTCCAAGCGGGAGTTCGTGGTCTCCGTCCTCCAGAAGGCCTACGAGCGCAAGTACGAGGACCAGATGACGCTCTTCCCGACGGCGCGCACGGTCGTCGAGCGGGCCGTCCCCGGGACGCTCCCCTTCCGCTTCATCGACCTCTTCTCGGGCATCGGCGGTTTCCGGATCGCGCTCGAGAGGCTCGGCGGGAGCTGCGCGTTCTCGTGCGAGTGGGACCGCTACGCCCAGAAGACCCAGAAGGCGTGGTTCAACGAGGAGCCGGCCGGCGACATCCGCAAGGTGAAGCCCGCGGACATTCCCGACCACGACATCCTCGCCGCAGGGTTCCCCTGTCAGCCGTTCTCGATCGCGGGAGTCTCGAAGAAGAACAGCCTCGGCCGGCCTCACGGCTTCCGCTGCGCCCAGCAGG
>CAYVPO010000324.1:0-2417 GCA_964453825.1 uncultured Holophagales bacterium
AGTCGATCGCGAAGACGACGTCGGAGATCTCGATGAAGACGAGGGCGAGGAGGAGCGGCGTCCCGACCAGCCGGCCGCTCTCGCGCGCGAAGAGATGCGGACCGTGGAACTCGTTCGTCAGCGGCATCCAGCGCTTCAGGGCCTTCAGGACCGCGTTGTCCGCAGGGTCGGTCGGCTCGTCGGAGCCGAAGATGATCCTGGTCCCGGTGACCACCAGAAATGCCCCGAAGACGTACATGACCCAGTGGAACTGGAGGAGAAGGGCGCCGAGGGCGATGAAGATCGCCCGGAAGACGAGCGCGCCGAGGATCCCCCAGTAGAGGACCCGGTGCTGGCAGGCGGCCGGAACGCCGAAGAACTGGAAGAGGACGACGAAGACGAAGATGTTGTCGACCGAGAGCGCCTTCTCGATGACGTACCCCGTCAGGAACTCGAGGAAGACCTGCCGGGCCGCTGTGTCGGGGGCGAAGCCCGGAATCGCGAGGAGGCGCGGGTCCGACGCGAAGCGGGAGGCCGCCCAGAGGGACAGGACGGTGCCGACGCCCATCGCCACCGCGACCCAGGCCGCGCTCCAGGCGGCGGCCTCGCGGAACCCGACGACGTGCGCCTTCCGGTGGAAGACGCCGAGGTCGAGGGCGAGCATCCCGATGACGAAGACGACGAAGAGGCCGTAGACCCACCAGGTCTCGGCGAAGGGGAAGAGGGAGACGCTCGACATCGGGGTCCTCTCGGGCGGTCGGGGGGGCCGGGCGCCGGGGCGCCCTCACCGTGGCCGCGCCGCCCGGCGCGACCACGGTGGGAAGGGCGGGCGCTTCAGCGGCCCTTCGCGGCGGCCTTGCCCGGCTTGCCCGCGTCCGGCACGGAGGCCGGGTGCGCGGCGGCGCGCTTCGCCTTCCACGTCTCCCAGTTCACGACCCAGGGGGCCGCGATGAAGATCGTGGAGTAGGCGCCGATGAACGCGCCCACGAAGAGGACGAACGAGAAGCCGCGGATCACCTCGCCGCCGAAGAAGAAGAGGGCGGCGACCGTGAGGAACGTCAGGAACTGGGTCAGGAACGTCCGAGAGAGCGTCTCGTTGATCGAGCGGTTCACGAGGAGCGCGAACGGCTCCTTCTTCGGTTTCTCGAGGTTCTCGCGGATCCGGTCGTAGATGACGACCGTGTCGTTCGCCGAGTAGCCGATCAGGGTCAGGAAGGCGGCGACGACCGTCAGCGAGATCTCGACGCCGAAGAGGGCGCAGAGGCCGAGGGCGATGAAGGCGTCGTGGATCAGCGCGATGACGACGCCCGTGCCGTACGAGACCGACCGGAACCGGAACCAGACGTAGACGAGGATCGCGCCCCAGGAGAGGACGACGGCCCAGGTCCCCTTCCGGCGGAGGTCCTTGCCGACCGCCGGCCCGACCGACTCGGCGCTGATGAGCGTCAGGGGGCCGGCGACCGTCCGCTCCTTCAGCCAGGAGGCGACGGCGGGCGAGAGGCCCGGCGTGGCCGCGGCGGCGTCGAGGCTCGCGAAGAGCCCCGTCTGCGAGCGCTGCGCGATGATCGACTGGGCGATCCGGCCGTACTCCACGGTCGGGTTCGCGTCGGCCCGGCCCGCCATCTTCTCCGGGTCCTCCTGCTGGAGCTTCGCGGAGAGCGGGTCGGCGCCGTTCAGGTTCAGGTCGAAGACGCCCGTCTCGAGCCCCTTCGGGAACAGGGCCTTCGTCAGCGCCGGCGTCACCTCGCCCGAGACGTCCCTCCCCTCCTTCGCCTCCATCGGGACGCGGAGGAGGATCTGGTTCTTCTCGGCCTTGTCGTAGCGCTGGACCGACGTGACGGGGACGCCCGCCCCCTCCACGATCTTGCGGACCTGGTCCTCGTCGGGGGTCTGCTGGAACGCGTAGACGATCTGGGCGCCGCCGGTGAAGTCGACGCCCCAGTTGAGCCCCCTCGTGGCGATGGCGCCGGCCGAGAGGAGCGCGGCGACGATCGAGCCGATGACGAAGGGCTTCTGGAGCTTGAGGAAGTCGAAGTTGGGGTTGCGGAGCAGCCTCACGGTGTCCCTCAGATCGAGATGGTCTCGACCTTCTCCTTCGACCCGTAGAGGAGGTCGAAGAGGAGGCGCGAGACGAAGACGGCGGTGAACATGGAGGCGCAGAGGCCGATGACGAGCGTCACGGCGAAGCCCTTGACGGGGCCGGTGCCGAACTGGAAGAGGAACGCCGCGGCCGCGATGGTCGTCAGGTTGGAGTCGACGATGGCGCTGAGCGCCTTCTTGAAGCCGAGGTCGATCGCGGCCCTGGCGCCCTTGCCGCCGTCGAGCTCCTCGCGGATCCGCTCGAAGATGAGGACGTTCGCGTCGACCGCCATGCCGATCGTCAGGATGAAGCCCGCGATGCCGGGGAGCGTCAGCGTGGCGTTGATCCAGGCCATCGC
>CAYVPO010000325.1:0-2320 GCA_964453825.1 uncultured Holophagales bacterium
CCTTCCCGAACCCCGGGAAGTCGAGCGCGAGCGGCGCGAGCCCCTTCGGCAGCGCCGCGGCGACCTCTTTCCAGTCCTCCGCCGAGCCGCCGAGCCCGTGGAGAAGCAGGATCGTCCGGCTCACGCCGCGCCTCCGGCGAGTGGACATCCCCTCGCCGCGGCCCGAGAATCCGGCGCGCCGGGGCGTAGCGCAGTGGCAGCGCAGCTGCTTTGGGAGCAGCAGGTCGGCGGTTCAAATCCGCCCGCCCCGACCACTTCTTCCCGTCCTCGGGCGCGCTCGCTCACTCGCCCCTCCGGAGCGCAGTCGGCGCCGACCCCGTCGCATCACCCTCGGCGGCTCTCACGGTTGCGGGATCGTCTCAGATCCGGAGCTCCGGACGCCACACTCCGTGGGACGCGCCGACGCCGGCGACCTCACCGGCTCGCGGCGCGGTAGCTCCAGGGCGCGACCGGGTCGGGCTCCGACCAGATCCCGAGCCGGGCCTTTCGCGCTTCCCGTTCCGCCATCGCGAGCGCCTCGTCGTCCGAGTAGCGCGCGTAATGCCACGCCATCCCGGCGGCGACGAGCTCGCGGTCGAGACTCCGGCCGTCGGGGAGGACGACCTCGCCGAGGACGCGCCCGTAGCGGTCCTTTCCGCGCTCCCGCACCGTCACTCTTTTCCCGAACGCGAGCGACGACGTGAGCCGCCGCGCCGCGGCGCCAAACGCCTGCCCCCGTTCCGGGCAGTCGATCCCGTGGAGCCGCACCCGCACCTGCGTCGTCCCGTCGAGGACGACGAGCGTGTCGCCGTCGGCGACGCCGACGACCTTCCCCTCGAACTCTGCTCCTCCGGCCGTCGGCCCGCAGGAGATGAGGACCGCGACGCAGGCGAGGACGAGGAGCGCGGCGAGGGCGGGCCTCGTGCACCGGGTCGGGGGCGAGAGAGGGCGAGATTTCGCGGAGGCGGAGCGAGCCGGATTCACGCAGCCGGGAGTCTGAAGCCGAACCGGGATTCGGAGAAGCGAAGTCCCGTCCGGCGATCTCCGCTCGAGAGAGGAGCGCCTCGTCGGTGCCGTCCGTGACGGACGGACCGAGAATGGACGGCATGTCACGCCGTGTCCGGACCACGACCCTCATCGTGCCGATCCTCGTCGCCCTCCTGCTCCTCCGGTTCCCGGCGCCGTCTGCCGAGCCGGAGAGTCCTGCCCGGGGCCGGGGCCGCGTCATCGCCACCCTGGCGAGCGACCAGGTAAAGGAGAGCAGCGGCCTCGCCCGAGGCCTCGCGAACCCCGCCGTCTTCTGGACCCACAACGACTCGGGCGACGGACCGCGGCTCTACGCCTTCGGCGCGGACGGCGGCGCGCGCGGCGTCGCGGACCTCGAGGGCCCCGGCGTCCGGAACGTCGACTGGGAGGACCTCTCCTCGTTCACCGAGGACGGGCGGCCCTTCCTTCTCGTCGCCGACACCGGCGACAACCGCCTCGAGCGCAACGTCTACACCCTCTACGTCGTCCCCGAGCCCGACCTCGCGGCCGCGGGCGGGCACGCCTCGGTGACGCCGAGCCGGACGATCCGCTTCCGCTACGAGGACGGTTCGCACGACTGCGAGGCCGCGGCGGTCGACCCCGCGTCGGGCACCGTCTACCTCGTCACGAAGGTCTGGTCGGGGAAGGCCGGCATCTACGCCGTCGCCTGCCGCGCGTCGACCGACGACGAGCCGTGCCGGGCCGTCGCGATCGGGACGGCGAGCCTTTCGCGCGCCACCGGGATGGACTTCTCCGCCGACGGCCTTCGTGCCGTCGTCGTCACGCGAGGAGACGCATTCGAGTTCTCGCGGAGGGCCGAGGAGAGCTGGCCCGACGCCTTCGCCCGCAAGCCCCGCCGGGTCCCGCTCCCTCACCGGAGGCAGGGCGAGTCGATCTGCTACGGCCCGGACGACGCGACCCTCTACCTCACGAGCGAGTGCGGGAAGCGGGAGTCGGGACCGTGCGTCCCGCTGCTCGAGGTCCCGCGGGAGCGGGAGACATCGCCGGAGACGCGGTAGCGCACGTCGCCGCCGGCCGGCGGACGCCATCTGTCCCTCCCTGCGCCGCACCCTGTGCTTCGGCCGCGCCCGTCCGGCCGCGGGCCGCAGGAGGAGGAGCCGATGAGATCCGCGTCGAAGCCCCACCTCGCCCTCGAGATCACCTGCGGCGGCATGACCTCGTCCCGGCGCCGCTGCCGCCACGGATCGGCGTCGATTGTCATCCCCCGAACGGGTGAGGCGCGACGCCACGCGCAGGCGCGACCTGCTGATCTCCCCGCATCATTCCCATTCGCCACCCCACACCGCAGAATCCG
>CAYVPO010000326.1:0-2319 GCA_964453825.1 uncultured Holophagales bacterium
ACCGGCATCAACCGCGCCGCCGAGGCGATGACGCTCTTCGCCGTCGCCTGCGCCGGCATCTTCCCGGTCATCCACCTCGGCCGCGCCTGGTTCGCCTACTGGCTCGTCCCCTACCCGAACGCGCGCGGCCCGCTCTGGATCAACTTCAACTCGCCGCTCGCGTGGGACATCTTCGCGATCTCGACGTACGGCCTCGTCTCGGCGGTCTTCTGGTACGTCGGACTCCTGCCGGACCTCGCGACCGTCCGCGACCGGGCGACCCACCCGTGGCGGAAGAAGATCTACAACGCCCTCAGCCTCGGATGGAACGGCTCGCACCGCGCCTGGCGGCACTACGAGTCGGCCTACCTGATCCTGGCCGCTCTCGCGACGCCGCTCGTCTTCTCGGTCCACACGATCGTCTCGTTCGACTTCGCGACGTCGGTCATGCCCGGCTGGCACACGACGATCTTCCCGCCCTACTTCGTCATCGGGGCCATCTTCTCGGGCTTCGCGATGGTCATCACGCTGATGACCTTCATGCGCGGCTACTTCGGCATGAAGAGCTACATCACGCTGAACCACATGGAGTCGATGGCGAAGATCCTGATGCTGACCGGGATGCTCGTCGGCTTCGCCTACTCCACCGAGTTCTTCATGGCCTGGTACTCGGGGAGCGAGTGGGAAGGGTTCGTCTTCAAGAACCGCGCGTTCGGCCCGTACGGCTGGGCCTACTTCATCATGTTCACCTGCAACGCGATCGTGCCGCAGGTCTTCTGGTGGAAGAAGCTGCGCCGGCACACCTGGGTCCTCTTCGTCGTCTCGATCCTCGTGAACGTCGGGATGTGGTTCGAGCGGTACGTCATCGTCGTCACCTCGCTCCACCGCGACTTCCTCCCCTCGTCCTGGGGCATGTACTCCCTGACGAAGTGGGACTGGGCGATCCTGCTCGGCTCCTTCGGCCTCTTCTTCACCCTCTTCCTCCTCTTCGTGAGGTTCCTCCCGGTCGTCGCGATCTCGGAGGTGAAGGGCGTGATGGACCCGAAGGTCGCGCGAAGCGCTCCCACCGACGCCGACCTCGCCGCCGCCCGCGCGGCCCAGGAGGCCTGAGCCATGTTCACGCCCGTTTCGAAGAAAGGCGTGCTCGGACACTTCTGCGAGCCCGACGAGGCCCTCGCGGCCGCCGCGAAGGTCCGCGACGCCGGCTTCTCGCACTTCGACTTCCTGACCCCCTTCCCGATCCACGGGATGGAGGAGGCGATGGGGCAGAAGCGTTCCTGGATCCCCTGGGTGACCGGGGTCCTCGCGTTCTGCGGAATCCTCTTCGCGCAGGGGCTCCAGAACTACGTGATGATCTTCGACTGGCCGATGAACTTCGGCGGCAAGCCGTCCTGGTCGTGGCCTTCGTTCGTCCCGATAACGTTCGAGGCGATGGTCTTCTGGGCCGCGCTCGGGAGCGCGCTCGTGGCAATCGTCGCCGGAAAGAGGGACACCGTCCCGCAGCCGCCGCCGATGGAGATCGAGACCGGCGCCACCGTCGACCGCTTCGTCCTCTGGATCAGCGCGACCGACCCGAAGTGGAACTCCGAGGAGACGGCCGCGTTCGTCCGCAGCCTCGGCGCGAACGGCGTCCGCCTCGTCGACCTCGAGGGAGGCCACGATGCTTAGCCCCTCCCGCCTCCTCGCCATCTCCGTCCTCGCGTCCGCCGCCTCGCTCCTCGCGGGCTGCGACGTCGGCCTCCCGGCCGGCCGGACGCCGCACCGCGAGGGGAACCGCCTCGACATGGGCGACCAGCAGAAGCTCAAGCCGCAGCGAAGGGACCTCTTCCTCGCGCGCCCGACCGGCCTCATGGAGCCTCAGCCGGGTGCCCTCGCCGCCGGCGAGGCGCCCTACCCTTACGCGCAGAACGAAGCCGACCGCGCGGGCGCCGAGCTCGTCAACCCGCTCGAGCCGACCCCGACCGTCCTCGCGCACGGGAAGTTCGTCTACGAGAGCTTCTGCATCGCCTGCCACGGGGCGAAGGGAGCCGGCGACGGCAAGGTCACCGCGCTCTTCCCGAAGCCCCCGAGCCTGATGACGCAGAAGGTGCGCGACTGGCCCGACGGCCAGCTCGTCCACCGCCCGATGCGCGGCCAGAACTCCATGCCGAGCCACGCGCGGCAGATCGACCAGAGCGAGGCCTGGGCCGTCGTCCTCTGGATCCGCGAGATGCAGAAGACCGAGCCTGTCGCGCCGCCTCCGGCCGTCCCGACGGCGCAGGCGGCCGCCGCGCCCGCCGTCTCGCCCGCGACCCCGGCCCCACAGGCGGCCCCCGCCGCCGGAGGGAAGTCATGAGCCAC
>CAYVPO010000327.1:0-2319 GCA_964453825.1 uncultured Holophagales bacterium
TCAGGGCGCCGGGAGCTCGAGAGGCTCGGTGACGGGCTGCGGGCGCGTGACGACGGCGTCGGGCTTGCGGGCCGGCCAGAGGGCGACGACGCCGGCGGCGGGGAGGCCGGCCACGTTGAGCGTTCCGTCGATCCGGGAGCTGAGGTCGCCTCCGGCGGCGAGCCGGGCGAGGTAGTCGATCGGCTGGGGGACCCGGACGCCGTCGATCGAGTAGGCGATCTGCTCGGAAGCGACCGGGCGCCCGTCCGCCGTCAGGAACCGGACGGTGAAGGGGGGAGAAGGCGGCCCGACCCGTACGGGAACGTCCTCGGCCACGAACCGGGCCAGGGCGAGAGCGCCGGCCGGCGTCGTGACGAAGAGCGGTGCCCCGGCCGCGATCGCCGCTTCGAGATACACCTCGCCCGCGGCGTCCGCGCTCTCCGAGCGGATTCCGGAGGGGAGCATCGCCCAGGCTCCCTGGATCGGGCTGCCGGCGGCATCGACGATCCTGAGCCGCGTGCCGTCGCCCTTCTCGATCCGGAGCTCGATCGTCGTCGTGGCGCTCTCCTTCGTGACGTCGAACCGCTTCTCCTCGGAAGGCCGATAGCCGCGCGCCCGCGCCAGGACGGTGACGCGCCCGGCCGGGAACGGGGGGAGCCGGGCCAGCCCGTCCTCGTCGCACTCCACGCTCTCGCTGCGCGCGACGTGCAGATCGCCCTTTCCCTCGAGGTGCCATCCGACACGAGCGCCCTCGACGGGCAGGCCGGTCGCCGCGTCGACGACCCGAACCTCGGTCTCGTTCGAAGGGACGACGAAGTCCGCTTCGCGGTCTTCCGACACGTCCAGCGCGTCCGCGTGTCGCTTGAAGCCCGGGCCGTCGAGGAACGTGAGGTACCAGCCGGCGGGAGCGAGGAGGGCCTCGAAGCGGCCCTCCTCGTCCGAAACGGTCTCGGATTCGATGCCCGTCACCTGATGCAGCCAGGAGATCCGGGCATTGGCCACAGGACGACCCCGCCGGGTGACCTCCCCGCTCACGCGGTGAATCCTCACGGGGATCTTCACGTCTTTGGACTCGGCCGCTTCGAGATCGACGAGGAAGTAGTCCTGGAACCGGCCTGCCTTCCAGCGCAGCGCGTGCAACACGGGGTCGAGGCCTTCAAAGCGGAACTCTCCCGTAACGGGGCCCTTCCGGGTGGAAGCCGACGTGCAGAGCGAGAAGCGGGGCGGGCCGCTCACGCCCTTCAGGCGGCGGCAGTCGAGCAGGTCGACCTGCGCCTCGCCGGCGGGGAGTCGGTCGTTCGGCTCGAATTGCGCGCTCAGGCGGGGACGAGGGACGACCTTCAGCTCCCGAGCGAAGCCGACGGCCCTGTCCGGGACGCTGAATGCGGGAGCCTCGGCGAGGGCCCAGGCCTTCGACGCCACCTCCACCGCTGCGGGACCGGAGGAGAGGTCGTACCAGATCCCGGTCCATCTCCAGGGGTCCGCGGTGACGGCCACGTCGGGCAATCGCGCGCCTCCTCCCGACTGGAGGCGCACCACGACCTGCCTGTTGCCCCCGCGCGTGCCGGAGGCCGGGAAGCGGAGGCCCACGACGGCCTGCCCCCTCCCTTTCGCGAGGGGCGGGTTCTCCGGAAGCTCGAGGTGCTGCCCCGCGGTCAGGGTGACGGGCCGCCACAGCTCGGCCACCTCGGCCGCGCCGCGAAAGACCGCCGCCACGACCTTCCGCGCCGGAACTTGCACGGACGTCTCCCGAGAGCGGACGGCGGCCTTGAAGCTGAGGCCGGACTCGGGATCGAGGACGGTCAGGACACTCCCCTCCGGGAAGCGGCCCGGGCCGAGCTCCACGCGGGCCGCCGGGAAGACCCGGAGCACGAAGGGAGTCGGGACGCCCGCCGCGTCGGTGTCGGAGACGAACGTCGGACGGTCGAGCGCGACGTAGTCGGGCGAGTCGAGCCGGATCGAGTAGCGGCCCGGAGGGATCGTGCACGGGGCTGGCGGCGTGCAGACGACCTCCGCGCCACCGGCGGCGTCCATCGGAGAGAAGACGACGCGGGCGGCGCCCGACGTGGAGACGTCGGCGTCGCCGAAACGAAGCAGCGGCTGGACGTTGCCCGCGTGGGCGGCCGCGGCCGCCCACGCGGAGAAGAGGATCGCCGCCGCCCACAGGGCAGAAGGGCGGTGGGCAGGGGGCACGGGGTGGCTCCCGGCCTCAGTCCATTTGCCGCCTGAGGAACGTCGGGATGTCGAAGATGTCGTCCTTCGGGCTCCGGGCCTGGACGAGGTTGACGCCGTAGCCGGAGTCCTCGGGGATCGCCTCCTCCGAGAGGGGGAGGCGCGTCC
>CAYVPO010000328.1:0-2273 GCA_964453825.1 uncultured Holophagales bacterium
AGGTCCGGGAACTCGCGCACCATGTCGGTGACGAGGTCGGCCCGGGCCAGGCGCGCCGCCCGCGCGGCCGCGTCCGAATAAGCCTCGAGTCCGAGTTCGGCTGCGAGGCGCAGAGAGAGCGCCTCGACCCGCTCGGTCTTCCGGAGCGTGTCGCCGAGCTTCTCCTGGAACGAGAGGCGCGCGAGGCGGGGGACCCTCTCCTCGAGACGGACCCGGCCGTCCTCGTCCCAGAAGAAGCGGGCGTCGGCGAACCGGGCGTTCAGGACCCACTCGTTGCCCCGGACGATGTGCCCCATCGGGTCGCCGACATGGTCGGCGACGGCGAGGAAGTGCGGCGCGAGCGCGCCCGAGGCGTCGCGCGTCGGCAGGACCTTCTGGTGCTCCCGCATCGCGGTGACGAGGATCTCCTCGGGGAGCTCCAGGTACCCGGCCTCGAACGAGCCGCGGACGAGGCCAGGCCACTCCACGAGGTGGGCGAGGCTGTCGAGGAGGGCGACGTCCTCCACCGGCGTGCAGCCGGCCTCGGAGGCGAGCGCCTCGGCCTTCTCGAGGAGCGTCCGGCGGCGGACGCCGTAGTCCGGCTCGACGTGGGCGGCGCGGAGCTTCGCGAGGTAGTCGTCGACCCCGACGACCACGATCCGGCCCGGCGCGAGCGTCCGGTGCCCGAACGTCGTCCGGCCCGACTCGACGCCGAAGAGCGTCATGGGGACGACGAGCCCGTCGAGGAGGCAGACGACGGAGTGGACCGGCCGGATCCAGGTGTCGCGGCCGTCGCCCCACCTCATCATCCGGGGGAACGACATCTTCGCGACGACCGTCGGGACGACGTCACCGAGGATTTCCGAGGTGAATCGCCCCTCGACGACCTTGCGGACCGAGACGTACTCCCCCTTCGGCGTCGCGACGACGCGGAGCGCCTCGACCGCGACGCCCTGCCCGCGGGCAAATCCTTCGGCGGCGCGCGTCGGGCGTCCCTCCGCGTCGTGGGCGACCTTGACGGACGGGCCGATCGCCTCCACCTCGTGGTCCTCCTGGACCTCGGGGAGGTCGCGAGAGAAGAGGACGAGGCGCCGCGACGTGGAGTGGGCGAAGAACGTCCCGTCGATCCGCTCGGCGGCGAGCGCGTCGGCCAGCCCGCGCAGGAGGTCGTTGCGCGCCTGCGACAGGACGCCCGCGGGGATCTCCTCGGCGAGGATCTCGAGCAAAAACTCGGACATCGGCTATTTACCTCGTCTCCGCGATGAGTTGGGGGGTCCGGGGGGTACGCGTAGCCGTCCCTCCGGGCGGCTCCGACATCTCAGGCCTCCCCGTTTCCGGCCTCGGGCGCTTCGGACAACGGCGTCTCCTTCGGGAGGAGCGGGTGCCCGAGGCTCTCGCGCGCGGCGACCCACGCCTTCGCGCAGCCGACCGCGAGGTCCCGGACGCGCTTGATCACGCCGACGCGCTCGGTGGCCGAAACGGCCCCGCGCGCGTCGAGGAGGTTGAACGCGTGCGAGCACTTCAGCGCGGTCTCGTAGGCCGGCGCGACGAGGCCGGCCGCGAGGCAGCGCCCCGACTCCGCCTCGAGCCTCTCGAAGAGGAGCCGGAGGAGCTCGGTGTCGGCGACCTCGAAGCCGTACTTCGAGACCTCGTATTCGTCCTGCTTCCGCACCTCGCCGTACGGCACGCCCGGCGCCCACTCGATGTCCATGACGTTGCGCGTGCGCGTGAGGAACATCGTCAGCCGCTCGAGCCCGTACGTGATCTCGGCGGTGATCGGCGCGAGGTCGATGCCGCCCGCCTGCTGGAAGTAGGTGAACTGCGTGATCTCCATCCCGTCCAGGAGGACCTGCCAGCCGACGCCCCAGGCGCCGAGCGTCGGCGACTCCCAGTTGTCCTCCTCGAAGCGCAGGTCGTGCTCGGCCGGCTCGATGCCGATGGCCCGGAGGCTGTCGACGTAGAGGTCCTGGATGTCGGCGGGCGACGGCTTGATCACGACCTGGAACTGGTAGTGCTTCACGAGGCGGAACGGGTTCTCGCCGTACCGCCCGTCGGCGGGCCGCCGGGACGGCTGCACGTAGGCGCAGCGCCACGGCTCCGGGCCGAGGACCCGGAGGAACGTCGCCGGGTGCATGGTCCCCGCCCCCACCTCGGTGTCGTACGGCTGCTCGAGGATGCAGCCGCGGGAGGCCCAGTATTCGGACAGCTTCAGGATCAGCGTCTGGAAGTCCATGCTCGCTCCGGTCTGAGGCGCGCGAAATTGCGGCAGCGGCGGAGGTTAGCAGGGCCGGGCG
>CAYVPO010000329.1:0-2221 GCA_964453825.1 uncultured Holophagales bacterium
CGCCCACGTCGTCCTCGACCCCGAGTACGCGCGGCCCGTGGACATCACCGAGACCCGCGGCGACGCCGGGAAGGCCGCGCGCGAGCTGGGGTGGACGTCACGGACGACGTTCGAGGAGCTGGTCGGCCGCATGGTGGAGGCGGAACTGGCCGCGATCGAGGGCCGGGACGCCTGACAGCGTGAGAGAGCCGGTCCGGAACGGGCGGGAAGAAGGGGCGGCGGGCGCCGTGACCGTCGTCGTCCCTGTCTACGGCGCCTCGACGGACCTGGAACGATGCCTCGCGGCGGTCCTCGCGCACACCGACCTGTCGCGCCACCGGATCGTCGTGGTAGCGGACGGTCCCCTCGAGGCGGGGCCGCAGCGGGTGGCGGAGGACGCGATCGCGGCGCACCCGGCGGCGGTGCGCCTCCTCGAGCGGCGCGCGCGGGAGGGGTTTCCGGTCGCAGCCAACGCGGGAATCCGGGAGGCGGAGGGAGACGTCGTCCTCCTCAACAGCGACACCGAGGTGACGGAAGGCTGGCTCGAGAAGCTCGGGGCCGCTGCTCGCCGCCGCCCGCGAACCGCCTCCGCGACCCCCTTCTCGAACAACGCGACGCTCTGCTCGCTGCCCCGTCCCTTCGCGGAAAACGCGCTCCCCGCGGGGCACTCGGTCGCCTCGTTCGGGCGCCTCGTGGAGGAGCGCTCGCGGCGCCTCACACCGTCGATCCCCACCGGGGTCGGGTTCTGCCTCTACCTCGCGCGCGAGGCGCTGGACGAGGTCGGTCTCCTCGACGAGCGCGGCTTCGGCGTCGGCTACGGGGAGGAGGTGGACTGGTGCCTGCGTGCGTCGGCCCGGGGCTTCACGCACGTCCTCGACGACACGACGTTCGTCTGGCACCGGGGGGGCGGGAGCTTCGGGAGGGAGGCGGCCGGACGGGCGAAGGTATCCGAAAGGCTGCTGGCCCGCCGGTACCCGGGATTTCTGCCGAAGCTCGCGGGGTTCATGGCCGAGGATCCGCTCGCCGCGGCGCGAGAGGGTGTGGTGGATGGGCTCGGTCCGGCGAGGCGACGAGGTCGTTCGAAGGGAGCAGTCGTCCACCTCGTCCACGGCTGGCCGCCGTACGCGACGGGTGGGACGGAGGTCTTCGCGCGGTCCTTGGCGCGCCTGCAGGTAGAGCGGCGGGAGGTGTCGGTCTACGCCAGGCTCTCGGCGCCGGAGCAGCGGAAGGGGGAGGCGATCGAGCTCGTGGACGGCGGCGCCCGCGTGCGGCTCGTCGTGAACGACTTCCGGCAGAGGGACCCGCTCTCGCGAAACGCGATTCACGACGCCGCGCTCTGTGCGGATTTCGACCGGTTCCTCGGCGAGACGCGGGCCGACGTCCTTCACGTACACCATCTCGCGGGGCACGCCGCGACGCTCCCGGGAGTCGCGCGGCGGCGCGGGATACCGGTCGTCTTCCAGCTCCAGGACTGGTGGCCGCTCTGTGCGAGGGTGAACTTCCTGCACGCCAACGGCGCGGCCTGCACGGGGCCGTCGCCGATGAAGTGCGCCCGCTGCCAGCCGCTCACCGGTCTCGCGCCAGCGGCCCTGACGAACCCCGCGCTCCACGCGCTGCGCGCGGGCGTCCTGCGGCGCGCGCTGCGGGCAGAGCGATACCTGGCCGGCTCGCGCTTCCTCGTACGGAGCTTCACGGAGGCGGGCTGGCTGCCGGCGGACGCTTCCGTCGAGGTGCTCTCCTACGGTCTCCCGTACGCCATGCCCGAGCCGGGGCGGCGCGAGGAGACGCCGCGGCTCCCGCTGCGATTCGGATTCGTCGGGGCGCTGATGCCGCACAAGGGAGCCCACGTGGCGGTGGAGGCCTTTCGCGGGGTGGCGCCTTCAGAGGCGAGGCTGAGGCTCTGGGGGAACGCGGCGGCGGACCCGGCGTACACGGAGTGCGTGCTGGCCGGATCGGGTGCGGCGGCCGTGACCCTGGAGGGGGCCTTCGGAGCCGGTGAGGAGTCGCGCGTCTTCGGGGGGATGGACGTCCTCCTCGTGCCGAGCGTCGGCCTCGAGTCGTACGGTCTCGTCGTCGACGAGGCGATGGCGCACGGGGTGCCGGTCGTGGCGAGCCGCCTCGGCGCATTGCCCGAGAGGTTCACGGAGGAGTGCGGGGCGTTCTTCCCGGCGGGGGACGCGGGCGCGCTGAGGGACGTCGTGGAGCGGCTCGTCGCGAGGCCGGAGACGGTGGCCCGGTGGCG
>CAYVPO010000330.1:0-2215 GCA_964453825.1 uncultured Holophagales bacterium
GGATGGACTCGTCGGCGAGGGGCGGGACCGGGAGGCGGATGACGAGCGAGGAGCGGAATCGCCTCCTCGTCCGAATCGTCAACGAGCTCGACGGTCTCCTGAACCTCGAGTCCGTCCTCGGGCGCCTCCTCGACACCCTCCGGACGGCGGTCGGCTACGACGCGGCCGGGATCTTCGTCCTCGGCCGCGACGAGGCGTTCCCCGGGTGGGGCACCTCCTGGAGGACGATCGCCGCGTCGGCCCGCCGCGGATTCGACGGGCCGATGCCCGACGTCGACCGGCTCCTCGCGCTCGGCCACGGCCTCGTCGGGCACGTCCTCCGGACCGGCGAGCCGGCGATCGCGCCCGACGTCCTCGCGGACCCACGTTACGTCGTGGGGCGCCCCTCCACCCGATCCGAACTCGCGGTGCCGGTCTGCGCCGGAGGACGGTTGATCGGCGCGATGAACCTCGAGAGCGACGAGCCGGGCGCCTACGGCGAGGAGGACGCCGAGCCGCTCCGCCTCTTCGCCGACGCGGCCGCGATCGCGGTCGAGAAGGCGGTCCTCTACCGCCTCTTCGTCCAGCGGGAGCGCCTCGAGGAGGAGCTGAAGGGCGAGCTCGAGCTGCAGGCGGCGAACGGCACGTCCGCGTGGCGGGACCTGCCGGGCTGGGACGCGGCCGGGCACTCCCGCCCGCGCTACGAGATCGGCGGCGACTACTACGACCGGATCCCGCTCGGCGACGGCCGGCTCGGGCTCGTCGTGGCGGACGTCTCGGGGAAGGGGAGCCTCGCGGCGATGACCGTCGCGACGTTCCGCGCGATCCTCCGGACGCAGGCGGAGAGAGGCGGCGAGCCCGAGCGGACGGCGACGGCTGCGAACCAGCTCCTTTGGGACCGGGTCCGGCCGACGGAATTCGTCACCGCGGTGTGGGGCGTTCTCGACCCGGCACGCGGCGTCCTGTCGTACACGAACTGCGGGCACGTCCCGCCGCTCCTCGTCCGCGCCGACGGGAGCTACTCGCGGCTGACGACCGGCGGACCGCCGCTCGGCCTCCTCGCCGGCGCGCGCTATCTCTCCGGCGAGGTCTCGATCGGCACGGGCGATCTCCTCGTCCTCTTCACGGACGGCGTCGTCGAAAGCGAGGGGCCTGCAGGAGTCGAATACGGCCCGGACAGGCTCGCGGAGGCGGCGTGCGCAGGGCGCGGCCTGCCGAGCGCGGAGCTCGTCGAGACGATCGTCCGCTCCGTCGCCGCGTTCCGTGGCGATGAGGAACCCGCGGACGACTTCACCCTCCTCGTCCTGAAGCGGACCGGGGAGACCGCGGCGCCGCCTGCGGGCGTCGCACGACGACCGCCCGGGCCCGCGCCCGGGCCGGAGGCTCCATGAGACGACCCGCGCTCCTCGTCTTCCTCGCCCTCGCGACGCCGCTCCTCGGCCAGGTGGCGCCGCCGGTGGAGCCGGGACCGTTCCGGGAGACGGAGCTCGTCGAGCTGACCTCCCTCGACCCGACGATCCGCCTCGACGTGAAGTACGCCACGAGCGACAACTTCGTCGGACGCCCTGTCTACAGGGAAGCGCGGGCGTTCCTCCAGAGGCCGGCCGCGGAGGCGCTCGTCCGCGCCCACAGAAAGCTCGCGGAAAAGGGGTGGGGCCTGATGGTCTTCGACGGCTACCGCCCCTGGGCGGTGACGAAGGCGTTCTGGGACGCGACGCCCGAAGAGAAGAAGATGTTCGTGGCCGACCCGAGGAGGGGCTCACGCCACAACCGGGGCTGCTCCGTCGACGTGACGCTCTACGACCGCGCCACCGGGAAGGCCGCCGACCTCGGGGGCGCCTACGACGAGTTCGGCCCGCGCTCCTACGTGACGTGGGAGGGGGGAACGAAGGAGCAGCTCGAGCGTCGCGAGGCCCTTCGGGGAGCGATGGAGCGCGAGGGCTTCTTCGTCTACCCGTGGGAGTGGTGGCACTTCGACTACAAGGACTGGAGCGCCTGGCCGATCCTGGACGTCCCGTTCGAGAAGCTCGGCAGGCCGCCCGTTCCCGCCGCCGCGACGGCCGAGCCGGCGAAGGCGCACTGACCTTCGTCGTATCCTCCGCCGCGATGGCCCACAGGATTCTCATCTGCGACGACGAGGGCGACATTCGCGAGTCGCTCCGCGCGATCCTCCTCGACGAGGGGTTCGACGTCACCGCGGTCGCGGCGGGGCCGAACGCCGTCGCCGAGTCCCCCG
>CAYVPO010000331.1:0-2208 GCA_964453825.1 uncultured Holophagales bacterium
GGCACGCCCTCGGCCTTCTTCTCGCGCCGCGTCGAGACCTCGACGACGCCCTTCGCGAGCGCCTTGCCGCCGACGACGACGCGGAGCGGGAAGCCGACCAGGTCGGCGTCCTTGAACTTCACGCCCGGGCGCTCGTCGCGGTCGTCCCAGAAGACCTCGACGCCCGCCTCGGTCAGCTCCGCGTAGATCTTCTCCGCCGCCTCGAGGACTTCCTCGTCGCGCTGGAGCGAGAGGAGGGCGACCTCGAACGGCGCGAGCGGAACGGGCCAGATGATCCCGTCGTCGTCGTGGTTCTGCTCGACGGCGGCGGCGACGGTCCGGCCGACGCCGAGGCCGTAGCAGCCCATCTGCAGCGGGACCATCTTCTGCTGCGGGTCGGCGACCTCGCACTTCATCGCCTCGGAGTACTTCGTCCCGAGCTTGAAGATGTGCCCCACCTCGATGCCGCGCTTGATCCGCAGGACGCCCGTTCCGGTCGGCGACGGGTCGCCGTCGCGGGCGGTCGCCACCTCGATCACCCCGGCCACCTTCAGGTCGCGTGGCACGGAGAGGTTCGAGTGGTGGGTGCCGTCGACGTTCGCGCCGCAATACACGTTGCGGGCGTTCTCCATGGAACGGTCGACGTAGATCGACACCTCCGTCTGCCCGGCCCGGGGCTTCAGGCCGATCGGGCCGATGAAGCCCGGCTTGCAGCCGGCGATCTCGGGGAGCCACTCCTCGGGGACGAGCCGCACGTGCGCAACGCCGAGCGCCTTCGGGAGCTTCACCTCGTTGATCGTGAGGTCACCGCGGATGACGATCGCGCAGACGAACGAGCTGTCGTCCTGCCGGATCGCCTCGTAGAGCATCGTGTTCGTGATCCGGTCCTCGTTCGTCCCGAGGTGCTTCGCCTGCCCCTCGGTCGAGACGATGCCGGGCGTCGGGGAGTCGGCGCGGCCGAACGGCTTCTCCTCCTCGCCCGCCCAGGGCTCGGGGAGCGGCGCCGTGACGGCCTTCTCGACGTTCGCGCCGTACTGCCCGTCTTCCGAGAAGACGAGCGCGTCCTCGCCGGTGTCGGCGACGACCATGAACTCCTCGGAGGCGGAGCCGCCGATGGCGCCCGAGTCGGCCTGGACGAGCGCGTACTCGAGGCCGCAGCGCTCGAAGATCGCCCGGTAGGCGGCGTCCATCTTCCGGTAGTGGAGGTCGAGCCCCTTCGGGTCGACGTCGAAGGAGTAGGCGTCCTTCATCAGGAACTCGCGCCCGCGCATGAGGCCGAAGCGGGGGCGGATCTCGTCGCGGAACTTCGTCCGGATCTGGTAGAGGTTGAACGGCAGCTGCCGCCACGAGGTGACCGAGCGGCGGACCATGTCGGTCACCGCCTCCTCGGCCGTCGGCGCGAGCGCGAACTCGGTCGCCTTGCGGTCCTCGAGATGGAAGAGGATGCCGTCGTTCAGGTAGCGGTCCCACCGCCCCGACTCGACCCAGAGCTCCTTCGGCTGAGCGATCGGCAGCTCGACCTCGAGCGCGCCGGTCCGGTTCATCTCCTCCCGGACGATCTCGGTCATCTTCTTGAGCGACCGGAAGCCGAGCGGCGTGAAGGAGTAGATGCCGGCGGCGGCCTTCAGGAGCATCCCCGCGCGGGCGAGGAGCTTGTGGGAGACGACCTCGGCATCGCCGGGGGCTTCGCGGAGGGTGGAGAGGAAGTAGTTGGACCAGCGCATCGGGGGCGGAGAATAGCGCAGCGGAGCGGGTTCCGTTCCCGGTACGATCGCCCTGCGGCCCGGGCGCACGCCTCGCGGCCGCGGGAGGCCCCCGAATGGATGCCCGGCCGTTCGACTTCGTTCCCGTCGCCTCGCCGCTGCACGACGCGGCGGCCCTCCGTCGGGCGCTCGCGCCGTACTCTGAGGCCCTCGCCGGTCTCGGGGGTCGCGAGACGGGGCCGGAAGGGGCCTCGCGCCCCGGTCCCTTCGCGATCGTCGTCGGCACCGGCGGCACCGAGGCCACCGTCCTTCGCCTCCGCGAAGCACGCCAGGCCGTCGCCCCCGGCGAGCCGCTCCTCCTCGTCGCGCTCCCGGCCCACAATTCCCTCCCGGCCGCCCTGGAGGCGCTCGCCCGCGTGAGGCAGGACGGCGGACGCGGCCGGATCGTCCCGCTGCACGGGCCGGACGACAGGCCCGGCCTCGCCCGCGTCGCGGCCGCCCTCGAGGACCTGCGCGTGCGGGAGCG
>CAYVPO010000332.1:0-2202 GCA_964453825.1 uncultured Holophagales bacterium
GGTGCCAGGCGTGAAATCGTGTATTGTTTTCAACAATACACGATTTCACGCCTGGCACTGAGCTTGGGTGGCACTGAGCTTGGGGGAAAAAGAGGGGGGCGGTTGCACCGGCCCGCGCAACCGCCCCGTGCGGAGGAGTGAGAGTCCCTTTGGAGGAGTGCGAGGCTCCCGATCTCGGGGACCAGGGGAAAGATGCTCCCGGGCGGGCCGGCTGGCCACGATCTCGCGGTCTAGGACGCCTGGGAAAAGAGTCGAGTCGCGTTCTCGCCCGTGGTCGAAGGAACACTCGTCTTCGGTCTAGTCTCGGGGTTCGGATGCCAGCGCCGGGAGCGTCTCGCTCGCGAAACGGGCCAGCTCGCGGCGGTCGGCGGAGCCCGTCTTCTTCAGGAGCTTGCCGACGTGGAACTTCACGGTCGCCTCAGTCACGCCGAGGCGTCGTGCGATCTCCTTGTTCGGGAGCTCGTCCCGGACCGCCTCGAGGACCCGCTGCTCCGAGCGCGTGAAGGCGGAGGCGTGTCCGAGGCCGAGGCGAGAGACGCGCTCGACCCACTCCGAGAGAACGGCTCGCGGCGTCCAGAGCGTCCCCTCTCGGACGCAGCGAAGGGCGTGGCGCAGCTCCGCGGCGCCGGCGGTGTGCGGCAGGACGCCCTTGACCCCCGCCATCAGGCAGGGAAACGTCGTCCGCGCATTCACCTCGCGAACGACGACCAGGACCTTCGCCTCCGGATGGCGGAGGCGGACCCGTTCGATTCGCGGGGTGGGCGAGCCGGGCTCGTCGCCGAGGCCGAAGAGGATGAGCTCCGGCTCGGGGCGCCCCTCTGCGTCGTCCGTGGAGACGTCGTACCCTTCCGCCGCGAGAAACGCGGCGAGGCTCTCGCGCCGCCAGGGATCGCTCTCGAGGAGGAGAAGGACGGGCCGGCCGCGGCGGATCACGCCTCTCCCCGCAGGCCGCCCGGACGTAACGCCAGCGTGATACCCGCCCCTCGGGGCATTTTCGGCACTCGTTTCCTCCGCGACCAGAAGACCGTCGCAGTCTAGCGCTTTCGGCAGGCCGACACGGTCGCGAACGACGACCGATCGCCCGCGTCGCGGCGAGACGCCGACTCCGGGTTCCGACAGTTATTTCTGTCACCCATGCACCGGAACGTCGGACGCGGCGAAGTCGCCTCGCTTCGCGCCCGAGGCCGCGCGGGCCGAGATAGATCGACAGGACTTTCTGTCAGTCGCCCAGGCGGTCGATGCCGGCGGTTCAAGGCAAGCCATTGCAAAAAAATGATTTGTTCGAGATGGGTGCACCTCGGCAGGCGGGTTGCGACGTTCGAGGCAAATCCCGAGAGCCCCAGGACGAAAGGAGGAGAAGGATGACGAAGG
The DNA here is from genome assembly GCA_964453825.1 of uncultured Holophagales bacterium. Taxonomy (GTDB): domain Bacteria; phylum Acidobacteriota; class Thermoanaerobaculia; order UBA5066; family UBA5066; genus UBA5066. The sequence continues at coordinate 1,372 of CAYVPO010000332.1, forward strand.
AGGCCTGACCGGCCGCGGCCGCCCGCACGAAGACGAGACGAAACGAACGAAGCCCCGATCGAAACGCCCCGTTCTGGGGCAGATCCCCCGAAAGAGAGAAGAAGGAGAACACGATGTTCGCTCGCAACGCTGCCCGCACGTTCGCCCTCACCCTCGGCCTCGTCGGCCTCCTCGCCAGCGCCGCCGCCGCCCCCGCGGCGGAGGAGAGCGCCGCTCCCGCGAAGAAGAGCGTCGTCAACGTGAACCAGGCTTCCGCCGACGAGCTCGCGCGCCTGCCGCGCGTCGGCCCGTCGCTGGCCGGGAAGATCGTCGCCCACCGGGAGCAGCACGGACCGTTCAAGCGGGCGCAGGACCTGATGGAGGTGAAGGGGATCGGCGAGAAGATGTTCGCGATCCTGCAGCCGTACCTCGCGGTCTCGGGTCCGACGACGCTGGCCGAGAAGGTCTCGTCGAAGGGAACCACCGCCCGGAAGGCGGCGAAGAGCGCGAAGGCGAAGCCCGCCGCCGCGGAGAAGGCCGGCCGGTGAGGCGCCGCGCGGGCCGGGGGCTCCCTCCGGCCCGCGCCCGTCCACGAGTCGACTCGAGGTTTCGAGGTGCTTCCGTGACGCGCGCCCGTCGTTCCCTCCGCGGGATCACCCTCCCTGAGGTCCTGACGACCCTCGCGATCCTCTCCCTCGCCGCCGGACTCTCGGCCGCGGCCGCCCACGGCCTCGCCGGCCAGACGTCGCTGCGCGCCGCGGCCCACGAGGTCGCGTCCGTCTTCACGCAGGCGCGCAGCCGCGCGATCCACCGGAGCATCCAGTGCGGCGTGAAGTGGATCGGCCGCGACGG
>CAYVPO010000333.1:0-2199 GCA_964453825.1 uncultured Holophagales bacterium
ACGTACTTGAGTGGGTTATTCCTAGCGTAGGTATACCGGTTCCAGCTGAGCGGGTCCTCGACAGTGCCCGAAAGCATGTCGGGAGAGAGGAATCGGCCATAGCCAGTTTCGAGGCTGCGCGCATGGTCGTAGTAGCGGGGCTTGGAATACTCCGTCTCCATGTCCCGCTCCATCCCGGCGAAGCCAAGCGCGAGGGCTCCGGAAGGAGCCATGTCTTCACCCCACGGCCAGTACTTACGGCTCGCGACGACCGCCTGGGAGAGGTTCGTCGTCAGCCGAACGCTGCCGAGGTGGTCCGTCGAATGAAACAGCCACGCCGACCCGGCCTTCGTCCCAACGAGCCGGCTGCCGAGATAGACGTGGTCCTGCGTGACGTACCCGGAGCTTCTCGCCGCGACCGTGTCCTCGAACTCCGTCAACACCTGACCACTCAGGCCACGGAAGGTGTAACTCGACCCTGGCGGAACGTAAGCGGACCCGGGCCAGGCGCTCGAGACCATCACCTGCATTTGCCAGTGGTTGATCGACTCGTGCGGGCAGTAGTTGAGCGTTCCGACGGTGCAGCCCGACGTAACCTGATGGTCGTACACGTAGTGGATGAATCTGCAGGCCCAGTGATCGGGAGGGACATCACCGAAGAGCGAGTGCTTTGTCGGGCTATCTGGTCGGCAGTCGAACGGAAGGCCTTGCGCGGTCCCGAAAGCCGGGATGTTGTATCCGGGATATGTCATCCCCGAGGCGATGAAGACTGCCATTTCAGCCCGATTCAGAGGGTTGTCGGGACTGAAGAGAGGAGGGTTCGTGGAGGTGCCCACCGCAAGCTCCAATTCGTATGCTCTCTCGATCCAGCCGCGTTCCGGGTCCCATAGCGGGACGTCGTCGAAGGAGTCAGCGTACGTCGCCGAGGGCGCCTGATTCATCATCTGAAGGATGATCCGAACCATCTCCCGTCGAAGCACCGCTGGGGCGCCCGGCGCGTGCGGAGGCGGTGGGACGGCCCTGATAATCCGCTCGTTCGCCGCGTCGAAGAGATAACTGAGGTGGGTCGACGCCACGTCGTTGTCGTGTCGGACCTGACGACCGAGGAAGTCGTAGCGGTACCTCTCGGCTCCGAGGCCCTCGACGTTCCCCCGAAGGTCGTAGGACGCGTTCGTGAGACGATTCGTCTCCTTGGTCACGGGAATCACTGTCCCCGCCTTCGAGACGAGGTTCCCCCACCCGTCGTAGCTGTAGTTCTGCGGGGAGCTGCCGAGGTTCGCGCTGAGGAGCCGGGACGCGGCGTCGTACGTGAAGGTGTCCGATCCGGTCTTGAGGATGTTCCCGGCGCCGTCATACGTGTAGAGGCCCGTGTCGAAGCCGCCACTCGACGTCGAAATCCGGGAAGGCCGGGCCATCCCGCGCGGGTCAGGCGCGATCGTCGTCGTGATGCTGTTGCCGCTCGTATACGACGCCAAGCCACCCGCCGGGTTGTACTTGACCGACGAGACGACAGGCTGCGTGCCCACAGCCACCCTCGTCGGAAAGCCTGCCGTGTAGGTCGTCGTCGTAGTGAAGGGCGTCGGGTAGGTCGGATCGATACGAGGGTGGGCTTCGTCCAAGACCAGCCCGAAGTTGTTGTAGGACCACCGTGTCACGGCCGAGACCGTCCCGTTCGAGAGGCTGGTGCGCTTCTCGGACAGTCGTCCACCAAGGCCAGCATACGTGAAGGAATCGGTGATCGTGCCTCCGGGATAGAAGGAATCGGCGTATCCGATCGAAGGGTAGGTGTTCGTGCCGACCGAGGTCGTCAGCTTCCCCTGCTGGCTGGCGCCCGCAGCGGAATTCTGATCGTAGGTGTTGACGATGTGGTCGACTTCGGTGTCGTCGTCGACCTCGGTGTCGTACACACGGAGAACCCGACCGAGCGGGTCGTGCTCGCTCTTCGTTGTGAGCCCTCCGTTGGACTTCTCCTTCGGGAGGCCCAGAGCCGTGAATGAACCGTAGGTCGTGACGCCGGACTCCGGCTGGGCTTCGGAGATCAGATACCCCAGCGCGTTGCGCGTGAACGTCCGAGTCTGCTCATAGGGCGCGCTGGGCAGGACGGTTCGCGACTGCTTGACCTCCGCCACCTGATCGTGAATGTCGTGCCGATAGTACGTCAGCGGTCCAGCCGTCGGCGAATCGTTGACCGCCAAGGCAATCGGTTCAGACGCAATGATG
>CAYVPO010000334.1:0-2197 GCA_964453825.1 uncultured Holophagales bacterium
CGACGATCCAGTCGCGGCAGAAGCCGTCGGGGACGTCGTTCTCGGCCTTGCAGGCGAGGACGCACGCCTTGCACCCGACGCACTGGCGGGTGTCCACGGTCATCGCGTAACGCTTCGCGGCGGACTTCGACGCGCTCATCTCAGGCCTCCGCCTTCGAAGCCGCGGCGCCGCCAGGCGAGAGCGGCCTGTCTCCCGCCGCGGCGTTCGCGCCCGCCTTCTCGATCGTCACGAAGTTGACGCTCATCCCCGTCGTCCCGGCGACCGGGTCGACGGCGATGCGGGTGACGAGCGCCTGGTCGTCCATGCCGCGGTTCGCCGCGAAGCGGAGCCCCGGGTTCGTGTGGCCGTAGCCGTGGACGACGAAGACGCAGTCGGGGCGGATCCGCTGGGTGACCTTCAGCTTCACGGGCTGGGAACGGACGCCGTCCTGGTTCACGAGCGTCACGACCTCGCCGTGCGCGAGACCCTGCTCTTTCGCGGCCTTCGCGTTCAGCCAGACCTCGTTCTCGGAGTAGACCTCGGAGAGGAAGCGGTTGTTCGTCGTCCGGCCGAAGGTGTGGACGGGGCTCCTGCCGAAGAGGAGCCGGAACTGCCCGTCGGCCGGCTGCTCGTGCCGCGTCCAGGGCGGCAGCGGGTCGAGGCCCGCGTCGGCCATCCGCTTCGAGTAGAGCTCGATCTTCTTCGACGGCGTCGCGAAGGCGAGCTCGAGGCCTTCCTCGGTCCGCACGGGGACGGGCGTCCCCTTGACGACGCCCTTCTTCCGGATCGCCTCGACGTCGTAGCCCCCGGACTTCAACCGGTCCGTTACGAGCTGCTCGGCGTTCTCCCACGGGAAGTAGTCGCCGAGGTCGAGCCGCTTCGCGAGCTCCTTCGCGATCCACCAGCCGGGCTTCGACTCGTACATCGGCGGGACGACCTCCTGCCGGATCGCGAGGAACGGATCGGACCACGGCACCGGCGCCACGTCGTCCCACCGTTCGAGATACGTCGCCTCGGGGAGGACGACGTCGGCGTAGCCGACGATCTCGGCCGGGAGGACGTCGATGGTGACGAGGAGGTCGAGCTTCTGGATCGCCTCCTCCACCTTCTTCCGCTGCGGGAGCGCCTGGAGGAGGTTCGAGCCGTAGACGATCCAGCCCTTGACCGGGCAGCCGCTTCCGTCGAGCTGACCGACCGTCGCGTCGCAGACGCCGTGCGAGAGGACCTCCTCGGCGAACGGGTAGACGACGCCGGTCGCGGCGTCCCGAGTCGTCTTCGGCTTCCCGGCGTAGTCGGGGACCGGGTACTTCGGGACGCTCATCTGCGTCGGGACGAAGATCCCTCCGCGCCGGCCCCAGGAGCCGAGGAGGGCATTGAGGATGGCGATGGCGCGCGAGCGCTGGACGTCGTCGCCGTACCAGGTGACGTGCCGGCCGGGGTGGACGAGCGAGGCGGGGCGCGCCCCGGCGATGAAGCGCGCCGTCTCGACGATTGTCGCGGCGGGGATCGTCGTCTCGGTAAAGGCCCACTCGGGGGTCTTGTCCGCGACGTGGGCGCGCAGCTCCTCGAGGCCGATGGCGTTCTTCTCGACGTAGTCGCGGTCGTAGAGACCTTCGCCCAGGATGACGTGGATCCAGGCGAGAAGGAGCCCCATGTCCGTCCCCGGCTTGATCGGCAGCCAGTAGCGGGCCTTTCCGGCGGCCGTCGAGAAGCGCGGGTCGACGACGACGAGCTGCCCCCCCTTCGCGATCATCTGCGCGAAGTCCTGCACCTGGGTGTTGTGCATGTTCTCGCCGAGGTGCGAGCCGATGAGCGTCAGGCACCGCGAATGGGCGATGTCGAGGACCTCGGGCGAGCCGAGCGAGGAGCCGTAGGTGAGATTGAAGCCGACCTCGCGCGGTCCGCGACACTGGCCGTACGAGGGGGCCGTGACGTTCCCCGAGCCGTAGGCGAAGAGGAGGTGCTTGAAGAACGAGCCGCCGAAGCCGTGAGAGAAGAGGGCGACCTTTTCCGGCCCGCACTCCGCCTTGATCTTCAGGAGCTTCTGGGTGGTGAAGTCGAGCGCCTTCTCCCAGGAGACCTCCTCGAAGTCCTGCTTCCCGCGCGCGCCGGTCCTCCGGAGGAGCGGTTTCTTCAGCCGGTCGGGGTCGTAGAGGAGGCCGGTGCCGCCGGTGCCGCGCGGGCAGAGCCGCCCCCGCGAGAGCGGGTGCTCGGGGT
>CAYVPO010000335.1:0-2160 GCA_964453825.1 uncultured Holophagales bacterium
CCGTCGTCCCCGCCCATCCGTGGGAGGATTCCGGTATGAAGCGACGGCTCGGCTCCCTCGCGGTCTCCCTCCTCGTCGTCGCGGCGGCCCTGGCGCCCGCGGGCTGCGCGACGCTCGACCAGCTGGCCTCGACGCTCGTGAACCTGAAGCGGCTGCAGTTCCGGATCGGCCAGGTCACGGGCTTCCGCCTCGCGGGGATCGACCTCGGGCGAGCGTCGTCGCTGTCGCAGCTCACGGCGTACGACGCCCTGTCGCTCGCGGGGGCGTACGCGTCGCGGAGGCTGCCGGCCGAGCTCGTCGTGGAGGTGGAGGCCCTGAACCCGAACGACGGGACGGCGGGGGCTCCCCGGACGACGAGCACGCTCACGAGCCTGGAGTGCCGCCTCCTCGTCGACGGCCGCCCGACCGTGACGGGGAACATCGACCAGCCCTTCGAGATCCCGGGAACGGGGCAGGCCGCGGTCGTCCCGATCCGACTCTCGCTCGACCTGTACGAGTTCTTCGGCGAGAAGCGCTACGCGGACCTGGTCGACCTCGCGCTCGCGCTCGGCGGGGCGAGGCGGGACACGTCCCGCATCTCCCTCGACGCCCTGCCGACCGTGACGACGCCCCTCGGGAACATCACGTACCCGGGGCGCATCACGATCGTCGGCGGGCAGTTCCGCTGACGGCGCCGGGGCTCAATGGGGAGAGGGGCGGGCGGCGGCGCTGACGTTCGACCGGGCGGTTCGAGGACGTTGCCACGCCCTTGGCACCCGGAATCGTTCCCGATGCGGGTATGATCCTTCCCGATATGGGAATGATTTCAACACCCCGGAAGGGACTCGCGGATGCGCTCTTCACGTCGGTTCAGCAGCGCGTCCTCGGCCTCCTGTTCGGCCAGCCGGAGCGCCGCTTCCAGAGCGCTGAACTGATCCGCCTCGCGGACAGCGGGACCGGGGCCGTCCACCGGCAGCTCGCCCGTCTCGCCGACGCGGGCCTCGTGACCGTGACGCGAACGGGAAATCAGAAGCACTACCAGGCCCGGGAGGACAGCCCGGTCTTCGCCGAGCTGCACGGCCTCGTCGTCAAGACCGTCGGGCTCGTCGAGCCGATTCGTCGCGCGCTGGCGCCCTTCGAGTCGCGCATCCGCGCCGCCTTCGTCTTCGGCTCCGTCGCGAAGAGAACCGAGACGGCCTCGAGCGACGTCGATCTCCTCGTTCTCTCAGAGACGCTCGCCTACTCCGACCTTTTCGACGCGCTCCAGGGTGCGGAGGCCGTTCTCGCCCGCTCGGTCAACCCGACGGTGATGACACCCGCCGACTGGCGGCTCCGCCGCGCCGAGCCCGACTCCTTCGCCTCACGCATCGCCACCCAGCCCCGTATCTTCGTGAAGGGAGGCGACGATGACCTCCGCTGAACTGGAAAACCTCGCGAGGATCGGGAGGCTGAAGAAGGAGCCACCCCTTCTCCGGGAGTACGAGGGTCTTCTCCGGTCGGCGGACTCGCGTCTCGCCGATGCCGAGAACGAAAGCAACTCCCTCGAGAGCCGGTTCGACCTCGCCTACGGCGCGTCGCACGCCCTCGCCCTCGCCGCGCTCCGCCGAGCGGGCTATCGCTCGGAAAACCGGGCGCTCGTCTTCCAGACGCTTCCCGTAACCCTGGGGATCCCGAACGCAGTCTGGCGCGTCCTCGCGACGGCGCACGAGAAGGGAAACCTCTCCGAGTACGAAGGCTGGTACGGGATGGACGAGCGGCTCGTGACCGACGTCGTCGGCGCCGCGAAGAAGCTGCAGGACGCCCTGCGGGCGCTCGGGCCCCTGCTCCCTCCGGGCTGAACACGGCCGCGGAGTCGGAATAGCGCTCAGCAGCCCGAGGTCGGGCAGAACTCCCGGCGTGACGGCGTCGCTGATCAGGCCGGCTACCCGTTCCTCGAGGGCCAGCGGGCCCGACGAAACGGCCACCCGACCGTGACGGGGAACATCGACCAGCCCTTCGAGATCCCGGGAACGGGGCAGGCCGCGGTCGTCCCGATCCGACTCTCGCTCGACCTGTACGAGTTCTTCGGCGAGAAGCGCTACGCGGACCTGGTCGACCTCGCGCTCGCGCTCGGCGGGGCGAGGCGGGACACGTCCCGCATCTCCCTCGACGCCCTGCCGACCGTGACGACGCCCCTCGGGA
>CAYVPO010000336.1:0-2158 GCA_964453825.1 uncultured Holophagales bacterium
GCGACGAGGCACGCGGGGTTTGGACGGGAATCGTCGACGGCCGGCGGGCCGGCGTCGCCGCCGCCCCGGCCCGGGTCCCGCCGCCCGCGCCCTGAGCCGCGGGCGCCCCGACACGGGCGCGGCTCCGCCGCTCGTCCCGGCGGAAGGGCGCCCTCCCGTCCCGCGTCAGCGGGAGAGCTCTTCGTAGAGCGTGTAGAGCGCCTGCGTCCCCTCCTCGCCGCGCCCCTTCGCCTCGAGCGACGAGAGCAGCTGGTGGACGAGCGAGGCCGCCGGAAGCGGCACGCCGTTCGCGCGCGCGGCGCGGAGGACGATCGCGAGGTCCTTCTGCTGGTGCTTGATCGCGAACGCCGGCTTGAAGTCGCGCTCCAGCATCTTCTTCCCGAGCACCTCGAGCGCCCACGAGTTCGCGGCGCCGCCCGTCAGCGCCGCGTGGATCGCCTCCATCGGCAGCCCCGCGGCCTTCGCGAACGCCATCCCCTCCGACACCGCCGCGAGCGTCCCCGCCACGATCACCTGGTTCGTCGCCTTCCCGAGCTGCCCGGCGCCCGACGGCCCGAGGTGCGTGATCCGCTTGCCCATCGCCTCGAGCACCGGCCTCGCCCTCCCGAGCGCCTCCGCCTCGCCGCCGACGAAGAACGACAGCGTCCCCTCGTTCGCCCCCTTCTGCCCGCCGGAGACGGGCGCGTCGAGGAACGAGACCCCCTTCTCGGCGAGCCGCGCGGCGACGCGCCGGGCCACGGCCGGGTCGACCGTCGAGCAGTCGACGACGACCGTCCCGGGGCGCGCCCCTTCGATCGTCCCGTTCCTCCCGAGGTGCACCTCCTCCACGTCGGGCCCGTCGGAGACGCACGAGACGACGACGTCGCTCGCGGCGGCGACGGCGGCCGGCGTCGGCAGCGCCGCGACGGGAGCGGGGCCGCCCGCGAGGTCGGAGGCGAGGCGGACCGCCTTCTCCATCGTCCGGTTCGTGAGGGAGAGGGGGAAGCCCTTCGCGGCGAGGTTGCGGGCCATCCCGAGGCCCATCGTTCCGAGGCCGGCGAAGCCGGCGCGCAGGTTCGGTGTCGAGCTCATCCGGCGAGTCTCTCCGCCCTGTCGGGAGGCGTCAACGTCCGCTAACATTCGCGCATGACGCGGACGGCGGAGCGGACGATCCTCCCGGCGCTCGCCGTCGTCGCCTTCCTCGCGGCGGCGTACGCCTGGCTCCCCCTCGCGCGCGCCCTCCACTACGCGACGGTCGCCTTCTTCACGCGCCCCGCCGCGTGGCACCTCGCCCTCCTTCCGGCGCTCCTCGCCGTCGCGCTCCACGAGCTCCTCGTCCGAGGCCTCCTCTACGGCGCGCTCCGCTCGAAGCTGCGCGTCGGCTTCGCCGCGCCGGCCGTCGCCCTCGTCGGCGCGCTCGTCCCCGTCGCCGCCCGGTACCTCCTCTTCCCGTTCCCGGCCGTCCCGACGCCGCTCGTCCTCGGGCAGGCCCTCTTCGTCGAGTACCCGATCTCGCTCGCGCTCTGCCTCCTCGCCCTCGGCACGGGCAGCTGGAAGTCGAGCGCCGCCGCCCTCTTCCTCCTCTGGGCCGCCCGCATCCTCGTCGTCCCCACCTTCCGCGGCGCCCCCGTCCCGATCCTGGAGGTCCTCGCCGCGCTCCTCGTCCCCCTGGTCGTCGCCCTCGTCCTCCACCGGCCGCTCGCGCCTCACCGCGAGGCGCTGGAGGGACTGTCGTGAAGATCGAAGCGCTCGTCCAGCTCGACCTCTTCTCCGAGGCTCCGCCCACCCGGGCCGAGCTCGTCGCCGACCAGGCCTCCCTCCAGGCGCTCTACGACGCCTTCGCCGAGGCCTACCGCCTCCCGCCCGCGCGCGTCGAGCTCTCCTCGCGCCGCGCCACCGGCGGCGTCATCCAGTACGGCCCGCCCCACGTCATCCGCGTCTCGGCGCACATGTCTCCCGCCGACCGCCGCGAGACGCTCCTCCACGAGACCGCGCACGCCATCTGCCACGACCGCTGGGGCGTCGACGAGGGTCACTCCTCGCGCTTCTGGGAGATCGCGAAGGAGCTCGGCGTCAGCCGCCGCAGCGCCCCCGAGACCGAGCGCCTCGCCGCCGTCCGGGCGCGGAACGCGCGCTACGTCTACCGCTGCATCGGCTGCCTCGGCGAGTGGACGCGCCG
>CAYVPO010000337.1:0-2132 GCA_964453825.1 uncultured Holophagales bacterium
GTTGACACCGGCGCCACGGCGGGGGTAGGTTTCACATGAAAACGGTTACAAGGCGATGGCCCGAGACGAGCGACGCGCACGGGAGACCCGATCGGCCGGCCGGACGTCCGGCGAGGCGGGCGCCCCGTCCGGCGGGATCCGGGAGGTCGCGCGGGCGGCGGGCGTCTCCGTCGCCACGGTCTCCCGCGTCGTGAACGGCACGGCCGTCGTCCGCGACGAGACGAAGCGCCGCGTCGAGGCGGAGATCGCGCGGCTCCGGTACACGCCGCACGCGGCGGCCCGGAGCCTCATCACGAACCGGACCTCGACGGTCGGCGTCGTCCTCCCCGACATCTGGGGAGAGTACTTCTCCGAGGTGATCCGAGGGATCGACCTCGCGGCGCGGCAGGCCGGCTACCACGTCCTCGTCTCCTCGTCGCACAGCGACGCCGCCGAGACGCGCGAGGTCCTCCGGGCGATGAACGGGCGCGTCGACGGGGTCGTCGTCATGGCGCCGCACGCCTCGCCTCGGGCCCTTTCGACCTCGTTCCCTCCCGCGCTGCCCGCCGTCTTCCTGAACTCGGTCCCCGGCGGCGCGGGCGCCCCGTCTCTCAGCGTCGACAACCGGGGCGGCGCCCGCGCGATGGTCGCTCACCTCCTCGGGCTCGGTCACCGTCGTCTCGCCTTCGTCAACGGCCCCTCCTCCAACCGCGACGCGGCCGAGCGGCGGCGGGGCGCGCACGAGGCGCTCCGGGCGGCCGGTCTCCCGGCCGAGTCGGCTCTGGAGATTCCGGGCGACTTCACCGAGGAGTCGGGGCGGGTGGCGGGCGAGGAGCTCCTCCGCCGGTCTCCCCGTCCGACGGCCCTCTTCGCGGCGAACGACTCGATGGCGATCGGCGCGCTCTACGCCCTACGCCGCGCGCGGGCGGCGATCCCGGGGGAGGTCGCCGTCGCCGGCTTCGACGACGTCCCGATCGCACGCTTCGCGAGCCCGCCTCTCTCGACGGTGCGCCACGAGATCCGGTCGCTCGGCGAGCGAGCCCTGATCCGGCTCGTGGCCGAGATCGAGGGGCGCGGGGACGGGCTGCCGGACCGAGAGGTCCTTCCTTTCCATCTCGTCCTCCGGTACTCGACCGAGGGGGTCGACGCCGAGACGACGACCGAGCCGTCCCGCCCTCGGCGGGCGGGCGCGCCGGAGCAGAAACCGACAACCGATCGAAGGAGGAAGGCACGATGAGAAGCAGCCCGGGGCCGAAGGCCCTCTTCGTTCTCCCGGCCGTCCTCCTCGCCGTCGCGACCCTCGTCGCCCCGCCGGCATCCGGCCAGACGACGACGGCGCAGGTGAGGGGTACGGTCACCGACGCGCAGGGGGCGATCCCCGCCATGCCCGTGATCGCCGTGAACAGCGCCTCCGGGGCGAGGTTCTCGGCGGCCACCGCGACGAACGGCGCCTACGTCCTCGTCCTTCCCGCCGGAACGTACGAGCTCTCGGTGAGCACCGGCGCGCACGCCCCGTGGAAGAGGAACGTCCAGGTCGGCGTCGGCCAGAGCCTCCAGCTCGACGTGTCGCTCCAGCCGGCCTCGATCACGGCCGAGGTCGCGGTCGTCGCGACGGCCGCCGAGGCCCAGGTGGAGCGCGTCACGTCCGAGGTCGCGACGAACGTCAGCGAGATCCAGATCCAGAGCCTCCCGCAGTCGAGCCGGAACTTCCTGAACTTCGCCGCGCTCGCGCCGGGGGTCCGCCTCTCGCGCGACGAGCTGCGGCAGGAGTACAGCTACGGCGCGCAGGGGTCGTCGAACACGAACGTCTTCATCGACGGGACGAGCTACAAGAACGACGTCCTCCTCGGCGGCTCCGTCGGCCAGGACGCGAGCCGCGGGAACCCGTTCCCGCAGAGCGCCGTCCAGGAGTTCCGCGTCATCACGCAGAACTTCAAGGCCGAGTACCAGAAGGCCTCGAGCGCCATCATCACGGCCGTGACGAAGTCGGGCGGAAACGAGCTGCACGGCGACGTCTTCGTCTACTACCAGAACAAGGACCTCGTCGCAATCGACGGCGTCACGCAGCGCCGGGCGGACGCGAACGGCACCGACGCGGTCAAGCCGGAGTACGAGCGCTGGCAGCCGGGCGTCAGCCTCGGCGGGCCGATCGT
>CAYVPO010000338.1:0-2116 GCA_964453825.1 uncultured Holophagales bacterium
TCGTGCAGTAGTAGGCGAAGACGCCCGGCTTGTCGGCCTTGAACGTGACGACCTTGGTCTCGCCCGGGTCGACGACGATGTTGATGTTGTAGTCGAGGAGGCCCCACCCGTGGAGCTCGTCCGTCGTCTGCTCGATGTTCGTCATCGCGACCTTGACGGTGTCGCCTTGGTTCACCTCGATGAGCTCGGGGGTGATGGTCGACCTCACGAGGACGACCTTCGCGAGGACCTCGTTTCCGGTGCGGGTGACGCCGGCGTCTTTCACGTCCCAGATCGCGAGCGGGTGCTCGTTCTCCTCCTTGGGGTAGACCTCGATCGGCTTGAGCTTGTCGGCCTTGATCATCACCGCGTAGTGAGGCTCGGGCTCGGTGAAGGCGTCGTAGAGGAGCTTCATCTTCTCCTCGGAGATGTCGACGAGCTGGGACGACTCGGGCTGCGACGGGCCGACGTTCAGGTGCCGGCCGTGCGAGAGCTTGTTGAGGCCGACGAGGTACTTCCCGTCCGGGCTCACGGTGTCGCCCTCGGCCGCGCAGAGGTGGCCGATGGAGTAGGACATCGGGATCTTGTCGACGACCTCCCAGGTCCCGAGCTTCCACTTCGCCACCGCCGAGTCGACGAAGAGCGAGGTGTAGGCGTAGCCGTCGGCGTCGAACTGGGTGTGGAGCGGGCCGAGGCCGACCTCGACCTCGGCGTCCTTGATCGACTCGTACTTCAGGACGGGGATGCCGTCCTCTTCGCCCGTGAAGTCCTTGTTGCGGATCGCCGTCAGGACCTTCTCGAAGTTGAAGGCCGTCGTGACGCCCTGGAGCTTCCCCGAGCCGATGACGTACTTGCCGTCGGGGGAGACGTCGACCCCGTGGGGGGACTTGCCGCACGGCATCAGGTAGATGAGGCCGGGGACCTTCTTCGGGTCGAGGACCTTGACGCCGCCCAGCATCTCGCCCTTGCCCTCGGCGATGGCCTTCTCGGCGGCCTTCCAGTCGACGGCGGCGATGTAGTCGCGGTCGGCCTGCGAGGCGGTCACTTCGAGCTTGCCGGTGGCCCTCTCGGAGTTGTAGCAGGTCCAGAACATCCACCCCTCGGAGACCTTCTTGCCGGCGTCGCCGAGGTCCCAGTTGAAGGGCGGGGTGAGGATCTGCCAGCCGAGGGACATCTCGCCCGACTTCGGGTCGATCTTGATGGCGGCCAGGATGCCCTTGTACTCGGCGGCGTACTTGTCGATTCCGACGGCGGTCGACTTCGGCACCGGCGCCGAGAAGCGCGATCCCATCATCGCGTACTCGGTGTTCGGCGTGACGAACGCGCCGGAGTGGTTTCCGGAGACGTTCGCGACCGGCCCGAGGATCTGCTTCGTCTTGAAGTCGCGCAGGTCGATCCGGGCGATGCGGGAGTTCATGTCGTTGATGAAGAGCCAGCGCCCGTCGTAGTCGCCCGCCGTCTCGGACAGGGCGGGGTGGTGGGCGTCGCCCCAGGAGAGGCCGTTCAGCATCGCCTTCGACTCGTCGTCGAAGCCGTAGCCGGTGGCGGGGTAAGGGGTGAAGACGGGGATCGTGGAGAGGTGCCGCATCGACGGCACGCCGTAGACGTACATCTGCCCGGAGTGGCCGCCCGAGGCGAAGAAGTAGTACTCGTCGAGGTCGCCCGGCGGCACGTAGGTCTTCATCGCGGCGACGGCGATGTCCGACGCCGCGGCGGGAGCCTTCTTACTCTTCGGCCCGGACGGGGCGCAGCGCCCCGCCAGGACGCCGGCCACGACGATCGCGCCGAGGACGCCCCACGTCAGGACGCTCTTCTTCTTTTCCGTCATCTGGTCCCCTCCTTCTCCCTGTGAGGCTCCCGGCTGCGGCCGGGAGCGGAATCGGTTGAGATGCGGTGAACGGAGGAGGCGCGGGATCGGCGCGCGGCCCCCGTGGACGATCAGTGCCCGGCGGTGGCTGCGGCTTTCTGCTTCTGGTGCTCGGCGAAGGCTTCGCGCAGCTTCTGGATCGCGACCTCCTTCTCGGCGTCGGTCAGGATGATCTGGCGCGACAGGACGACGGACATCGTCCCGGTCGGGTTGCGGATGAAGTCGTCGACGGTCTTGCCGAAGCGGCTTTGCGTGTCCTCGACGGCGGTG
>CAYVPO010000339.1:0-2108 GCA_964453825.1 uncultured Holophagales bacterium
TCGAAGGCGTTCGCGATGGGAGTGCGGATCGAGCACCCGCAGGACGACGTCGACCTCATGCAGTACGGGCGCGTCGCCGCCTCCTGCGGCGTGATGCCCGCCGACTACAAGATGACGGCGCAGACCTCCGTCGGGCGCGGCGTCTACACGTTCTGCATGTGCCCCGGCGGCGAGGTGATCGCCTGCTCGTCGGAGCCGGGGGGCGTCGTGACGAACGGGATGTCGCGCTACCGGCGCGCCTCGGGCTTCGCGAACTCGGGCCTCGTCGTCCAGACGCACCTCGGGGACTTCGCGAACGAGGAGGGGCCGGAGGTCCTCCGCGGGGTCGCGTTCCAGCGGCGCGTCGAGCGGGCCGCGTTCGCGGCCGGGGGCGGGACCTACGCCGCCCCGGCGATCCGCGTCACCGACTTCCTTTCGGGACGCCTGCCGCGGCCGCTCCCGCGGGGGACCTACACGCCCTCGTGCGCCCCGGCCCGGCTCGAGGGAATCTACCCCGACGCCTACCTCGTCGCGCTCGCCGAGGCGCTCCGCTTCTTCGACCGGAAGATGCGCGGCTTCGTCTCGGAGGAGGCGGTCCTGATCGCGCCGGAGTCCCGCACCTCCTCCCCCGTGAGGATCGAGCGGAACGAGGCGTGCGAGTCGCCCTCTCTCCCCGGTCTCTTCCCCGCCGGGGAGGGGGCCGGCTTTGCCGGCGGGATCGTCTCGGCGGCGCTCGACGGGCTGCGCGTGGCCCGCGCGGTGAGGGCGCGGCTGGCCGGCGAGACGCCGCCCCCTTCCGCTACGCGGCCGGTCGAAGCGCCCGAGTACTGACGCGCTACTTCGGGCGGGTCGAATCGGGCTCCGAACGCCCGGTCCTCTCCTCGTGCGCCTTCAGGAACTCCCGCTCGATCGCCTCCTGCCGGGAACGGGCTTCGCCCTTCGCCTTCGCGCGGAGCGGGTTCGCCGCCGCGCGAGCCAGGACCTCGTTCCAGCCGAAGGGGACCGGGGCGTCCGCCTCGTCGCCGAGCTCTTCCCACTCGCCGTCGGAGAGCGGCGCGCGGAGCGCGGCCGGCTCGAGCCTCTCGCCCGTCCGCCGGATCGAGAGGACGTGTCGGCTCTCCTCGCCGGTCGCGATCTCGAACGAGGTTGCCGGGAACTCGCCGCCGAGCTCGGCCTCCTCGAGATCGGGCTGGGCGAGCAGGACCACGGTTCCGTCCGGGAGCTTCGCGAACCAGGTCGTCGAGACGAACCGGCCCGGATCGGAGGCGACCTTCACGATCGCGTCGACCTCCCAGCGGGTCACGACGACGCGGCCCGATTCGAGGTCCCGCTGCAGGAACCCCAGGACCGGCTCGCCGGGTCGGGCCGACGCCTCGTGCTGCGCCGCCAGCCGCTTCCCGAAGATCCAGGCCCCTCCGCCGGCGATCGCGACGGCGAGCAGGAGCCGCACGGCGGCCGGGACGATACCGTCGAGCAGCATGTTCAGGACGACGAAGAGGGCCCACGCGAGCGGCACGGTCACCATCACGGTCGCGGCCCACGCCGGATTCCTCTTCGGCTTCGGGTTCAGGTACCCCTCGAGCTTCGCCCGCTCCTCCGCCGTAGCCAGTCGCGTCGTCGTCGTCTTCATGAACGCCGGATGATGCCACCAGCCCCTCGGCGCCCCCCCGGAACGGTGACGCTCCTCCCTCCATCCCTGATACTCCTGCCATGACGCGCGTCCTCGTCGGCACCGCGGGACACATCGACCACGGCAAGAGCGCCCTCGTCCGGGCGCTCACCGGGACCGATCCCGACCGCCTCCCCGAGGAGAAGGCGCGCGGGATCACGATCGACCTCGGCTTCGCCCACGCGGAGTGGGGGGGGACGACGTTCTCGTTCGTCGACGTCCCGGGTCACGAAAAGCTCGTCCGGACGATGGTCGCCGGCGCCGCCGGGATCGACGTCGCGCTCCTCGTCGTCGCTTCCGACGACTCCGTGATGCCGCAGACGCGCGAGCACCTCGCGATCCTCTCGCTCCTCGACGTGCGATGCGGCGTCGTCGCGCGGACGAAGGCCGACCTCGTCGACGACGAGACGGGCGCCGTCGTCGAGGCCGAGATCGCCGACCTCGTCGCCGGGACGTTCCT
>CAYVPO010000340.1:0-2103 GCA_964453825.1 uncultured Holophagales bacterium
CCATCGCCTCGACGACCGTCAGGCCGAACGCCTCGAAGAGCGCCGGCTGGACGAAGAGGCCGCGCCGGTCGGCGACCCACCGGTAGAGCTCGCCCGTCAGGTGGCGGTCGAGCCGCTTCCCGATCCAGCGGACCTCGCCGTCGAGGGCGTGGCGCGTCAGGAGGTCGTGGAGGAGCCGGGCCTGCTCGCGCTCCTCGCCGTCGGCGCAGCGGTCGGGGTCGACGTGCCCTCCGACGACGACGAGGTTCGCGAGGCGCCGGAGGCGCTCGTCGTTCGCCCACCAGCCGACGAGGCCGGCGAGGTTCTTGATCCGGTCGAGGCGGGCCATCGTGAAGACGATCGGTTTCCCGGGCTCGACGAGGCGGCCGCGCGCCTCGGGCCCCGGCTCGCCGAGGACGAGCTCCTCGATCGCGGGGTGGAGGGCGGCGAGGCGCCGCTCCCGCTCGCGGAACGAGAAGTAGACGTCCTCGTCGGCGCCCGGGGAGACGATGTTGAAGCGGGGGTCGAAGACGTCGACCCCGTTCACGACCCGGTAGAGGCCCGGCATGGTGAACGAAGAGTAGCTCTCGTACTGCCCGACCGCCTCCTTCGTCCCGGCGATCTCCTGGTAGGTGCTCGTGACGATGAAGTCGGCGCTGTTCATCGCGAAGAGGTCGGCGGTGTACTGGACGGAGAACGCGTATTCCTCCTCCATCTCCATCCAGTGGACCGCGGAGAGGAGGTACTTCGTCTTCTCGAGCGCGTGCGCGATCGTCGCGTGCGTCACGCCGAGCCGCATGCCGATGAGGGCCGCGACGAGGTTCCCGTCGGAGTAGTTGCCGAGGATCAGGTCGGGCCTCCCGCCCAGCTCCGCCGTCGCCTCCGTCTCCACCTCGTGGGAGAAGCGGTGGAGGTAGGGCCAGACCTTGAAACGGGAGAGGAACGGACGGACGACGCTCCCGTCCGCCTCGCGGAACGGGACGCGCAGGATGACGGCGCTGCGGCAGCCGTCGATCCGTTCGATCCTCTCGTCGCAGCCCGTCGTCCCGGCGTCGGGGATGAGCCTCGTGACGACGACGATCCTCGGCTCCACGTCGACTCCCTGCTCGGCGAGGCGCTCGCGCATCTCGCGCTCGAGGGCGCGGACCTGGTCGAGGATGTAGACGACCTGGCCGCCGGTGTCGGGGAGGCCGAGGACGCCCGACTGCCCGAACCAGCCGTGCGGCGAGAGGACGAGAACGCGCGAGATCATAGGGACCCGGGCGAGGAACGCCTCGAGGAGCGTCGCCGACGGCGCCTCGAGGAGGTCGATCAGGAGGCTCATCGTCTCGGCGGCGCGGCCGGCGGTCGAGCCCCAGCCCGGGGCGAAGCCGAGTCCGGCGAGGCGCTCCTCGAGCTCACGGTACGCCGTCGCGGGGTCGGCCGCGGCGAGGAGGTCGTGGGCCTTGCGCAGGGCGGCCCGGAGCGCGGCCGTGTCGGCGAACGGAGCGCGGAGCAGGAGCGTGCGCCCCTCGAGGGTGTGGAGGCCGAGGAAGGAGTGGATGCGGTCGGTCCCCGCGCCGCCGTCGCGGAAGAGCCGGCTGGCGAGGTGGCGGTTCAGGAAGGAGAGGCCCTGCCCGATCGAGCGCGGCTCCGTGAGGCGCGGGAGGTCGCGGCCGAAGGGGCCGAAGTCGAGCTCGAGCGGCTCCTCGCCCCGCCCGTAGGGGACGATCCCTTCCTTGAAGCGGAGGAACTCGGAGACCGTGATCTCCTCGGGGACGAGGCGGTCGGCGTGGAGACGCGCGTAGCGCCAGCGGCCGGGCCCCGTCCGGAACGAGAGGGCGATCCACGGGGCGCGGAAGACCCCCTCGTGGAGCGCCGCGGCCGCCTCGGCCAGGGGTGAGGCGGCGAGGTCGGCGCGGTCGCAGACGGCCCGGGTCTCCTCCCACCCGCGGAGGAGGTCCGAGCGGAGGAGGATGTCGCGCCCCTCCGCGAGCCAGCGGCTCACGAGGACGGCGAGGACGTCGGGGTGGGCGGCGGCGAAGTCGTGGACGCGGGTCAGCATGGCGCCTCCGTCGCGAAGGAGTAGTGGGCGATCCCCTCGAGGATCCCGCCGGCGTAGGGGGCTGTCGCGAAGTAGACCCC
>CAYVPO010000341.1:0-1294 GCA_964453825.1 uncultured Holophagales bacterium
CCGACCGCTCGGCCGAAAGCCCCGACCGCTCGCCGTCGTACTCGACGAGGCCCGTGACGTCGAGGAGGCCGGGGAGGAAGCGCGAGCCGTCCTTGCCCTCGCCCCGGTAGAGCAGCTCGTAGACGAAGCTCTGTCCTCGGCCCCCTCGGTGGAGGAGCAGGTACTCCAGCTCGGCCAGGCGCGCCATGTGGACCTTCAGCTGCGTGTCGCCCCAGCCGGTCGCCGCCCTCACGTCTCGCCGGCTGAAGCGCAGGTCCTCCCGGGCGACACCGTGCTTCTCGCAGAGGGACGTGACCATGTCGTCGAGATGCACGAGGAGCCGCCGCGTCTGCGGCGGCAGCTCGTCGAGGCTCCGGCCGAGGACCTCCGATGCGAGGCGGTTGGCGAGGGCGACGTCCGGGAGCGTCGCCTCCACGTACTCGACGCTCTCTCCGTCGACCGTCAGGCTCTTCACCTTCCGCTGGTACTGGAAGAGGAGGGCGATGGCCTCGATGAGCTTGAGGTACTTGACGTGGTCGCGCCGCATGCGCGTCTTCTCGTCGAGGAAGGTGAGGCGCGAGGCGAAAGGGTTGTGGACGAGGAGGGGGCGGAGGAGCCGCTGGGCGTTGCGGTGGACCTTCAGCGCCCTCGGCTTCCTCCGCGAGGCGAGGATGCCGTCGAGGGTCGAGGCCCGGCGTTGCAGCTCGTGGATGCGCCGGGTCTGCTCGCGGCTCTCGTCGACGGTGAGGACGAGGCAGCGGTTGAGGAGCTCCTCGTCGATCTCGATGGCCGTCGTCGTCAGGAAGATCATCACCGGCCCTTCGACCCGGTACTCCTGCGTCACGAGGCGCCCCGTCTGCGGGTCCTTGCCGGTGGAGGCGATCGAGAGCTCGCCTTCGGACTGGAGGAGCTTCAGGGCGTAGCCGGCCTTCTCCGCGCCCTCCTCCTCGGCGATGGCGAGGATCTTGTGCCGCAGGCTCTTGCCCTCGCCGAAGTAGAAGAGCGACTGGCCCGTGAGGGCCGAGTATTTCTCGCGCTCCTCCTCCGGGACGAAGCCGAGGACGGCCTCCATGAGGGCTGACTTGCCGGCGGCCGAGCTGGACTGGACGATGACGGCGAGCGGCTTGTCGAGCTTTCTCGAGACGGCCGCGAGGTAGGCCGTGAGCTTGTTGGTGTCCTCGCCGACGAGGCCGCCGGTCTCGAAGTCTTCGAGGATGCGGGCGAGGAGGTCGGGCGAGCGGAGGAAGTCGAGGGCTTCGCGGCTCTCCTCCTCGGTCATCGTGGGGACCGCCACCTTCGGCTCGAGCGTCTTCCT
>CAYVPO010000341.1:1304-2099 GCA_964453825.1 uncultured Holophagales bacterium
CGGCCGTCTCGTCTTCGCTGAGGAGCACAGCCTTCTCCTTCGGCTCGAGCGTCTTGCGGATGCTCTCCTGCTGAAGCTCCTCGGCGCGGCGCAGGAGCTGGCCGAGGTCGCGCTTGATCGTCTCTTCGATCAGGCCCAGCTCGTGCGCGGCCTGCTTCTCGAAGGCGGCGCGCTGACGAGCCGAGTAGAGGTCGAGGGTGTCCACGAAGAAGCCGGAGAGCGGCGACGGTGGTGCGAAGAGGGCCTCGGCCTCGGGGCCTTCGCGGGTGACGAGGACGTTGAGCTTCAGGACGCCCCAGGCGAGGTTCTTCCTCAGGCCCCGCAGACGGTAGCGGCGATCGCCGAGGGGGACGAGGACCTCGTCGAGGTCCGGGGTCGTCGTCGAGGGCGCGGGGTGAGGCTTCTCTTCTTTAGCTGCTAAAGGGGCCGGCTGCTCGGACGTGCGTACGGCGGGGACGGGTGCGGGCGACGAGGTAACAGGCGCGGCCGGAAGCGGCGGAGCCGCCTCGGCCGGCGCGGGCGCCGCGGCAGCGGCGCTCGCCGCGCTCGCGGGCCTGGCTCCGTTCCCCATCCACGCCGCGGTCCGCAGGAGCAGCCCGAGGGCCTTCCCCGCCGGCTGGACCTTGAGCGCGTACTCGTTGGCGTCCATCCCCTTCGGAAACTGGACGCGCGAGCAGCCGATGCCCTCGGCCGTGAGCCTCTTCGCGAGGCTCTCGGCCGCTCTGTCGCCCGCCTCGTCGCGGTCGTAGGCGATGAGGACGTGCTCGGTGCCGTAGGCCTTGAAGGCCGCGAGGT
>CAYVPO010000342.1:0-2096 GCA_964453825.1 uncultured Holophagales bacterium
CGTCAACCGGCGAAGCGCGCCTCGGCGAGGGTCGCGCCCGTCGCCCGGGCGAAGACTCGCAGGAAGAGCGCCTCGCCCGCGTGCGCCGCCGCGAGGTCGGCCGGGGGCGTCCAGCGCCGTTCCCCGGGCGGCACGAGCGCGAGCGCGAACGGCCGGAAATGCCGGAACGGCGAGATCGCGACCGCCGCCGGAGCAGGGTCGTCCCAGACGAGGACCTCCGCGACCGGGAGCAGCGGCGCCTCGAACGGCGCGCAGGCGGCGAGGCGCGCGAGGCCCCTCTTCCCCGCCTCGCCGAAGTGGGTCTCGAAGTAGCGCGCCTCCGACTCCGCGAACCAGGCAACGGCGCGCGGCTCGGTCCGCGTGCTCTGCGCGAAGAGGTGGACGACGTGGGCGCCGCCGACGTGGACGAGCCGACCTCCTCGGAGGAGGAGCCTCCTCTGCCAGTCGTTCTCCTCGTAGTAGAGCGGATATGCCTCGTCGAACGGTCCGACCGCCTCGAGCGTCGCTCGCGTCACGGCCACGAGGGCGCCCGAGAGCCCGCGGACGTCGGCGCTCGTCCCGAGGACGGCGCGCTCCGCCTGCGCCGCCCCTCTCCGCGCCTCCCGCCGGAAAACGCGAGCGGTCCGCGCCGGGTCGGCCGCGAGCGCCCGGCGCGCGAGCTCTTCCGGGCGCGCCTCCTCCGCCGGCGGCGATCCCCGCATTCAGGCCCCCCGCGAACCCGAGGTTCCGCGGCGGGAGGAGGACCCGGTCGGCGTGAGGGGCGAGGGCGTCGCGCTCGGCGGCGTCGCCCGAGTTCACGACCGCAATCGCCTCCGCCTCCCGACCGGCGCGGCGCGCCTCCTCGCGGAACGTCGCGATCGCGCGCGCAGCGAGCGCGGCGCTGCGGTAGGAGACGAAGACGCCTGAGATCATCGGGTGGTACCCTTCCGCGCGCCATGGCGATCGAATTCCGACCGGCCGGGCAACGCGATCGGGCCGCCATCATGGAGCTCTTCGCGACGGCGTTCAAGATTCCGGCGAGCGCAGACGATTTCGCCTGGAAGTACGACGAAGACCCGCACCCGGCCGTCTCGGTCGTCGCGATCGAGGACGGCCGCGCGCTCGGCTTCATCGGCGCCCTCGGGATCCGTTACAGGGGCGAGGGGTTCGACGAGCGCGGGAACTCCGTCGTCGACATCATGACCCGCCCCGGCACGCGCTCCCTCGGCCGGGTCGGGCTCTTCAAGCGCCTCGGAGACCTCTTCCGGAAGGCCAACGCCGACGAGGGAACGCTCTTCGACTTCGGCTTCCCGCACGCCCGCTCCGGGGCGATCACGCAGCGGCTTTTCGGCTGCGTGCCGGCCGAGCCGTGCGCGGAGAGGGGGCGCCGCCTCGACGCCCCGCCGCCGATCGGAAGGCTCCGCCGCCGGCTCCTCCGCGTGGTCGAGGGAGAGCCGTTCGGGCGCGCGCACGAGCCTCTCGCCGAGCTCCTCCACGCGCGGCCCGGCTGGCGGACCGACCGCTCCGTCCGAACGCTTTCCTGGCGCTTTTCCCGTCCCGGATTCGTCTACCGGACGTTCCAGCTCCTCGACTGGCGCGGGACCTCGCGCGGGTTCGCCGTCGTCGCGATCCGCGAGGGTCGCGCCGCCCTCGTCGACCTGCAGGTCGCCTCCGAGTCCGACGGCACGCTCGCCGACCTGATCGCAGCGGTCCAGGAGCGGCTCGGGACAGTCGCGGCGGACCGGATGGTCCTCCGATCTCCCCAGCACGGACTCCTCGCCTCCCGTCTCGAAGGCGAGCTCGCGTTCGTGCCAGAGCCGTCGGACACGGTTCTCCTGATGCACCCGATCGCGGACGGATTCGACTTCCTCGCCCCGGGCTCGACGTTCGACTACCGCTTCGCCGACCACGACGTGTTCTGAGGGACCGACGGGAGGCCGTCTACGCCTGGTTGCGGCAGGCGTGGCAGATCGGCAGCTCCTCGAAGCGCCCCTCGCGGTGAATCCGGCGCAGCCTCGCGAGGGCCGGCCCCTCCCAGATCCCGCGGACCGTGTCCCCCTTCGCGAGGTCGCCGACGATCAGCTCGTCCTCGCTGTCGTGGCAGCACGCGGAGACCT
>CAYVPO010000343.1:0-2076 GCA_964453825.1 uncultured Holophagales bacterium
CGCTTCGAGGAGCTCGAGACTCCGGACGAACGTGTCGTCCCGGACGACCCGATATCTCTGCCCGTCGTCGCGGCGGACGAGGACGTCTCCGGCCTTCACGGGTGTCGGGTCCCACTTCTCCCAGTGGGCTTCGGCCGACTCGTCGAAGCGGGAGAGAAGCTCCTCGAGCGCACCTCGCGTCCGGCCGAGGACGAGCGGTACGCGCGCGAGCTCGTCGACGACGAAGACCTT
Source organism: uncultured Holophagales bacterium (assembly GCA_964453825.1). GTDB lineage: Bacteria > Acidobacteriota > Thermoanaerobaculia > UBA5066 > UBA5066 > UBA5066. Next base: position 232 of record CAYVPO010000343.1, read on the forward strand.
CGGGAGGTCTCCCTCGCGACCGATCTCGATCCGGAAGCGGCGAGGCTTCGTCGCGCCGAGAACGTCGATCCGGTACTCCGGGACCTCGACCCGGAGCGCCTCGGAGCAGACGCGCCGGACGACGTCGACCTCCACCTCGGACAGGACCCGCTTCTTCACGGTCCGGACCCCGAGGTACGTCCGGACCAGGACGAGAGTCCCGTCGCGGTAGAGAGAAACCCTGTCTTTCCCGTCGCCCTGCTCCACGTCGAGCGCCGCGACCAGGGTCTTGTCCTCCGGCCGCGGAGTCGGCGTCGGCTCCGCCGCGGGCGGCCCCGAGGCGGTCGTGACGCGCGGCTCTTCCGCGGACGGGCTTCCCCGGGCGGCGAGAGTCGCCGAGACGAGGAGGACGGCCGCCGCGGCCCCTCTCATCGTCCGCATCCCGCCGCGGCGCGAAGCGCACGCGAGAACACGAGGCGCCGGGCGACCCGCTCCCGCAGCGTGTCCGGGGCCGGCGCGAGGAGGCGCCGCCACCGCTCCGGAAGCGACGCCGCCGTCGGCGTCTCTCCGGGCGGCGGGAAGTGCTCTCCCTCCCAGCCCGGGACGATCGCCGCCGGGACGCCGAGCCGCAGGAGGAGATCCAGTGCCACGTGCCGATTCTCCTCCGAGAGCACCTCCTCGAGCGCGCGACGGAGCCGGTCGCCGGAGATCGTCTCGAATGCGCCCGACGAGACGGCCTGCTGCATTGCAGCATCGAATTCCGCGTCGAGCGAAAAGCCGAGCCGTGCGGCGTAGCGCGCCGCACGGAGCACCCGGGTCGGATCGTCTGCCAGCGACCTTTCGTGAAGGAGACGAATGCGACGGAGCGAGAGATCGCCGGTGCCGTCGAACGGGTCGATCGCTTCTCCCTCCGGCCCGTCCGGCCCGAGCGCGAGCGCGATCGCGTGGATCGAGAAGTCCCGCCGGGCGAGGTCGCGCTCGATCGAGGCTCCGCAGCGCACGACAGGAAGCGCGCCCGGGGCCGGATAGGACTCCTCTCGCGTCGCCGCCAGGTCGACTCTCGTGCCCGAAGGAGCCCGGAGCGTGGCGGTTCCGAACCTCGCGTGACGCGACTCGCACGCGAACCCTTCGTCCTCGAGCCCGCGCGCGAGCTCCTCGACCGCCGCCGCAGGCCCCTCCAGCGCGACGTCGAGGTCCAGCGGCTCGTGCCCGAGGGCCGCGTCCCTCACGGCGCCACCGACGAGGAAGGCTTTCGCGCCCGCTTCCCGCGCCCGGCGGGCCAGCCGACCGAGCAGGCCGAACGGCAGAACGGGCGCGCTCGTCACGAGTGGGGGTAGACGTACCGGACCGCGCCCGGTCCGAGCAGCTGCTCCAGACCGCGCGTCAGCTCCGGCGTCGGCCGGACGGCGAGGCGCCCGGCGGTTCGCACCCGCACCTCCCAGTGCCCGGCCCGCCGGACGTCGAGAGAGACCGGGACCGAGCCCGGGGACGACTCGAGGATCTCCCGCACGGACGCGAGCGTCTCGTCCAGCGTCCCCGGCAGGGGTGTGGAGAGGCGCAGCTCCGTCGCCGCCGCCTCCCGCATTCCCTCGAGCGCCTGGATCTCGCGCGCGATGAGCTCCACCGGCACGAGAGAACCCTCCCCTTCCGGCTCCGGAGATCCGGGGGCGGAGGAGGACCGGACCACGCCGGACACGAGGACGGGGGTTCCCTCCGTGAGCCACGACCCGACGCGCTCGAGGAGCGCCGCGAAGATCGTCACCGGCACCGATCCGGTGAGGTCCTCGAGCACCCCCTTCGCCATCATTTTCCCCTCGTTCTGCCCCTTCTTGATCTGCGTCTTCTTGAGCGAGGCCACGAGCGCGA
>CAYVPO010000344.1:0-2052 GCA_964453825.1 uncultured Holophagales bacterium
GGCCCGAGGTCGAGATTCGCGACCCACGGCCCTGTCAGCTCCGAGACGATTTCGCCGTCGACGTAGAGCTCGATCCGCGCGACGCCCGGCGCGGCGGAGAGCTCCACGGTGACGGGCCCGTAGACGAGGCCGAGGAAGAGCGTGACGAAGGCGATCAAGCGGACTCCTCCGTGTTGCGCGAAGACATCGGACGCCTATCGGATCCCCGGCCGGGCGGAGAGGTAGCCCCGCTCGATCGCTCCGATCTTCGTTCGAAGAGCCTCCTCGAGCGCCGTGGTCCCGAAGGTTCCTCCTGACATGACGAATTGCTTGAACGGGAGGAACGTCTTGGGGTCCTCCGCAAGGTAGCGGAAGAAGAGGAGCGCCTCCAGGCGCCGCGCCTCGGCCGCGGGCTCCCTTCCGAAGATCTCCGCGCCGGCGGCGAGAATCTCGGGGACCGTCGCGACCGGGGGCGACGGGAGCGAGCGCTTCGGGTAGTGGACGGCTCTCCAGCCCCCGACGATCTCGACGTGGATCCCCGCCCGGGCGAACTCGTCGGCGAGCCCTTCCTCGATCCAGGCGGGGACGCCGTCCCCCAGCAGGTCGCGGGCGTAGAGGTGCCCGACCTGGTGAAGGAGCCGTTCTCTGTCCCGGGCCCGCCCCTTTCCGGAAAGGGCGAGCGACGCGATCCTCTCGCCAAGCGGCTCGGTCGCTCCGCAGGCGACAGAGGAGAACTTCTTCTCGGCCTCGGCCGATTCGAAGAGGAAGACGACGGACCCCGGCGCCGGGGGTCGCGTCCTCCCCCATCGCCTTTCGAAGATGGACCTCGTCGCCTCCGGTGTCGCGACGAGCCACTTCAGGAGCGCCTCGTCGGAGACGTCGGTGAGAAGGGTCCGGCCGTCCATCGGAAGCTCGCGCCCGCCGTTCCGCGGGAGGGCCCGGCCGCGGGCGACGAGCCCCGCATGACCCGCCCCCGGTGGGGCTTTCGGATCGCCGCGCTCTTCGACGAGCGATCTCGGCGCACCCTCTCGCACCCAGCCGCGGAACGCGTCGTACCGGACGAGAAGCCAGCCGTCCTTCCTCTCGAACACCTCGACGAGCGTCTCCTCGTCGAGCAGGGCGAGGGAGGGAGAGCTCATGTCGGGCTCGAGGTGGAGCCGCGCGCCCGCCGGCAGGGTGACGTGCTCCGCGGCCGCGGGACGCGCCAAGAGGAGCAGCAACCCGGCGAAGAGGACGGCGAGAGGGCGTGATGCGGCTCTCACGGGACGAGCGAGATCCCCTTCCCGGCCGACGCCGTCAGCTCGACCTTCGCCGGGTTTAGGCGCCCCTTCAGCCAGACGATCCGCTGGGACGCGAGCTCCTTCTCGAGCGATCGGAAGACGCCCAGGAGCGACGTCAGGCCGGAGACTCGAACCGCTTCCGGCCAGTGGGGACGCGCGTCGGCTTTTGCCTCAGCCCGAGGGGCGGGCCTCTGCTCGCTCTTTGCCGGCGCGCGCGAGACGTCCCAGACGAAGAGGGGGACCCCGAGCTTCGCGAGGCAACGCCGGGCGCGCTCGGCCGTTATCGGCCCCTCTTCCGTGGCGCCGCTCCCGAGGAGAAGGACGACGGCCCGGCGCCGGCTCTTCTCCGCCGCCGAGAGGCCGGCGATCGCGACGGCGTCAGCAACGCGGGGATCCCCGGTTCGATTCCCGATGGTGACCTTGCTGATGGCGGAGAAGAAGTAGTCGTCCTTCGCCGAGTAGTGCTCGGAGGAGAAGAAGCGGCTCGCGACCTCCGCGGGGCTGCGAACGACGCGCGGGATCGTCTCGACGAAGCGAAATCGCGCTCCGACTGGCAGGTTGGCCTGCTGACGCACCGCGAGCCACGACCTTTGCTGGGTGACGTCGTCCAGAAGTCTGCGCAGGTCGTCGAGGGCGCGGCCCGCCACGACGAAGACGACGTCGGAAGGCCCCTCTTCGACCGCGGCGACCTTCAGCGGCTCATCTCCCGCCCGAAACCACCCTTCGAGCCGCTCTTCCTTCGGGAGGCTGCCGCCCGGGCCGAGGCGGATGGGAATTGCCGTCAGCTCCTCGA
>CAYVPO010000345.1:0-2040 GCA_964453825.1 uncultured Holophagales bacterium
CGGAGGCAATACACGATTGCACGCCTGACCCCTACTCTTGGTGACCCCTACTCTTGGCCGGCTCCTGAAGCTTCGTCTCCTCGGGCGGGATCCGGGCGAACTCCGAGACGATCACCGTCTCGACCGGCATCTCGGGATGCGCCCAGCGAGGGTGCTCAGCGCGCGAGACGAACGCCCTTCGCGAGAGGCGTCAGCGCGACGGCCTGCGGCAGGTGAGCTCCCTCGACCCAGAGGATCCGTTGCCGTCGGAGATCCGCGCGAAGGCGGGCGACGGCCACGTCGAAGTCGGCCGCGGTTCGGATCGTCGTTGATGCATCCCACGTCTCCGGCGACGGCGCCTTGCCGATCGACCAGACGAAGAGGGGAACGCGCAGGGCCACGAGGAATCGCCCGGCCTCGTCGGAGGTCAGGTCGCCTCCGTTCCGGGCGCCCGGCCCGAGAAGCAGGACGACGGCCCTCCGGCGCTCCCATCCGGCGGCCGCGAGCCCTGCCGCGGCGACCGCGTCCGCGATTCGCTGCTCCGTTCGGGGCCAGGGTTTGAGCCGGAGACCATGCGTGAGAGTCGGGCCAATGGCGTCCCACCTTCGCTGGAACCAGGCTGTCGCCGCAAAGGAGCTCGAATCGATCGTCGGATCGTCGACCGTCCGGCCGACGGGTACGAGGAATCGAAACCGGAGGTCGTCGTCGGAGGAGTCGCGAACCGGGGCGCCACGCCTCTCGAAGAGTCGCGAGAGCTCCTCGAATGCCCCCCCCTCGCAGACGAAGACGACGTCGAACCCTCCCTCCTCGACGGCAGAAACCCGGAGGCCGACTCCCTCCTTCTCGAGCCAGCCCGTGAGCCCCTCCGGCGACGGGAGCTTCGTCCCCTTCTCGAGGTGGACGGGAACGGCCGTCAGCTGCGGCGATCCGGTCGACGGGCGAGCCCCGCCGATGACGGTCTCGGTCATGGCGGTGACGTTTCCGTCACACTCCACGCGGGCGCGGAGAATCTGTGTCCGGCGCGAGTCTCTGACGGGAATCTCGATTCGGGAGGGGTCGGAGACCGGCAGCTTTCGGCCATCGAGGGTCACCTCGACGGGCCCGGCCGTGCCCGACGTCGGGCAGTTCCACGTCAGGCGGGCGAGACGACTTCGCTCCGTGCCTCCGGGCTCCACGACCAGGAAGATCTCCGCGTTCCCACGCGGCCTGTTGATCCACTGCTTCGCACGGCCCAGCTCCTTGCCCTTCTCGTCGTATCCAATGGCGACGAGCTCGTGAGGCGCGGGTTGCCAACCGAGGTCGACGGGCGCGGCGAACGGAGCCTTCAGCTCGGCGACCTGCCTGCCGTCGAGCACGAGGTCGACTCGATCGACGTCGCCCGACGCTCGGATCTCGACGTTGAGGACGCCGTAGACGAGACCAAAGCAGAGAGTGGCGAACGAGATCACGTGCCCGCCTCCGCCTCGATGCAGCGCGTGAGACGTCGGCGCCCGCAGGCTCGGCATTCGTGTCGAGCGGCGCTCATTGCACCCGCCGAATCCCGTGCGCAAAGCGCGAGGTCTCGATCTCGTGAGGCAGGTGGGAGCCTTCGAGCCAGACGATCCGCTGGCGGTCGACCGCTTCCAGGAGGTCGCGCACGGCGTCGTCGAACTGCCGGTGCTCGTAGGCGGAAATCAGAGTCCGGGCGTTCCACCGCAGCATCTCCGGCGAGCGCTTTCCGATCGACCAGACCTCGAGCCGAACGCCCAGACGCCGGAGGAAGCTCATGGCCTCGTCGGGTGTCAGCAGGCTTCCGTCCTTCGCCGTGGGACCGAGGAGGAGGACGACCGCCCGCTTCCGGTTCGCCTCGGCGGCCGTGAGGCCCGCCACGGCGACGGCGTCCGCGAGCCGTTGCCCGTCCCGGCTCCAGCTGGGCCAGTCGAGGAGCCAGCCTGCCGCGCGGCCGATGCTGCTTCTCTTCCGCGAGAGCCACGGCGTCGACGGGTAGACGTTCGCGACCATCTCGGTCTGCGCGGTCAGCCGCCCGACGGGCCAGAGGAATCGGAAACGAAGGTCCTCTCG
>CAYVPO010000346.1:0-2039 GCA_964453825.1 uncultured Holophagales bacterium
GTCGCGGAGGGTGAAGCCGCGCCCCTCGTCAGCGTCGTCGTCCGGACGAAGGACCGTCCGGAGCTCCTCGCCGACGCTCTCGCGAGCGTCGAGGCGGAGGGAGGGGTACCGCTCGAGGCGGTCGTCGTGAACGACGGCGGCGTCGACGTGACGGGAGTCCTCGCGCGCTTCCCCCGTCTCCGTCTCCGGCTCGTCGAGCTGCGGCCGGGGCGCGGCCGCGCGGCGGCGGCGAACGCGGGAGTCGAGGCCGCCTCGGGCCGCTTCGTCCACTTTCTCGACGACGACGACCTCCTCCTGCCCGGCGGGCTCCCGGCGCTCGCCGCTGCGGCGGGCGAGGGCGAGGTCGTCTACGGCCGTGTCGAGGCGTTCCGCTGGAGCGGGACCGGCGAAGGCCGTCTCCGGACCCACTTCCGGACGTTCGCCGAGCCGTTCGACGAGACCGTGCTCCTCCTCGAGAACTTCATCCCGATGAGCGCTCCGCTGCTTCCTCGGGGGCCGCTGGTCGCGGCCGGAGGCCTCGACGAGACGCTCGAGCGCTTCGAGGACTGGGACCTCTTCCTCCGCCTCTTCCGCTCGCTGAAGTTCCGGCTCGTCGACGTCCCGGTCTCGGAGTACCGCGTCTTCCCGGGGCACTTCGTCGACGACCCCGACGCCGCCGTGACGCAGGAGAGGCACCGCGTCGCCGTCCTTCGAAAGCACGCCGACCGGTACGGGCCGGAGGCGCTCTCGGCGATCCTCCTCCACGTCAAACGGACGCTCCTGCCGGGCGAGGTGCGCCGCGAGGTCGCCGCGTTCGAGGCGCTCCTGGCGCGAGGCGCCGCCGAGTCGGCGCACGAGAGGGACCGCCTCGAGGCGGAGCGGGCCGACGCGGAGCGCCGGGCGGGGCGGACGCTCTCCTCGCGAGCCTCGGTCGTCATCGTGAACTTCAACGGGCGGCACCACCTCGAGAAGTGCCTCCCCGCGCTCGAGGCCTCCGACCCCGCGCCGGGAGAGGTCCTCCTCGTCGACAACGGCTCCTCCGACGACAGCCTCGCGTGGGTCCGCGAGCACCACCCGGCCGTGAAGGTGCTGCCGATGGGGGCGAACCTCGGTTTCGGCGAGGCGAACCGGCGCGGCGCGCTCGAGGCGCGCGGCGATTTCCTCGTCCTCCTCAACTCCGACACCGTCGTCGAGGAGGGGTGGCTCGCGGGCCTCCTCGCGCCTCTCGACGAGGAGCCCGAGGTCGCGGCGACCTGCTCGACGCTCCGGCTTCTCGCGACACCCGAGCTCCTGAACGGCCTCGGGGGCGGGATGACGCGACTGGCCTACGCGTTCGACCACGGCTACCGCTTCCCGTACGTGCCGTGGGACGCGGCGAGCGGCGAGCCGAAGAGGCGGGACGTCCTCTTCCCGACCGCCGCGGCGATGGGAATGCGCCGGCACGAGTTCTTCGGGCTCGGCGGGTTCGACCCGGCGTTCTTCATGTACCACGAGGACGTCGACCTCGGCTGGCGGCTCTGGCTGCTCGGCCGGCGCGTCGTCGTCTGCCGCGACTCGGTCGTGAGGCACGCGTTCCTCGGGACGTCGAAGGCTGCCCGGGGCCTCGAGTGGCGGCTGAAGCTCGGCGTCCGGCACGCCGTCCGGTCGATCCTGAAATACGTCGAGCCGCTCGAGGCGGCGAAGGTCCTCCGGTGGCACGCGGTGCTCCTCGCGAGGGCCGGCGCGTGGCGTCTTCTCGCCCACGCCCTCCTCTGGAACCTCCGGCACCTGCCCGGGACGCTCCGCCTGCGCTCCGAGACGAACGCCCGGCGAAAGCGGTCGTCGGCCGACCTGCGCCGGGCCGGCCTCGTCCTTCGGGCGCTGCAGCCGCCGCCGCCGCCCGAGGCGCCCCGCTTCCGGGAGGTACGGCCGGACGCCTGGATCGTCTCGAATCTCCTCCTCCCGGGCGAGCCTTCGGGAGAGGGCCGTCTCGGCTGGGGCTGGTACGGGCCGGAGCACGACGGGACCGCGTCGTTCCGCTGGACGCTCGGCGACGCCCGGTTCGGCCTGCGCGTCGCGCC
>CAYVPO010000347.1:0-2005 GCA_964453825.1 uncultured Holophagales bacterium
GCGGCATTCTCAACCGTCCTCGTAGCCGCAAGGATCGGTCGCCCATGAACGTGCTCTCCTTTCATTCGCAATCCTCGCCGAACGGCCTCAGCTTCGAACTCACTGTCGACGGCAGATCTCTGCCCGAGCTTCTCGGCGTCGTCCACGACGACCGCCGCTTGCCGTGGTGGCTTGTTCAGCCGACCGGATTGCCATGCGCCGATGAGCCCGACGACCCTCCCGGCCGACACCTCGTAGCGGTCTGCTCGTGCGGCGAGTCCGGTTGTGGGCGTACCACTTGCGTTGTCACGTCGGACGCCGACACGATCCGGCTCACAGACTTCTACTCTGACAGCTCAGCGGCGGACGTGTCACTTTCCTTCGTCTTCACTCTGGCGAACTACACTGCAGTGTGTCAGGCCATGGCCGCGGAGGGCCAGCGTTCTGGCGCTCGACGGCGCCCGAACGGTCAAGTCCCGAGTTTTGTGTAGAAGCGGTTTTCGGCGAGAACTGTTGAAAGGCCTCGGTGCGGGTTGACGATCGAGGGCGAGTGTCGGAGCTGGAGATGGACCGAGGTGGCCCTTCGGGGCCCGGGCGTCAAGGGCAAGCGGCCTTCGGCCGTCGCCTCCGGCGACCCTTGACTCCCAGGCTCCTCGGGCCGGGGATTCCGATATCGAAGGGATCTTCGATCCCTTCCTCTGGACGAGGAGGGTCGCCGAGGACGAAGTCGTCGTCATGCGGCCTTCGTACTCTTCTGGCCAAGGAGAGACATGTCGAGGTAGCGGCGTTGGCCCCAGACAGCCGTGGTTTCGAGGGCGACTGCCGTGATCAGGCGAAGAGCGCTGTCGCGATCGGGGAAGGCGCCGACGGCGCGGATACGTCGTTTGATCTCGGCGTTGAGGCGTTCCAGGCCGTTGTTGGAGCGGATTCGCGACCAGTGCTGCCGAGGGAAGTCGTAGAAGCGCGTGGCGGCGGCAAAGCCGTCCCGAAGACAAGAGAGGGCCTCGGGAATCTGAGTGCCGAGGCCAGTGGCGAAATCCTCCAGCGCCTTCTGGGCGTTCTGGCGGCTGGTGGCCTGGAAGACCTTGCTCAGCTCGCTGGCGACGCGGCCCCGAAGGCGATGAGGCGTCTTGGCCAGCACGTTTCGCATCAGGTGGACGGTGCACCTCTGGTGCGGCACCTCGGGAAGAAGCCGACGAACGGCCTTGAGCAGCCCGGCGTGGGCATCAGAGACCACGAGCTGCATGCCGGACAACCCGCGTTCGAGCAGCCCCTCCAGCAACGTCGTCCAGCTCGCCTCGCTCTCCTCCGAGCCGAGCGTCACGGCGAGCAGGCGCCGCTTGCCATCGTCGTTGACGCCGTAGGCCACCAGGACCGACACGTTCTCCACGGCGCGGGCCCAGCGGGCGTTGATGAAGGTGGCGTCGAGAAAGAGGTAGGGGAAGCCTTCGGTGATCCGGGCGCTGCGCAGCTGCTCGACGCTCTCGGCCAGCCGCTGCGTCACGCGGCTGACGGTGGACCGCCCGACGCCCTCGCCCATGAGAGCCTCCGTAACCCGGGTCATGTCCCGGGTCGAAACGCCCTGCACGTACGCCGACGTGACCATCTCGTCGATCTCCGACGTCCGGCGGTTGTACCGGCCGATCGTCTCCAGCGGAGAGCCCTGGGTCCGCGTCCGCGGCACCTCTATCTCCACCAGGCCCATCGATGTCAGGAGTCGCCTCATGTAGGTTCCGTTCAGGTGGTCCTTCCGGCTCCCCATCCGCTCGTACCGGCGAGCTCCGACCATCTCTCGGACCTGCTGCTCCAGGAGCACCTCGAGAACCAGACCGATGGCCCCACGAAAGAGCCCGAGAAGGTCGGCCTGAATGACCGGTTGCGTCGGACGGACGCACGGCGCAGAGTTCGCCATGGGGAATGCTCCTCTCCTCCCTGGCCGGGGAGGGTTCTGTCTTGCACCGAGGAGCTTCCCCCTTTCTTCATCTCTTCGCTAAACCCATTTCCCACAAGAATAGGGACGGAACCG
>CAYVPO010000348.1:0-1993 GCA_964453825.1 uncultured Holophagales bacterium
TCGGAGTAGGCCGCGGTCCTCACGGAGTGGATCAGGTTCAGCGCCGCGTCGGACGACGGGCGGTCGGACGAGCGCTGCGAGCCGACGAGGACGATGGGGACGGGGCTGTTCTGGACCATGAACGACAGGATCGCGGCCGTGTGGCCCATCGTGTCGGTGCCGTGCCCGATGACGATGCCGTCGGCGCCCGCGGCGATCTCCTCCCCGATCGCGTTGGCGAGGACGATGTAGTTCTCCATCGCCATGTTCTCGGAGAAGACGCCGAAGATCTTCTTCGTCGTCAGGTTGCAGATGTCGGCGAGCTCCGGGACGGCCCCGTAGAGCTCGCCCGGCGTGAAGGCGGGGATGACGGCGCCGGTCCGGTAGTCGAGGCGCGAGGCGATCGTCCCGCCCGTCCCGAGGAGCGTCACCTTCGGGAGCGTCGGCCGGGAGGGGAACTCCTTCTCGGGAATCTTGTACTTCGCTTCCTTGTACCCGACCTCGATCACGTCCACGAGGCGGTCGACGTGGAGGCCGACGTTGTAGCCGGTCTTCAGCTTCATCACGACGTGGAGGTCGTCGAACGACTCGCTCCTCGGGAGGATGACCCCCTCGAAGACCGAGCCGGCGTCGTTCGTGGCGCGCACGTCGCTCCAGACCTTCAAGTCGAACCGGGTCAGGACCTCGCGCGCGTGGCCCTTGTAGCCCTTGAGGGGGTCGTTCATCTCGTTCACGCGCGCACCTCCGGGGCGTTCGGGATCTCCGCGGGGGCGGCGGCCGCGACGGCCGCCTCGACCTCGGCGGCCGGGACACGGCCGAGGAGGCCCGGCATGAGGCCCGCGAAGGCGAGGCGCCGGACGAGCTCGGCGTCTTCCTTCCGGTAGGCCCTGTCGCGCGCCGCGGCGAACGCCGCGGGGATCTCCGCGCGCCAGGCCGGGGGCTCCTGTCCGAGGTTGCGCTCGGCGAGGAGGGCGGCGACGGGACGCTCCGGCGCTTCCGCGATCGCGAGGACGATCGGCGCCCACGCCTGCTTCAGGACGGGCGTGGCGACGAAAGCGCGAAGCAGCTGGTCCCAACGCTCCTCCGGGATCGCGTCGACGGGGACGGAGGCGCGCCGGAGCCCCTTCAGCCTCTCGCCGAAGAGGAACGCCACGTCGCGCACCGGCGCGCCCGTCTCCTTCGCGAGCCGGTCGACGACGGCCGCGGCGCCGCGGCGGATCAGGAAGTGCGCCGTGGAAACCGGGACCCCCGCGTCCGTGTAGCGCTTCTCGCGATCCCACGGCCGCTCCGGGAGCGACGCCGCGAGGAGGGCGACGCGGTCGCGCGTCACGCGCGTCGGAGGACTGTCGGTGTCGGGGTACATCCGGTCGGGGCCGGGGAGGATCCGCTCGAAATCGGTGGAGCCGTCCGCGAACGGCTGGCGGGTCTCGTTCGGGACGCCGTGGATCGCGTCGACGTACCGGAGCCGGATCTCCTCGCAGGCGGTGACGGCGTCCTCCTCGGGGCCCCAGACGACGACGATCGCGTCGTCCGGGCCGCAGCGGAGGCGCCCGCGCAGGCGCTTGAGCTCGGCGCGCGTCCCGCGCGCGTCGGGCCACGCCTCGGAATGGAGGAGGTTCGGGACCTGGTCGAGGCCGGCGATGACGCGGACCCGGCCCGAGAGCTCGTGCGCGAAGACGTGCTCGGGCTGCGTCGGCCAGGAGAGCGTCCCGGCGAGGCCGGGGAGGCGCGCCGCGCGGACGCGGTACGGCCCCTTCCCGAGCTCGAAGCCGGGGCGCATCTTCTCCTCGTCGACCCAGCGCTCCCAGGCCGCGGGGCTGAGGTACGGGATCTCGGTCGCCGCGAAGAGCTGCGTGACGTCCTGCGACTCGACGCGGAGCGAGGCGGGCGTCGTGAAGCCGCGGCGGTGGAGCTCGTCGCGGAGCTTCAGGAGGTTCACCTGCCGCCACGCCTCGCCGTGGACGAGGCGCGGCGCCCAGCCCGCCTTCGGGACCCCCTTGATCTCGACGCGCCG
>CAYVPO010000349.1:0-1982 GCA_964453825.1 uncultured Holophagales bacterium
ACGCAATGATGGGTCGTCCGAAGATGTCTTTCCGCACGAACTCGTAGCTGCGCTTGTTCGACCCCGTCACATTCGATGTCCACGTGTCCTCACGCGTGTCCGTCGAAGCGAGCTTGTTACCGGTAAAGAAGCTCGTCTGCCAGTCGTCGTACCGCTTCGTGATCTGGGTGCCGTCCGGAAGGATCACCTTCCCGGGCCTGCCGAGGACGTCGAACTCCGAGAACCTCGTCTTGTAGGTGGCTGACGTCGTCGCCGTGAAACAGGTCGAGGGATTCGAGCCGGTCCCGCACGGCACCCACTCGGAAACGGCCGTCACGAGACCGATCCCGTTGCGTTCGGTAGTCCGGACGGCGAGGTAGTTCGAGGTCCCTGAACCCGTCAGTGTATTCGGGAGTAGGCGAATCTCTCGGGAAAGCCGGCCGGAGCCATCGTAAACGTACGCCTCGATGGTCTCAGACCCGGCCGCAGGAGCGCCGATGGTGCTCAAGTCGCAGCTCGTGTTGGAGCCTCTCCGAACGAGCGCCCACGCGCCTGTGGCCGTGCCCTGACCTGAGGCCGGGGTCCAAGGGCCATAGCAGATCGTCGTCGGATGCTCCAGCGTCCCGGGCGGGTCAACCGCTCTCAAGCGTGCCAGCTCGTCCCAGGTGTAGGTGGTTTCCTGGTTGCTGGGATCGCGAGACGCGGTCACGAGACCGAGGGCGGAGTCGCGCGTGACGTCGTACTGAAGCCAGCCGATCCCGGTGCGTTGGGAAGAAGTCACCTGCCCATTGAGGAACGACCGAGTCGTCACGAAGGTGCCCGAGAGCCCGGTTCCGGAGATCGTCTCCGTTGTGGGGTCGCCATTCGAGTACGAGAAGGCCACGGTCCTCGACGCGCCCGTCCCGGACACGGTCGAGGAGTTCAACCGCCCGGTCGACTGATCGAAGTCAGCGGTCGTTGTAACGGAACAGGGAGAGAAGGGACAGCCACCCGGGAAGAGATCCGTGACGGTCCGTGTCGTGTAGAGCTTCGGATGCCAGTGGCTGAGCTCAGGATCGGAGCTCGCCAGGATACTGGGGTCCCAGGCGGTTGTGGTCGTACGTCCAGTCTGTCCCGCCTGCATCAAGACGGAGCTCGGCCCGACGGTCGGAGCGCCGACCGTCTCGACTCCGAACTCGAGGGCATCAGAATCCCATTCGCTACGGGCGACGTACTGGCAGGCCACCGCCGTGGCGGTGGTGGCGCTGCAGACGCCGCCTCCCTTCGGGAGGGTCGAGCCCTGCTCGGGGTTCTCGCCATACCAGGTCACGGTACGAGAGGGCCGATACTGGCCCCACCCCGAGTACGGGAACTCTGCTATGGCCCCGTTGTCGTCGAGCGCCCCGCAGTGCGTCGAGTAGGGCGCGACGACAGTCAGGTCGTAGCAGGAAACGACCGATCGAATCGGTGTGCCGCTGGTGTCCTCACTCGGATAGTACCTGCGCTCCACTTCGAGACCCGGCCCCGAGGTAACCGGCTCCTCCCCCTCGCCGCCCCATCCGGAGACCGGCTCAGTCAAGACGTGGAAAAGGTGTCGCGTCGCGAGCATGCCCCCATTCCCTGACGGTCGGTACACGTTCACTCGCCTCAGCACACGCGTCGGATCGCGATAGAAGTCCTCCGGGGGCTTTGTTCCAACCGGCTGCGCGAACTGCTTCCGATGGTAGGTCGTCGTGGCCGAGAGGCCATTCGTCGGATCCGTCTCCGTCCGGCTGATGACGGCAGGTGATCGGTTGAGGTAGCTTTGGAGCTTCGAGAGACGATTCAGAATACCGCCGTCGGGGAGCTCGGCTTCGCTGGGGGCTTCGTCGTCGAGCGACATGCAGGTTGAAATCCTGCCGAACAGGCAAGGCATTGGGGCAGTAGAGGCGCTGTACTCGTACTCGACGAGCGTCCCCGTCGGCAGCCTGAAGCTCGTCAGGACGCCTGTACCCGCGTCCCCCAACGAGTATGAGAAGCCGTAG
>CAYVPO010000350.1:0-1976 GCA_964453825.1 uncultured Holophagales bacterium
TTCCTCGAGGCGATCCGCCAGTTCCGCAAGGACGTCGGCCGCGGCAACGCGATCAACGTCCACGTCACCCTGGTCCCGTACATCGCCGCCTCCGACGAGCTGAAGACGAAGCCGACGCAGCACTCCGTCAAGGAGCTCCTCTCCATCGGCATCCGCCCCGACATCCTCCTCTGCCGCTCCGACCGGGCGATCCCGGAGGAGATGAAGAAGAAGATCGCGCTCTTCTGCAACGTCGACGAGCCTGCCGTCATCACGGCTCTCGACGTCTCGACGATCTACGAGTGCCCGCTCGCGTTCGCGCGCGAGGGGTTCGACCAGATCGTCCTCGACTACCTCTCGCTCCCCCACTCCGAGCGCGACCTGACGAAGTGGGACCGGATCGTGAACCGCTGGAAGAACCCGGCGGGCGAGGTGAAGATCGCGATCGTCGGCAAGTACGTGGCGCTCGGCGACTCGTACAAGTCGCTGAACGAGGCTCTCCACCACGGCGGCATCGAGAACAACGTCAAGGTGCGCCTCGAGTACGTCGACTCCGAGGACCTCGAGACGACGGGCTATCCCGAGTCGCTCTCGCGTGCCGACGCCGTCCTCGTGCCGGGAGGCTTCGGCCGCCGGGGCATCGAGGGGATGCTGCGCGCGATCCGGTACGCCCGCGAGACGAAGGTGCCGTTCTTCGGCATCTGCCTCGGCATGCAGTGCGCCGTCATCGAGTTCGCGCGGAACGTCTGCGGCCTCGCAAACGCGAACTCCACCGAGTTCGACGCGAACGCCCCGCACAAGGTCATCTACAAGCTGCGCGACCTGATCGGAATCGAGGCGCTCGGGGGCACGATGCGGCTCGGCAAGTACCCCTGCGAGCTCGCGGACGGCTCGACCGCGCGTCGCGCCTACGGCGAGCCGCTCATCTACGAGAGGCACCGGCACCGCTACGAGGTGAACCAGGAGTTCCTCCCGGCCCTGCGCGAGGCGGGCCTCGCCGTCACGGGCGTCTCGCCCGACCGGAAGTTCGTCGAGATGGTCGAGCTGCCGGACCACCCCTGGTTCCTCGGCTGCCAGTTCCACCCCGAGTTCAAGTCGAAGCCGACCGCCGCCCACCCGCTCTTCAAGGACTTCGTGAGGGCGGCGCGGGCCCACCAGGCTGCGCGCGAGGAGGGGGTGGCGCAGAAGAGCGCCGCGCTCGAGCCCGACCTCGCGGTCCCGGCCCATCTCCCCGCCCCGAACGGCCGGACGGCGTGACGGGACGACCGGTGACGCTTCCGCGCACCGTCGAGCCCTCCCTTCGATACGGCGACTGCGGAGAGCGCTGGGGCAACCTGGCCGCGCCCGGCGGCGCGTTCGCGGTGGGAGACGAGTTCGTCTTCGCGGGGGAGGAAGGACGCCGCGTCGTGAGCCGCGTCCTCGCCTTCCCGACCGACCCCGCGCGGCGCCTCGTCCACTACGAGACCGCGCCGGACTGACTCCGGCCGGAGGTCGAGGTAGAGTGCTCCCGAAGATGGAGCTCTTCCCGATCGACGACGCCGAGATGCTGTTCATCTCTCCGGCCATCGAGGACTGGAGCCCGGTCCTCGCCCGGAAGATCGGCTGCGTGATCGACCTCGACGGCGAGGTGGACCACGGAGTCCCGACCCTCCCGAACCACATGCTCTACGTCTACTTCCCGATCTTCGACGAGGACCTCCCCGACCTCGCCCGGCTCGACGCCGTCGCCACGCTCGGGACGCGCCTCCTCGAGAGCGGGCAGAGGGTGCTCTCGCACTGCGGCATGGGCTTCAACCGCTCCGCGCTCGTGGCCGGGATGATCCTCGTGCAGCGCGGGATGAAGGGCGCCGACGCCGTCGCCCGCATCCGCAGCCGCCGCCCCGGCGCCCTCTTCAACGAGACCTTCGCCGCCTACCTCGAAAGCCTTTGAGCAGGGGGGGTCAGGTCTACCATCTACACTCTACGTGAGCATGGGGGTCAGGTCTACCATCTACACT
>CAYVPO010000351.1:0-1946 GCA_964453825.1 uncultured Holophagales bacterium
CCGAGGTCGATCGTCGAGAGGACGCTCCTCGGCGCGGAAGAGGGCTCCGAAGGCCTCGCCGCCTTCGAGGCCTTCTTCGTCGGCGTTGAGGCTGCGGCTGTCCGAGCGGCCTTCCGCTCCGCCGCCTCCTTCACAGCTGCGAGGCGCGCCTCGAGCGCTTCGGCGAGGGCCCGCCCGACGGCAATGTCGCGCCAGCGGTCGTCCGCGGCCTCGACGATCGTCCAGGGCGCCTCGGCCGTGTCGGTCGCGCGGATCGCCCGCTCCGCGACCTGCGTGAAGCGGTCGTAGCGCCCGAAGTGCTTCCAGTCGAGGCGCGTGACCTTGAAGCGGGTCTCGGGGTCCTTCCCGGCCCTCTTCAGGCGCTTCTTCTGGGCGTCCTTCGAGAGGTGGAACCAGCACTTGACGAAGAGCGCGCCGTCCTTCGCGAGCGACTCCTCGAAGAAGGCGACGCGGGCGAGATCGGCCCCGAAGCGGGGGCCGCCGATCTTCCCGGTCGTCCGCTTCAGGATCGGCTCGGTGTACCAGGAGCCGAAGAAGATGCCGATCCTCCCGCGGGCGGGGAGCGTCCGCCAGAAGCGCCAGGCGGCGGGACGGTCGCGCTCCTCGTCGGTCCGCGGGCCGAAGACGTGGGTCTCGACGCCGCGCGGGTCGAGCCACTCGAGGAGGCGGTTGACCGTGTCGCCCTTTCCGGAGCCGTCCGCGCCGGCGATCACGACGATCACGGGCACTTTCGTCGCCCGGAGGGCGAGCTGCGCGGCGAGGAGGCGCGCGCGGATCGCAGGGAGCTCCTCAGCGTACTCGTTCTTCGAGAGCCTCCGTCCCAGCTCGGCCGACTCGAACACGTGCTCCTCCCGGCCGTGGCCCCGCAGGCGGGATGCGCGAAGGAGGGGGGGCGAAGCACGGCGCGGCGAAACGGATCGCGCCGCTCGGACGAGCCCCGGGGACGTCAGGCCTTGGCGAGCTCCATTTTGAGCTTCTCGGCCTGGAAATGGGCGATGAGCGGGTCGATCATCTCGTCCAGCCGTCCGTCCAGGACGTCGGCGAGGCGATGGGAGGTGAAGCCGATCCGGTGGTCGGTGATCCGGGACTGCGGAAAGTTGTAGGTCCGGATCTTCTCCGAGCGGTCACCCGAGCCGACCATCTTCTTCCGGTCGGCGGCGTAGGCGGCCTCCTGCTTCTCCCGCTCGACCTCGTAGAGGCGCGCCCTGAGGACGCGCATCGCCTTCGCCTTGTTCTTGATCTGCGAGCGCTCGTCCTGGCACTGGACGACGGTGTTCGTCGGGAGGTGCGTGATCCGGACGGCGGAATAGGTCGTGTTGACCCCCTGCCCGCCCGGGCCGGAGGCGCAGAAGAGGTCGAGCCGAAGGTCCTTCTCGGCGATCTCGAGCTCGACCTCCTCGGCCTCGGGGAGGATGGCCACGGTCGCCGCCGAGGTGTGGATGCGCCCCTGGGATTCCGTTTCGGGGACCCGCTGGACGCGGTGGACGCCCCCCTCGTACTTGAGACGCGAGAAGGCGCCCTCGCCCTCGACGATCGCCTGGACTTCCTTGAGGCCGCCTCGGCCGCCCGACTCGGAGCGGTCGATGACCTCGACGCGCCAGCCGCGCCCCTCGGCGTAGCGGACGTACATCCGGAAGAGCTCTTCGGCGAAGAGGGCGGCCTCGTCGCCTCCCGTCCCGGCCCGGATCTCGAGGACGACGTTCTTGCCGTCGTTCGGGTCCTTCGGGAGGAGGAGGATTCGGATCTCCTCCTCCAGCCCGGCGACGGACTGCTTCAGGCCGTCGGCCTCGCTCTGGGCCATCTCGCGGAGCTCGTCCCCGACGGGGAGGGTCTCGAGCATCTCGAGCGCACCGGCGAGGTCGCCCTGCGCCTTCCGCAGCTCGCGCACCTTCTCGACGACGGAGGCGATTTCCCGCATCGCCCGGTGGATCTTCGTCGACTCCTGG
>CAYVPO010000352.1:0-1938 GCA_964453825.1 uncultured Holophagales bacterium
CCTGCTCGTCCTCGGTGTACTCCACGTCCGGCAGCGGCTGGCCCTCGCGATACTCCAGCGCGAGCTTCGCGATCGCGTTCCGCCTCGCCCGATAGACCGGGTCCTTGAATCCCGGGTGGTCCGGGTCGAGCGGGACGAGCTCATCCGCCCCGCCGGCGTGAGGTGAGGCGCCGCGCGCCGCTTCGTCGGTCTTGCCTGTCGACTCGCTCGTCATCCCGTCGTCCCGCCCAGCAGTCTATCCGAGGCGCGCCAGCTCACTTCCCGGCGGCTCGGCTCGAGGCGCCCCGTCCGGGTCCGCTTCACCCGTCCGTCCGAGGACGGCCGCACTCTCAGTGCGCCGCAGGACCCGTCCTCGTCTCCACCTCGCTCAGGAGCTCCCGGAGCCCAGGACGGTCCGGCGCGAGAGCAAGGGCCTCGCGCAGGAACGGAGCAGCCGACGCGAGATCTCCGCGAAGGGCATAGGCCGCACCGATCCGATGGAGGAGCGAAGGGACCATGGGATACATCGGAGGGAGACCGAGGAGGGCTCGGAGGAAGGCGGGCGAGGCGAACTGCGCGGCGCCGGGGGCAGGCACGCGTTCCGCCGCTCCGACCCGCGAGGCCGGCGAGGAGAGCGGCAGACCGAGAGAGTGAGCGAGCAGGAACGCATGGCCCCGGATTGGCGAGAGCGACGGCACGACCGACACGATCTCGGGGCCCGACGTGGGCCAACCCGCTCCTTCAGGCGGCTTCCAGAGCTCCACCCAGGACATCCACGCTCCGGCCGCCACGAGAACTCCCAGCGCGTTCACGCCGACCCCGGCCGCCACGGCCGGCAGGAAGGTGCTTCGTCGCGCCAGGAGCGCGGGCGCCGCCAGGAGCGGCAGCACCGGAAGAGCGTGGCGCGGCCCCCAGGCCGATCCCCCGTGCCAGCCTTCGAACCGGGCGACTGTCAGAAGGAGAAGGAGCGGCGCCGCGCCACAGAGCACCCTCACGGCCGGCGGGACTCCGCGGAGGAAGAGTCGGACGCCTCCGACGAAGGCGAGGGGCGCGAAGAACAGCAGTCCGCGGCCCGGAGAGAGCAGAAGTCCGTAGAGCCCCTCCAGGAGCGGCGTCGTGAACCGGAGCGCCTCATCGCCGTAGCCGAAGTTCGCTCCACCGCCGAACCGGAGGGCGCTCGCAGTCCAGCCGACGGCGATCCCCGAGGCGAGAAGGAGGCTGAAGAGAACGGTCCGGCGGAGGACACCTTCCCGTCCGCGCCACGCGAGGACCGCCCCCAGGGCGAACGCCGGCACGAGGATCCAGAGGACGGGCTTCAGGAGCGCGGCCCCGGAGAACGCCGTCCCGGCGAGGATCGCCGGCCGGACACCCGACCGCCACTCTCCTTCGAGGATCTCGGCCGTGGCGAAGGCGAGCCCTGCCGCCGCGAACGTCTCGAAGAACGAATCTGCCGCATAGGCCCAGAGAAAGGTCGACGCGAGGAATGCGGGCGTCCACCACGGGGAGGCGGCGGGGGCCAGGACCCGGGCGAGCCGCTGGAACGCAGCCACGGCCAGCAGGGTCCCCGTCGTCCATGCGAGCGCGATCCCGGCGTCGAGACCCAGCGGGCCGAGGACGCTCCGGAGCGCCCAGGGGACCGCGGTGAAGGGGAGAAGGAGGAGCGATGGGAAAAGGCCGTAGTGCGAGCGGAAGGCGAAAGCGCTCTCCGGGCCGAGCTCGGCGGAAGGGAGCTTCGCCGCCTCGAATCGACCCTGTACGAGGAAGCCGAGAGTGTCGGAGATCGCTTCTGCCGCGTCCCACGAAACGACGGAACGTCCGATGAAGGCCGTCGCGAGGAGCAGGACGGTCACGATCGCGGCGGCGCGGGCCGGAGGCATCCCGCCGCGCATCGTCACTCTCAGCGCACCCGCTTCCGGCGCGGGAGGAGGCCGTTCAGCTCCCGCAGGGCCATGTCGAGCC
>CAYVPO010000353.1:0-1913 GCA_964453825.1 uncultured Holophagales bacterium
CCCACGCTCGGCGCGCAGCTCGCGGCGCTCCTCGCCGCCTACCCGAAGGCGAAGTGGCACCAGTGGGAGCCGGCCGGCCGCGACTCGGTCCGGGCCGGCACCCGGCTCGCGTTCGGTCGCGCCGTCGAGACCCGCTACGACCTCGGTGCCGCCGACGTCGTCGTCTCCCTCGACTCCGACCTCCTCGCCTCCGGGCCCGACTCGGTCCGCAACGCGAAGGCGTTCTCCGCCCGCCGCCGCCTCGTCGACGGGAAGACGGAGACGTCCCGCTTCTACGCCGTCGAGGTCTCCCCGACTCCGACCGGCACGCTCGCCGACCACCGCCTCCCGCTCCGCGCGAGCCTCCTTCCCGCTTTCGCGCAGGCGCTCGGCGCGGCCCTCGGCCTCCCCGGTTTCGCCGCACCCGCCGGGCTCGAAGAAGGGGCGGCGAAGCTCGCTTCCGCCGCGGCGAACGACCTGAAGAGAGCCGCCGGCCGCTCCGTCGTCGTCGCGGGCGAGTTCGCCCCCGCCGAGGTCCACGCCGCCGCGCACGCGATCAACGAGGCGCTCGGGAACGTCGGGAAGACCGTCTTCCTCACGGAACCGGTCGAGGCCGACCCGGTCGACCAGCTCGCCTCGCTCCGCGAGCTCGTCGCGGACGTGAGGGCGGGCTCGGTCGAGCTCCTCCTCGTCCTCGGCGGGAACCCGGTCTACGACGCGCCGTCGGACCTCGCCTTCGGAGAGACGCTCCTGAAGTCGGGCCTGACGGTCGCCCTCGCCAGCCACCCGGACGAGACCTCCCGCTACTGCCACTGGGTCGTCCCGATGGCCCACGACCTCGAAGCCTGGAGCGACGCCCGCTCCCTCGACGGCACCGCGGTGCTCGTCCAGCCGCTCGTCGAGCCGCTCTACGAAGGGAAGTCGGCGCACGAGCTCCTCTCGGTCCTCCTCGACGAGGTCCCACGGAAGGGGTACGACGTCGTCAAGGAGTCCTGGAAGGCGGCGCGCCCTGCCGAGGCCGACTTCGAGGCGTTCTGGAGGAAGGCCCTCCACGACGGCGTCGTCCCAGGGACGGCCGCCGCCGTCGTCGCGGTTCCGGTCCGCCTCGGCGAGGTCGCGACCGCCCTGGCCTCCGCCGCGTCGGCGAAGCCCGCGGAGCTCGAGGCGGTCTTCCGCCCCGACTCCTCGCTCCTCGACGGCCGCTACGCGAACAACGGCTGGCTCCAGGAGCTCCCGAAGCCGCTCAGCAAGCTGACGTGGGACAACGCCGCGGTCGTCTCACCGGCCACGGCGCAGAAGCTCGGCGTCACGAACGAGGACGTCGTGAAGGTCGAGGCGGACGGGCGCTCCGTCGAGCTCCCCGTCCTCATTCAGCCGGGCCAGGCGGCCGGCGTCGTCACGCTCCACCTCGGCTTCGGCCGGAAGCACGCGGGGCGCGTCGGAAACGGCGTCGGCGCCGACGTGACGCCGCTCCGGACGGCGGCCGCCCCGTGGCTCGTCCCGGCGGTCACGGTGACGAAGACGGGAGCCCGCCACCCGCTCGCCCACACGCAGCAGCACTTCCGGATGGAGGGGCGCGAGATCGTCCGGACGATGACGCTCCCCGAGTACCGGAAGGACCCGGCGAAGGCGAAGGGACACGGACTCCCGCCGAAGGAAGCGTCGCTCTTCCAGCCCGGCTGGGAGTACAAGGAGAACGCCTGGGGCCTCTCCGTCGACCTCGGCTCCTGCTTCGGCTGCAACGCCTGCGTCGTCGCCTGCCAGTCGGAGAACAACGTCCCCGTCGTCGGCAAGGAGCAGGTCGCGAAGAACCGCGAGATGCACTGGATCCGCGTCGACCAGTACTACGAGGGGAGCGACCTCGAGAACCCGGCCGTCCACCACCAGCCCCTCATGTGCCAGCACTGCGAGATGGCGCCGTGCGAGGTCGTCTG
>CAYVPO010000354.1:0-1897 GCA_964453825.1 uncultured Holophagales bacterium
CGCCGCCCTCAGCCCACCTGCCGAAGCGCGGCCGTGATCTTCGTGAAGGCCGCCCGGCCCGCCGGGAAGAGGCCTCCGAAGAAGCCCATCACGAGCGAGAAGACGATCCCCGTCGCGAGGAGCGCCGGCGTCAGCCGGAACGCGAAGACGACCTCGGCGAACGTCGCGAAGTTCGTCGTCCCGGTCACTCCCGAGAGCGCGAGCTTCACGAGAAGGAACGCGAGCGCGCAGCCGACGACGCCTCCGAGGAGCGCGAGCGCGATCGACTCCAGGACGAACGAGACGAGGATCGAGAGGCGCGAGAAGCCGAGCGCGCGGAGCGTCGCGATCTCGCGGGTGCGGGCCGAGACGGCCGCGTACATCGTGTTCATCGCGCCGAAGCAGGCCCCGATCGCCATGACGACGCCGACGAAGAACCCGAGGAACCGGATCGGCGCGGCGGTCGCGGTCTGCTCGTCGTAGTACTTCCGCTCGACCTTCCCGTCGAGCGCGAGGCGCGCGTCCTCGGCGAGCGCCGCGACGAGCAGGTCGCGCGCGGCGCGGTCGGTCGTCCGGGCCAGGATCGAGGAGTAGCCGCCTCGCTGGAAGGTGTTGACCATCCCCTCGGTGTCGGTCCAGATCTCGCTGTCGGGGGCGGTCCCGCCGGCGTCGAAGTGCCCGACGACCTTCCAGCGGTAGGCGCCGAAGCGGATCTCGTCTCCCACCTCCGCTCCCTTGAACCGCCGCGCGACGCTCTCGGCGACGATCACCTCCGACGTCCCCGGGACGAACGTCCGCCCCTCGGTCAGCTTCATCCCCGGGCGGAGCGCCATCCCCTTCTCCTCGACGCCGCGGAGAGTGACGTTCGAGGAGCCGCCGTCGCGCTTGTCGAGGTTCAGGACGACGACGAGCTCGGCGGAGACGATCGGCTTGCCGTCAGCGTCCTTCTCGATTCCCGGCAGCGCCCGGACGAGCGGCGCCTGGTCGCGCCCGATCCCCGACTGGAGCTCCGACTGCGAGTTCTGGCGGAGGACGAGGACGTTCTTCTCCGAGCCCGAGGCCGTGAAGACCGTCGCCAGCCCCTCGCCGAGCGCCATCACGCAGAGGAAGACGGCGACGACGAGCGCGATCCCGAGGACGGTGAGAGACGTCGTCACCTTGCGGACGAAGAGGTTCCGGATGTTGTACTTCAGCGGGATGGAAAGCACGTTCGATTCCTCTCTATCCGACCTGGCGGAGGCCGTCGGGGATGGAGCGCCGGGCGGAACGGATGGCCGGGACGACCCCGGCGACGAGGCCGACGAGGAGCGTGATTCCGATCCCCGTCAGGAGGACCTCGGGGAAGAGCTGCATGCCGGCAGCGAAGCCGGCCATCGGCGAGCTCAGGAGCCCCTCCTTCAGGACGGGGAACGAGAGCCGGAAGAGCGCGAGGCCGACGAAGGCCCCGGTGGCCGAGAGGAGAAGGCTCTCGGCGAGGACCAGGGTCAGGATCAGCGGCTTGCCGAAGCCGAGCGTCCGCAGGACGGCGATCTCGGTCACGCGCTCGCGCGCGGCCATCGCCATCGTGTTCGCCGAGATGAGGAGGATGACGAGGGCGATCGCGGTCGAGATCATCGTGACGACGGCCTTCACGTTCCCGAGCATCGAGACGAAGCCGTTCTGGAACTCCTTCTCCGTCTCCGTCTTCGTCGGGAACGAGGAGTTCTCGAACAGCGCGTCGATCTGCCGCGGGAGCTGCTGGACGGCCTCCGTCGAGGCCGCCTTGATCCAGAACGTCCCGACCTGCCCCTTCGCCCAGGGGACCCCTTCCTCGATCAGCTTCCGGTCGAAGTAGACGCCCGTCTCGTCGGGCCCGCGGTAGACGGCGCGGATCGTCAGCTCGAGGCGCGTCGGGTAGAAGTCGCCCTGAAGGGCGAAC
>CAYVPO010000355.1:0-1884 GCA_964453825.1 uncultured Holophagales bacterium
ATCGGGACCGCCCTCCACGAGGAGCCCCAGGTGCCGAACTACGGGCCGGCGGGGAAGGGCGAGAAGATCCGCGAGGGGATGACGCTCGCGATCGAGCCGATGTTCAACCTCGGGACGGCCCGGGTTCGGCTCGGGCCCGACGGCTGGACGGTGAGGACCGCCGACGGAAAGCCGTCGGCGCACTTCGAGCACACGGTCGTGGCGACGGCTGACGGGCCGGTCGTCCTCGGATTCGGCCGCTACACGTCCGACGGTCTCGTGACGGGGGTCCCGGACGAGACGGAATACCCGGTCCCGGCGGCTCCGCCGCGGGGGGAGCCGGCCGAGACCCCGGGCGAGAGCCGGGTCTGAGAGGAGAGGGTTTCGAGGCGCAGATGTCGAAGGAAGACGCCATCGAGGTGACCGCGACGGTCATCGAGCCCCTGCCGAACGCGATGTTCAAGGTGGAGCTCGAGAACAAGCACCAGGTCCTGGCTCACATCTCCGGGAAGATGAGGAAGCATTTCATCCGCATCCTGCCCGGCGACAAGGTCCTCGTGGAGCTCTCTCCGTACGACCTGAACCGGGGTCGCATCATCTACCGGTACAAGTAGTAAACTGTATGGCTCCGCCGGCTCCCCCGGGAGGCCGGGGGCGAAACGATCGAGGGATCACATGAAAGTCCGCGCGTCCGTGAAGAAGATCTGCTCCAAGTGCAAGGTGATCCGCAGGGCGGGGGTCGTCCGGGTCATCTGCGAGAACGCCAAGCACAAGCAGCGGCAGGGTTAGAGGGAAGAGGGAATGGCTCGAATCTCCGGCGTCGATCTCCCCCCGAACAAGCGTGTCGAGATCGGTCTCACCTACATCTTCGGGATCGGGCGCCCCACGGCCCGCATGATCCTGAAGGACACGGGTGTGGGGCCCGACACGAGGATCAAGGACCTGTCCGAGGACGAGGTCGCGAAGATCCGCAAGAAGATCCAGGACGACGTGAAGGTCGAGGGCGACCTCCGCAAGGAGACGGCCCAGGACATCAAGCGTCTGATGGACATCGGCTGCTACCGCGGGCTTCGTCACCGCCGCGGCCTGCCGGTCCGTGGGCAGCGGACGCACACGAACGCCCGCACCCGGAAGGGCCCGCGTCGCGGCGCCGTGGCCGGCAAGAAGAAGGCGACGAAGAAGTAAGGATGAGGAACGCCGATGGCTGCCGCTGAAGCTAAGGGCCGGAAGAAGGGCCCCAAGAAGGAAAAGAAGAACGTCCCGCACGCCGTGGCCACGGTCCAGGCGTCGTTCAACAACACGATCGTGGCGATCACCGACCCCTCGGGGAACGTTCTCGCCTGGTCGTCCGCAGGCCGGATCGGATTCAAGGGCTCCCGCAAGGGGACGCCCTTCGCCGCCCAGCTCGCCGCGGGCAACGCCGCCCAGCTCGCGCAGGAGCACGGCGTCCGGACGCTCGACGTCCGGGTGCAAGGCCCCGGCGCCGGACGCGAGAGCGCGATCCGCGCGCTCGCCGCGGCCGGGCTCGACATCCGTTCCATCAAGGACGCGACCCCGATCCCGCACAACGGCTGCCGCCCCCGCAAGCGGCGCCGCGTCTAGCCCGGGACCCCGATCCGGGGGAGCGCCGCTCCCCCGGCGGGTCCGCGAGAAAGGGAGGCCTGCCGGCCTCCCGACCCCCCGGCGCGGGGGGCGACCCCGGCGCGCGGAGAGCGCGCCGGCGCCCGTAAACCGGCTCCCGATTCCGGGCCGGGACGAAGGGCGGAACGCAACGACGGAGTCGGCCAGGAGGTATCCGTTCCCGTGGCGCGTTATCGCGAATCCGTCTGCCGGCTCTGCCGGCGCGAGGCCATGAAGCTCTTCCTGAAGGGCGACCGCTGCTTCACGAACAAGTGCGCCATCGAG
>CAYVPO010000356.1:0-1884 GCA_964453825.1 uncultured Holophagales bacterium
CGAAGGGCGTCGTCGAGGTCTCGACGCGGCGCGAGAAGAAGGCCGAGGGCGTGCCGCCCGCGAGGCTCGTCGAGGTCGTGAAGGCGACGCTCGCGGCGGGGGCGAGGACGCTCGCGCTCTGAGGCGCGGCGGGAGCGTCCTGCGCCGTTCGGTCACCGCCGGGCCGCCGGCCCGGCGGTAAGCTCCCGGGGAAGCGTCGCGGGTTCGGCCCCACCGCGCGACCGTTCGCGGGAGAGGTCATGACCCATTACCGAACCTTCGTCGCCCGTACCGTGGCCGCAACGCTCCTCGTGGTCCCGGCACTCTTCGTTTCCCGTGCCGGCGCGGAAGAGAGCTCCCCGTCGGCGATCGCCGCCCCCGTCCTGAAGTGGCAGAGGGGCGGGTGCTTCTCGTCGTGGTGCCAGACGGGCTGGTACTCCTCGCCCGCCATCGCGGACCTCGACCGCGACGGCGCTCCCGAGGTCGTCTGGGGCTCGTACGACGTCGTCGCCCTGAACGGCGCGACGGGGACGCTGAAGTGGCGCGCGACGAACGGCTCGCGGGTCTGGCCCGGCGTCGCCGTGGCCGACCTGACGGGCGACGGGACGCTCGAGGTGATCGTCGGCCGGGGCTCGGACCAGCTCACCGTCTACGACGCCCTGGGCGCCGTCCTCTGGACGCGGAACCCGTTCGGAGGAGGCGAGGTGAGGACGATCGCCGTCGAGGACCTCGACACCGACGGGGTGCTCGAGATCGTCGTGGGGCGGGCGAGCGGGGGCTCGACCCGGCAGCTGAGCGTCTACGACGGGGCCGGCAACGTCCGGAGCGGGTGGCCCGCGCGAAGGGATGGCGAGCCCGGCTACGGATGGGGGATGTACAACGAGAACGTCGCGGTCGCGGACCTCGACGGGGACGGCGACAAGGAGCTGGTCGGCCCGACGGACACGCACTACGTCACCGCCCTCGACGGCGCCGGGAACCAGCTCCCCGCGAGCCCCGTGTACGGCGCGGGGAAGGTCTGGAGCCAGGTCGGCGTCCACGTCGATCACGCCGTCGACCTCCGGGGCTACGCGAACTGCGGCGTCGAGCACCGCCCGAACTGGGCCGATTCGGCCCCAGTCGTCGGCGATCTCGACGGGGACGGAATCCGCGAGATCGTGATCGTCGGGAACGTCTACAACTGCGGGACGGACCCGTACGCGAGCCTCTACCAGATGCCGTTCGTTCTCCGGCTCGATCGGACGCGGGCCACCGGCGCGGGGTGGGACTGGACGGTCCTCCCGACGCCGGCCGCCGGAAGCGGGCCGCTCTCCGAGGACTACGACGTCATCGAGACGGTCGTGCCGAATCCGGCGCTCGCCGATCTCGACGGCGACGGAATGAAGGAGATCCTCTACCCGTCGTACGACGGTCGCCTGCACGCCTGGTCCCTCGACAAGACGGAGCATGGGAGCTGGCCCTACGACGTCCCGGGTTCCGGCATCCGCTTCGCGAGCGAACCGGCCGTCGCGGACCTCGACGGCGACGGGACGGCCGAGGTGATCTTCACCTCCTGGCCTCAGAAGTCCGTGGGCGGCACCGGCCAGCTTCACGTCCTCAGTCACCTCGGCGTCTCCCTCCACGCCGTCAGCCTTCCCGCCCCGTACGGCAGCGCCACCTGGAACGGAGCGCTCGGCGCGCCGTCGCTCGGGGACATCGACGGCGACGGCGAGCTCGAGGTCGTCGTCGGGACGGTCTCCTCGGGCGTGGTTGCCTACGACCTGCCGGGAACCTTGAACGCGCGCGTCCTCTGGGGGACCGGGCGCGGCGGCCTTCGCCGGACGGGCGCGGCGCCGGGCCCCGCGGGGCTGCCGCGCTCCTCGCGGTTCTACGCCCTCACGCCGTGCCGTCTCCTCGACACGCGGC
>CAYVPO010000357.1:0-1871 GCA_964453825.1 uncultured Holophagales bacterium
CGGCCGGCGCGGGCGCCGGCGGCGCCGCGGGCCGCGGAGCCGGCACGGGCGGGGGCGGGGGCGGGGACGGGATGACGGTCTTGATCTGCTCGAAGGCCATCGTCAGGTCGCCGCGGCTCGGCGGCGAGGACGGTGTCGGCGGGGCCGGCCGCGGCAGAGGCTCGGGCGTCGGTGCGCCGGGGCGAGGCGTCGCGAGCCCGAGCGAGGCGGCGCTCCGCGCCCCCGAGGCCGAGAGGATGTCCACACCGGAGAACGGATCTTTCTTCTTCGTCGTCGCCGATTCCTCGAGCGCGCGGAGCGCCTCTCCGGCGTCGGTGATTCGCCGCGTCTTCCGCGCGCCGCTCGGGTCCGTCTGCTCGAAGACGGAGCGCCCCGGAAGCTCGCCGGTGATCGAGTGCGAGGAAGAGACGGGAGGCGCTTCGGGCGGCGGCGGCGAAGGGGGCGTCGCCGGGGGGGCCGGCGGAACGGCCATTGCGGAGGCGGAGACCGGCGGCACGGGCGGCGCGGGCGGCACGGGGGCCGGGGCAGGCTCGAGCTCCGGAGCCGGCTCGGCGGTGGCTGCCGGTCGGAAGGCCCGGACCTCCTCTCCGCGGGGCGTGAGCGCCGGGGAGGGGATTTTCTTGCGCGCGGCGAGGAGGTCGACCGAGAGGCCGGTGACGAACGTCAGGACCTCGATGGCCGACTCGTTCAGGCGGCCCTCCTCGCCCGGGAGCTCGTCGGCGCAGAGGAGGCCGGCGATCCGGTCGCGGATCACCATCGGCACGAGCAGCGTCCGGGCCGGAGGCTGGCCGCCGAGGGCACGGCGGAGCGCGCCGTCCTCCGGGGCCGGAACCGCGATCATCGGCTTCTCGGACTGGAGGCACGCCTCGACGAACGGGTCGTCACCCGCCGCCAGGTCGAGCCCCTTGACGGAGTCGTCGCGCCCGCCGGAGGCGTCGTACCCGAGAGCCTTCCAGCCGGTCAGCCGGTCGTTGCGGAGGACGAGGAGCGCGGCGCGCGAGGAGTGGACCTGCGCCTCCGTCAGGAAGTGCGTGAGGACGTCCACCTGCGTGCGGGAGCCCTCGATCGCCGCGATCGAGCCCTTCACGAGGCCCCAGTCGGGAGCCGCGGGGGGGCCCGGGACGGTCACGGTCTCGACGACCCGCTCGACGACCTTCTCGACGACGCGCTCCGGCGCCGGCGGGGGCGGGACGGCGTCCTCGAGGAGCGAGGCGACGAGGTCCTCCGGGAAGAGGTGCCGCGCCTGGGCGGGGATGCTCTCCGAGGCCTTCGAGATCAGCTGGTCGATCTCGTTGCGGGTGTCCGCGAGCTGGGACTTCCAGGTCGCGAGGTGGTCCTCGAGGAGGGTCGAGAGCGACTCGATGAACCTGCGATTGGCGGCGGGGTCGACGGACATGAGACGCCTCTCCTGGATGCCTTCGGGGTCGCGAGCCGGCATTATAGACGCGCGCGCCCGTCGGCTCCGCCACGGGCGAGCCGCGGTTGACGGCGCCGAGGCGGACCCGTAAACTTTCAGGTCCGCCTCGGCCCGGCCGACCCGGCCGCGCCACTCCGGGCCCGAAAGGGGTGACTCTCAGTTGCCTTTGATCCACGTCAAGGAGGACGAGTCCTTCGAGAACGCGCTGCGCCGCTTCAAGCGGAAGTGCGAGAAGTCGGGGATCCTGTCGGAGCTCAAGAAGCGTCAGCACTACGAGAAGCCGTCGACCAAGCGGAAGCGCAAAGCGATCGCCGCGAGGAAGAAGATGCTGCGGAAGCTGGCCGAGGAGCGCCGCGCGGGAGTCTGATCCCGGACCCTCTTTCATGATTCACACGGAAGTCGACTGGCCCGGCGTGCTTCGGCTCGCCGGGCGTTTCTGCTCTTCGGAGCGGGG
>CAYVPO010000358.1:0-1870 GCA_964453825.1 uncultured Holophagales bacterium
GTCTCCCCCCCTGCCGGGCGGACCCGGCCCTGCTCAAGCAGGTCTACTCGAACCTGATCGGGAATGCGCTCAAGTTCACGCGAAACCGGGAGGTGGCCGGGATCGAGATCGGGTCCTTCGACGAGAACGGCCGGCCGATCTACTACGTCCGCGACAACGGGGTCGGGTTCGACCAGAAGTACGCCAGCACGGTCTTCAAGGTCTTCCACCAGCTCCACGACGTGCGCGAGTACGAGGGGACGGGGGTCGGGCTCGCCATCGTGCAGCGGATCATCGAGCGGCACGGCGGCAGGATCTGGGTCGATTCGGAGCCGGAACGGGGAACAACCTTTTTCTTCACACTGCACGAGGAGAGTGATGATGGAGCTGAACGGGGAGAAGGACATCCTGCTGGTGGAGGATAACCCGCACGACGTGGAGCTGATCCTCCACGTCTTCGAATGGTCGAACATCCACAACCGGGTCCGCGTCGTGTGGGACGGTCAGGAGGCGCTGGACGCCCTCTTCGAGGAGAAGATGCGGCCGCGCGTCATTCTGCTCGACCTGAAGCTCCCCAAGGTGGGCGGGCTCGAGGTGCTGCGCCAGATCAAGGAGGACGCGTCGCTGCGCGAGATCCCGGTGGTGGTCTTCTCGTCGTCGGCCGAGGAGCGGGACATCGCGGTCAGCTACGGCCTCGGCGTGAACAGCTACATCGTCAAGCCGGTCGAGTTCGACCGGTTCGCCGAGGTGGTCCGCGAGATCGGCTGCTATTGGCAACTGATCAACCGCTCCCCCGAGGGCGGGGCGAAGCCGGACTGAAACGCTCCCCCGTTCACGCTCCCTGCGCGGCGTACCATCCCTCCATCCAGTCCGAGAGCGGGAGCTCGGCGAGCCCCTTCGGGGTCACCCACCGGTACGCGTCGTACTCCTCCGAGAGGAAGATCTCCCCGCCCGCGGTGGACGAGTCCAGGACCAGGTGGACCACGCGCCCCTCGCTCCGCTCCTGCTCCCCGGCGCCGAGGAGCCGGCCCGGCTCGACGGCAAGGCCCGTCTCCTCGCGGACCTCCCGGATGAGGGCGTCGCGGACCCCCTCGCCCCGTTCGATTCGCCCGCCGGGGAACTCCCACCGCTCCGGGTTGTACTCGCTCGCGGCCGGTCGGCGGAGGAGGAGCAGGCGCCCCCGCCGGTCAGCGATCACGGCGTGGGCGGCGAGGTCCAGCGGCCCCCCAGCGTCCCCGTTCATGCACGGATCTGGTCGGCCCGTCTGATATAGCCCGCGCATCCGGCGGCGTGCGGAAAAAAAGGCGGTCAGAGCCCGGCGCGAACGCTCCGGACGGCCTCGACCATGTGCGAGAGCTTGGCGAACGCGGCCTCGCGCGAACGCATCCGGAGTCCGCAATCGGGGTCGACCAGGAGCCGTTCCGGGCCGAAGACCTCGACCCCGCGTTCGACCCGGGTGCGGATGGTCTCGACCGTTTCGACCTCGTCCGAGGACGAGACGACCACGCCGAGGCCGATCCGCTTCTCTCCGAGCTCGCGCGGGCCGAGCACCTCGAGGTTCCCGGGGTGGCCCGCGAACTCGAGGTCGAGGATCTCGACGGGATAGCGGAGCAGGGCGTCGATCATCCCGGCGATCGGGCCGCAGGCGTGGAGCGCGACCGGGACCGGGAGGCCCCGGGCGACCAGGCCGATCGCTTCAGCGGCCGCCGACGGGTCCGCGGCGCCGGTCGAGAGGATCGGTTCGTCGATCTGGAGCATGCAGATGCCGGCCGCGGCGAGCCCCCGCGCCTCCGCGGCGAGCACGCCGGCGAGGTCGAGGGCGAGCTCCGCCCGGTCGCGGTAGATATGCGTGTCGAGGTGGAGGGCGTGCGCGAGCGTGGTCGGCCCGGTC
>CAYVPO010000359.1:0-1837 GCA_964453825.1 uncultured Holophagales bacterium
GGTGCGATGCCCTGAGTGAAGGCATACCTCTCGAAATCCCGGCCCGGGCTCGTTGCGCCCGCCAAACCGGCGGCGATGGAGGCGACGAGAGAACCGTGGTACTTGTAGTCGTCAGCCCTCAGGCTCCTGTCGGCAGGGAAGTTGTAGTTCTCGAGTACGTCGGTCGTGAAGAGGAGCCGGCATTGGCCCGCCGGCATCTGGAGGAAGACCGGGCAGAAGGCCGCGCCGCCCGTGTCGTACTTCCCCCGATCGATTCCCGTGTCGAGGAAGCCGATCGTCTGATGCGAGAGGTCCAGCCCGAGCGCGTCGAAACTCGCCTTCCACTGGTCCTGGTAGTAGGGCGGATTGAGGGTGTTCGGGGGGATGGGCGGGTCGACGGCCGGCGGAGACGGAGGCGGCCAGGATGAGCCGGGCTGCTGCCACGCGCCGAGGACGAGGCGGTTCGATCGCTCGTCCGCGGGAGCCCAGCGACGTGTGTTTCGCCGGACGGCGACGACCTCCGGGAATCTGCTCGCGGAGATCGCCTGAGCCCTCGTCAGCCGAACGCTCCAGGTAACGAGGACGCCCGTCTTCATGGCCACGGCGATCTTCCCCGAGGCGGCTTCCTCGAGGAACCTCCTTGCCGGCGAGTCGGCGACGTCCACGGCGCTGACCGAGGTGGGGACCGCCCCGTCGTAGTCACCTGGCGAGACGAGATCCAGGTTGAAGCGTTTCAACCCGGCGGGGATATCCAGAATGCCGTTGATATGCGACACCCTGGCCACGAGCTTCTCGAGCGGCTCGCGTGGGCCGTAGACCAGGTACCCCATCGCCGGAAGCGGCTCCACCGGAGTCAGCCCCGCTTCCTCGATCTCTTTCAGCCATTCCGCGGTGGGATAGGCCTTGAAGATGACAGCGTACTGGCCGATTCCGCTTCCACGGTCCACCTCCATCCGCCCGGGAAAGGGTCGGTCGAAGGCTTCGAGATCCGCGTCGTATGTGGCCTTCTGGAAGAAGAGACGCCGGGCATCGGCGAGGTGCTCAAGGACGATGATGCGTCTCAAGACGAGGTCCGAGAGCGCAGCGCGCTCGACGGAGTTCCGTGTCACGACGATACAGTGAGTCTCCGTGCAGAACGGCTGCCCCACGCCTCGGCCCGCGATCAGCGGTCCAACCGCGTCCTGTCGACCATCAGCGGCGCTCCGGACGACATAGGTCTCGGCGACAGCAGGAGCAGCGATCGCGACGAGAGAAAGAGCCAGGATAGATCGTGGAATCACGCATCCTCCTTGTGGGTTGGCCAGAGCCTGAGAGGCTCGGCGGTCTCAGGATCCACGCTGATCGCTCTCTGACCTCTGCTGGTTCGGCACCTCCTCCGAGGGGCTCCGGCAAGAACCCGGCCGGCGCTGGCGTACCTTCAATAGTGGAAGTGGCCTTCTGGGAGCCGAAATCCAACACCTCGCTCGCTACTTCGCATGTCGTCGTGCCGAGGTATTGCCGCCTCCGTCCTTTCTTGCGTTGGACTCTCGTAAGCGTCCGATGAACCCCGTCCTTCTCTCGTCCTTCTCTCGGTCATCCTGATGCCGGAAGCTCTGCGGTCCGGAGGGGACCGTGGGCAAGCGCGAGCCGCAGCGCCGACGGAGTGAAGGAGCGTCTCCTGGGCGCCGTCCGCTCCCCGGACGACGCTCTTCGCGAGGCGCTCGCCGCCCTCGACCTCCTCGAGGTCCGTGACCGGTTCGGGCTCGGCTACGCCCCGGACGAGGCTCTCTATTCCACCGTGGTCGGGCCCGCCCGCTCGGCCCGCTTCATCCGCGCCAATCTCGCTCGAGCGCTCTTCCAGGCGGGACGTTACGAAGAG
>CAYVPO010000360.1:0-1821 GCA_964453825.1 uncultured Holophagales bacterium
TCGCCCTCGCGCGCGGCTACCCGCTCGTCCGGGTCGACGGACTCGACCTCGACCCGGCCTCCGTGGAGAACGCCGGCGCGAACGCGCGGACTCACGGCGTCGCCGACCGCGTCGCGTTCCACGTTCGCGACGCCGCCGCTCCGGAGCTTCGCGAGGGATACGACCTGGTGTTCGCGTTCGAGGCGATCCACGACATGCCGCGCCCGGTGGAGGCGCTGGCCGCGATGCGCCGCCTCGCGGCACCGTCCGGCACCGTCCTCGTCGTCGAAATGAAGATCGGCGAGCGATTCACGCTGCCCGCCCCGCCGAACGACCGGCTCAACTACGGGTGGAGCGTCCTGACGTGCCTTTCGTCGTCGATGTGCGGCGAGGAGCCGGCGGGGACCGGGACTCTCCTCCGCCGCGGGACGCTCAACGGCTACGCGCGCCGCGCCGGGTTCTCCTCGGTCGGGGACGCGGGCGTCCCGCACGAGGGGTGGACGTTCTGGCGCCTGCTCGCCTGAGCGGGGCGGAACGTCGACCGCTGGTCATACACTCCCCGGCGGGAGGGAACGGAGCGTGAAGACGGAGCGGACCGGCCCCTCGGCGTTCACGGTCGAGTTCGAGTCCGAGGCCGAGCTCGAGGCCGAGGCTCGGACGAACCTCTCGGCCGGCGGATTGCGGCTCCCGACGCGCGAGAAGCTCGCAATCTTCGCGAAGCTCCAGCTCCTCCTCCGGCTCGCGGGAGGCGGCGCGGTGCCCACGACGGCGACCGTCGTCGCGCCCCTTCCCGACGGCTTCGCCCTCCACGTCGAAGGAGACGCCGCCGCCCTCGCCGACGCGCTGCGCGACGCGCCCGAGGAACCCGGCGAGGAGGTCCTCGAGGAGGCCGGAGAAGCGGAAGACGTCGTCGCCCGTGAGAGCGTCTGGGACCGGCTCCGGGGACTCGGCCGGGTCGAGAAG
The DNA here is from genome assembly GCA_964453825.1 of uncultured Holophagales bacterium. Lineage (GTDB taxonomy): Bacteria > Acidobacteriota > Thermoanaerobaculia > UBA5066 > UBA5066 > UBA5066. The sequence goes on from CAYVPO010000360.1 coordinate 943, forward strand.
CTCCTCCTCGCCGCGAAGGCGGACCGGGTCGAGCGGATGATCCTCGCCCAGGACAGCGACCCGCAGGTCCTCTACGCCCTGCTGAAGAATCCGCGCCTGACCCCCGACGAGGTGATCCGGATCGCCAAGTCGCCGTACCTGACGTTCCAGACGGCCGAGGCGATGATGAAGTCGACGCAGTGGTTCTCGAACCTCGAGGTGCGCGTCGCGCTCGTCCACAACGCGAAGACGCCGCCCGCCTTCGCCCTCCGGATCCTGCCGACCCTCCCCGAGTCGGAGGTGCGGAACATCTCGCGCGGAGCCGCGACGAGCATGGCGCTGAAGGTCGCAGCGCTGAAGAAGCTCCAGGGCTTCACCTGAGCAGCCGGCCCGGTCGCGGGTCCATACTGCGGCGGGCCGGAGGGCCGCCACCTCCCGGTCCGTGGAGGGAGCGATGACCGAGCCCGCGATCCCGTCCCTTGCCGAAGCGGCCTCCGCGCTGGGCCTCCCGCCGGAGCGGCTCGTCCCGTACGGCCACGACAAGGCGAAGGTGCTGCCGTCGCCGGCGGGGTTCACGCCGCGCGGCCGGCTCGTCCTCGTCTCGGCGATCACGCCGACGGGCGCCGGTGAAGGAAAGACGACGACGTCCATAGGCCTCGCCCAGGGTCTCGCCCGGATCGGCGCGCGCGCCTGCGTCGCGCTCCGTGAGCCCTCCCTCGGTCCGACGTTCGGGATGAAGGGGGGCGCGACGGGAGGAGGTCGCGCGCGCCTCGTCCCGTCGGACGACATCAACCTCCATTTCACGGGCGACTTCCACGCCGTCACGTCCGCCCACAACCTCCTCGCGGCGCTCCTCGACAACCACGTCCACCACGGCAACCGGCTCGACATCGACCCGCG
>CAYVPO010000361.1:0-1816 GCA_964453825.1 uncultured Holophagales bacterium
GACCGACGCTCACGGCCTCCTGCAGATGCGGGCCCGCTCCTACGACCCCGGCCTCGGCCGCTTCCTCTCGCCCGATCCTCTTCGCTACGGCGCCGGCTTCCACCTCTACGACTACGTCGGCGGCAACCCGGTCCGCTACTCGGATCCGTCGGGCCTCGAGAACCCGGGCGCGGCGATGAAGGACTGGCTCATCGACGGGACGGACGTCGTCCTCGGGCTCTTCTCCGACTCCCTGGGCAACTTTTTCGCACCCGTCAGCGTCGGCAACTCCCTCGCCGGCGCGGCCGGCGACTTCAAGGACTCCGCTCAACCCGGCCAGGGCTGGGCCTTCGTGCACGGCGTCGGACAGCTCGGGTCGGCTGGAGTCGGCGTCATCTGGACGATGACGAGCCTGATGGCCTCCGTCGAGTGCACGTCGACGGTCGGCGGTGTCGCGGTGGCCGGCGGCGCCACGGCCCTGGCCGCTTCACCGGTCGGCTGGATCATCCTCGGCGCGGGCGCCGTCGCCGCCGTCGACGAGCTCGCGACGAACGCCTACATCGAAAAGCTCAAGCGCGAAGAGCGCTGGTTCCTGGAGCACCCCGTCGACCGGAACCCGTGGTCGAAGTACAGCCAGTACCGGCGGCCCGACGGGACCTACCCCGACTGGGTGATGAAGCAGGTCGCCCTGGAGACGGGCCGACCCGAGCTCGTCTCGCCGGGCGACCCGAACGGCAAGACGGCGACGCCGGGCGCCGGGCCTCGCCACCGCGTCCGTTCCGGCGACCGGCTCACGTACGCCGTCTACTTCCAGAACGTCCCGTCCGCCTCGGCGCCGGCGCAGGAGGTCTTCCTGACCGACGCGCTCGACCCCTCCCTCGACCTGACGACGCTCCGCGTGACGGACGTCGGCTGGGGCATCGAGGCCCTCGAGACGCCGCTCGATACCCCCTCCTTCACCCTCTCGTCCCGAACGGAGGACTGGAGACCGGATCGCGGGAAGCGCTGGTGGGTCGAGACGACCTCCGCGCTCACCGGCAGGACGCTTCGCGTGGCGCTTCGGACTCTCGACCCGGAGACGGGCGACCTGCCCGAGGACCCGATGGCCGGCTTCCTCCCGCCCGACGACGCCACCGGACGAGGCCAAGGCGTCCTCACGTTCTCCGTCCGGACGAAGACCGGCCTCCCTCCCGGCACCCGCATCGTCAACTCCGCCACGATCGTCTTCGACACCGAGGCGCCGATCACGACGAACGAGGTCTTCCACACGATCGGCCTTCCCGGTGACGTGAACGACGACGGCGTCGTGAACCCCGCGGACGTCTTCTACCTCGTCAACTCCTTCTACTCGGCCGGCCCGGAGCCGCTCGGCATCGCCGACGTCAACGCCGACGAACGGATCGACGCCCTCGACCTCTTCTACCTGATCAACTTCCTCTACGCCGGCGGCCCGGAGCCGCTGTGAGCAAGGAGCCGACGATGCGCGCCCTCTCTTCCGCCGCCCTCGCCACCCTCCTCCTCGTCGCGCCGGCCACGCTCGCCCAGGACACGCTCCGATTCGGGGCCCTCTCCGGCTCCGGCCCGTTCGCCGTCCCGATCCTCCTGTCCGACGCCGCGGGGACTCCTCTCGGCGTCGACCGTCCGGCCGATTCCCGGATCCAGGCGTTCGCCGTTACCGTCCGTTTCACCCCGGCCTCAGCCGTCGCCTCGGCGAGCCTCGGCCGCGCGGGGCTTCTCACAGGGCGGACGCCGCTCTTCGAGACGACGGCGGACGGCGACGGCACGATCACGTGGGTCGGGTCGTTCGACGAGAGCGCGGGCGCGATCCCCTACGCGC
>CAYVPO010000362.1:0-1815 GCA_964453825.1 uncultured Holophagales bacterium
AAGCGGGTCTTCGGGTACCACTTCATCGCCTTCTCGAGCCTCTTCATCGCCGTCATCGGGTTCCTCGTCTGGGGCCACCACATGTTCATCTCCGGCCAGTCCGTCGTGGCCGGGGCGATCTTCTCGTTCCTGACGATGCTCGTGGCGATCCCGTCCGCGGTGAAGGTCTTCAACTGGACGGCGACGCTCTACAAGGGCTCGATCTCGCTCCAGACGCCGATGCTCTACGCGCTCGGCTTCATCGGGGTCTTCCTCATCGGCGGCCTGACGGGCGTCATGCTCGGAACGCTCGGCATCAACATCTACGTCCACGACACGTACTTCATCGTGGCGCACTTCCACTACGTCATGGTCGGGAGCGCGATCATGGGGTACCTCGGCGGCCTGCACTTCTGGTGGCCGAAGATCACGGGGCGCCTCTACAACGAGTACTGGTCCCGCGTTTCGGCCGTCGTCATCTTCGTCGGCTTCAACACGACGTTCTTCCCCCAGTTCATCCTCGGCTACCTCGGCATGCCGCGCCGGTACCACATGTACCCGGCCGAGTTCCAGACGTGGAACGTCCTCTCCTCGGCGGGCGCGACGATCCTGGGCTTCGGCTACCTCATCCCCGTGGTCTACCTCCTCTGGTCGCTGAAGTTCGGGGCGAAGGCGCCCGCAAACCCCTGGGGCGCGAAGGGGCTCGAGTGGGAGACCGCCTCCCCGCCCCCGGTCCTGAACTTCGCGACGCCGCCCGTCGTGACGGAGGAGGCGTACGCGTACGAGACGTCCGCCCTGGCGAAGGAGGTGACCGTTGGCGTCTGAGGCGCGCCCCGCCCCCCTCGCCCACCACTTCGACGACTACGACCAGCAGCGCGAGTCGGCCACGCTCGGGATGTGGCTCTTCCTCGCGCAGGAGGTCATGTTCTTCGGCGGGCTCTTCCTCGCCTACACCGTCTACCGCTGGAAGTACCCGGACTGGTTCGCCCTCGGCTCGAACCAGCTCGACGTCCCGCTCGGGCTCGCGAACACGATCGTCCTGATCGGGAGCTCCCTCACGATGGTCCTCGCCGTCCGGGCCGCGCAGCTCGGCCGCGCGCGGCAGATCGTCGGCTGGCTCGGCGCGACGATGGCACTCGGGACGGCTTTCCTCGTCGTGAAAGGGTTCGAGTACCACCACAAGTGGACCCACCACCTGATCCCGGGACCTGGCTTCCACATCGAGGGGACGACCGACCCGGCGGCGCAGACCTTCTTCGTCCTCTACTTCTGCATGACGGGGCTCCACGCCCTCCACATGATCATCGGCCTCGGCCTCCTCGCGTTCCTCGTCCCGAAGGCCCTCCGCGGAGAGTTCTCGGCGGAGAACCACAACTGGGTGGAAGGGGTCGGCCTCTACTGGCACTTCGTCGACGTCATCTGGATCTTCCTCTTCCCGCTCCTCTACCTCCTGGGGCGGCACCACGCCTGAGGCCGACGGAGAAGCCATGTCGACCGTCCACGTCACCCCCATCCGCACCTATCTCCTCGTCTTCTTCGCGCTCATGGCGCTGACGCTCCTGACCGTGGGGGTCGCGCACGTGAACATCGCCGATCACCTCCCCGGGCAGGTCACCGACGCGATCAACGACGCCGTCGCGATGGCGATCGCCGTGACGAAGGCGACGCTCGTCGTCCTCTTCTTCATGCACGTCTGGCACTCGGCGCGCCTGAACAAGATCGTCGTCTGGGCGTCGCTCTTCTTCATCCTGATCCTCTTCGCCTTCTCGCTCGCCGACTACTTCAGCCGCGGCTGGCTCGGCGTCCCGGGGAAGTAGCCCGAGACTCGAGCCCCGA
>CAYVPO010000363.1:0-1788 GCA_964453825.1 uncultured Holophagales bacterium
GCACCCTCCGGCGCGCTTCGTGAACGGGCGAGCGCGATGAGCGAAGACAAGCCGAATCCCCCCGAGACTCCCGCACCGGAGCCGATCTCGAAGGTCGCCGAGGCCCCGGCCGCGGCGACCGCGGACAAGCCCGCCCCGACGGCGCCGAAACCTGCTCCCGCAGCCGCCGTCGACGGGGCCGCCATGCCGGCGGCCGCGCCGAAGCCGGCCGCTGCCGCGGCCCCCCCGAAGCCCGCCGCCCCGAAACCGACCGACGCGAGCGGCAAGCCCCTCGTCGCCGCGCTCGCCGCGGCCGTCCCGGGCGCCGTCCTCGAGGCGTACGAGTTCGTCGGCGAGACGACGGTAAAGGTCGCGCCGGAAAGCCTCGTCGAGGCGTGCCGGCACCTGAAGGAGAACGAAGGGTTCACGTACCTCGTCGACCTGACGGCCGTCGACTGGAAGGAGCGGGATCCCCGCTTCGACGTCCTCCTCCTCCTCCACTCCTTCTCGCGCGGCCAGGAGCGTTTGCGGCTCAAGGCGGCGGTCGGCGAGAGCTGTCCCTCGGTCACGGGGGTCTGGCTCACGGCGAACTGGATGGAGCGGGAGGTCTTCGACATGTACGGGGTCCGCTTCGACGGGCACCCCGACCTCCGCCGGATCCTGACCTGGGACGGCTTCCAGGGATACCCGCTCCGGAAGGACTTCCCCGTCGAGGGGATCGACACGGGCGCGGCGATCTACCCGGAGCGCTACCCCGAGGGGGGCGGACCGGGACCCAAGGACCCGAACCGGAAGGTGCTTTCATGAGCGAATCGACGCCCGGCACCGCCGCGCAGTTCCCCCCCCTCGAGGGCCCGCCCCTCCTCGGGCTCCACGAGATGGAGCTCAACTTCGGGCCCCAGCACCCGTCCACCCACGGCGTCCTCCGCCTCGTCCTGAAGGTCGACGGCGAGCGGATCGTCTCGGCCCGCCCCGACATCGGGTACCTCCACCGCGGAACGGAGAAGCTCTTCGAGACCGAGACGTTCCCGATGGTCGTTCCCCACACCGACCGGATGGACTACGTCGCCTCGGCGACGAACAACCACGCCTACGTCCTCGTCGTCGAGAAGCTCCTCGGAGTCGAGGTGCCGAAGCGGGCGCAGTACATCCGCGTCCTCCTCGACGAGATGCAGCGGATCTCGTCGCACGTCCTCTGGCTCGCGACGGCGGCCCTCGACCTCGGGGCGATCACGCCGTTCTTCTACACGTTCCGCGAGCGGGAAGTGATCCTCGACCTCTTCGAGGAGTACTGCGGCGCCCGCCTCACGCTGAACTGCATGCGGATCGGCGGCCTCCCGGTCGACCTGACGCCCGGCTGGCTGGAGAAGGTCCGGGCGTTCACAGAGCCGTTCGAGAAGAACGTCGACGAGTACGAGGAGCTCCTGACCGAGAACCGGATCTGGAAGCAGAGGACGATCGGGATCGGCGTCCTCGACGAGAAGCGCTGCATCGAGTGGGGGATGACGGGTCCCGTCCTCCGGGCCGCCGGAAAGGCCTGGGACCTCCGCAGGGCTCTCCCGTACGAGGTCTACCCGGAGCTCGAGTTCGACGTCCCCGTCGGAAAGAACGCCGACACCTACGACCGATACCTCGTCCGGGTCGCCGAGCTCCGCCAGAGCCGGAGGATCGTCCTCCAGTGCCTCGACTGGCTCGAGAAGAATCCGGGGACGGAGATCCGCGGCAAAGTGCCGCGCGTCATCAAGCCGCCGGCGGGGGAGGCCTACGCCGCCGTCGAGGCGCCGAAGGGGGAGCTCGGCTTCCACCTCG
>CAYVPO010000364.1:0-1773 GCA_964453825.1 uncultured Holophagales bacterium
AGCTTCTGGCATCAGGATGACCGAGAGAAGGACGGGGTTCGTCGGACGTTTACGCGTAGAGCTTCTGGATCAGCGCGAGGACCTTCATCGCCTCCGGGTCCTACTCCCGGGTGTCGAAGAACTTCCTTCGAGCGTGCGCCCAGCACCCCACCTCCACGAGCCGACCCGTTCGGTACAGCGCGTCGTAGGCCGAGAAGGCGTCGGCCTGGCGGTATCCCGCGAAATCCTTCAGCGCCCGCTCGGGTCCGCCCCGGCCGCGCGTCGAGGTCGCATCGAAGAGGATCCTCTTGCCGAGCGGGTCGAGGTATACCCAGAGCCGGCCCGTGAGCCCCCCCCGCCTTTGTCCAGGACGGTGACGGGCGTGTCGTCGGTCTGGAGGTAGTCGATCGTGACGATCGTCCGGCGCAGGTGCTCTCCGGTTCTCCCCGTATTCAGTCCAGGCGTTCTGCGACTCTTCGGGCTTCGATTCGATCCGTGACCCCTGATCGTCCGGCCCTGGATTCGGCCGGGGTTACCCGTCCCAAGCTACTGTGGGAACGATCGTTGTTGTACTCGTCTCTCCACCTTCTAAGAAGTCTCCCGGCGTCCTCCAGCCCCCAAAACCAGTGTTGCGGGAGGCACTCTCGTCGAACCGTGGCGTTGAACGACTCGGCGAAGGCGTTGTCCACCACACCGACGAAGCGACGCCTCATCATCGGGCCGCAGGCTGGCGAGAACCCCGTCATGGCCCTGTCGCCCCTTCAATGCGAGGAGTGAAGACCTCAAACGGCATCGAACCCTGCGCCCCTCCTTCGAAGACAGAACTGACGTACGCGAGGAAGGGCTGATCGCATGTGATCCGAATCCAAACGTAGGTGTCGTAGTCGACCGTCACGTGTCCGTTCTCGGTCCGAGGTATCGGTACGCTATTCACTTGCTTCACGTCTTTGGCACCCACCTTCACCGCCAGTTCGAAGATCGGCTCGGGCTTGGTGTAGAGCGAAATCGCCTGGACCGTGAAGGTGGCCTCCTGCGCACCGGCGTTCAGGAGCGTGACGTTAACCCGACGCGGATACTGCTGATCCGGGGGCTTTCCGCAGGTTTGACGTGGCGCCCCTAGGTTCACCTCGCCGCAAATGACGGATGCGCCAGCCGGAAACAGCGACTCGAAGACGGGCATCGCCGAGCGACCTTGAGAGACTAGCGTCTCCCCGCCGACTCGGTCGGGCAGGACGCACCCGGAGCAGAACTGCGCCTTCTCGACGCCTGCGTTCACGATCACACCGGGATCGGCGAGCAGTTCTACGAAACCGACAGGACCGCTCTCTGGTCCACCGATGCCCGCCCAGGGCCATCTTGAGAACTGATCACCAGTCCCTGGCGCGAGCGTGACCGTTTGATCGCCAGGGGTCTTAACGAAACCGCCGTAGAACGCGACGGGTGTCACAGACGCAGTGACGCTGCTCGTGTTGAAGGCGGAGAGGTTGTCAAGCCACATCGTTCGGATCGTCAGTCCTCCTGCCGGATCCGAACCAGGGATGACCTCGGTGCTGGTGACGGCTTGTATGAGCGGAACGAAGTAGTGCTTCTGCTCAGCTGCCGAGACGGTCATCGCGCCAGCGCAGAAGAAGATAGGAAACAGAACTCGTTTCAATGTGCATTCTCCACGGCGACGGCAAAATCTTGGGCCCTGGTGGGGTCGTCAGGTACGATACCGCTTTCCGAGATGTTGAACGCTCTCACGGTGATCGTGAGCGTTGTCGCCCCGGCGGGAAGGCCATTCGCTTCGCCGAC
>CAYVPO010000365.1:0-1763 GCA_964453825.1 uncultured Holophagales bacterium
ACCATCATGGCGCCGATGAAGATGCCGCAGAGGACGGCCGGGTTCATGAGCGTGGCGTCGTACGCGGCCATGAAGGTGGCCATCGTCGCGTCGGACGTGCCGACGAGCGTCTTCCCCGCGGCGCCGGCCGCGGCGACCACTTCGGCGGGGGCGTCGGAGGTCTTCCCCTTGAAGAACGCGATCGGGCCCTGGATAGCAAGGGCGCTCGGGGTCTCGGCGGCCATGCGGCCGAGCCACACCCGGATCTCCTCGAGGTAGCCGGCGAGGAGCGCCATCGCGGTGAGCGCGGCCGAGCCGATGGCGAAGCCCTTGCCCGTCGCGGCGGTCGTGTTTCCGAGCGAGTCGAGCGCGTCGGTTCGCTGGCGGACCTCCGCGGGGAGGTGGGCCATCTCGGCGTTGCCGCCGGCGTTGTCGGCGATCGGGCCGAACGCGTCGGTCGCGAGCGTGATGCCGAGGGTCGCGAGCATGCCGACCGCGGCGAACCCGATGCCGTAGAGGCCGAGCGCGACGTCCCGGAACCCGCCCGGGGCCCAGTACGAGACGAGGATCGCGGCCACGATCGTGACGACCGGGATCGCCGTGGAGTGCATGCCGACCGCCATGCCGTCGATGACCGCGGTCGCGGGGCCCATCGTGCACTGCTTCGCGATCCCCTTCGTCGGGGAATACTCGTCGGAGGTGTAGTACTCGGTGGCCTGTCCGATGATGACGCCCGCGAAGAGCCCGGCGATCACCGAGATCCAGACTCCCTGCGGCACGTAGCCGAAGTACGACAGGAGCGCGACGGCCGGGACGATCAGGACGCTGGCCCCGAGCGTGCCGGTGAGGAGCGAGCGGAGGAGGTTCTTCTGCGTCGCCTCCTCCCGGGTCCGGACCATGAAGATGCCGATGATCGAGAGGATCGTCCCGATGCCGGCCACGATCATCGGCGCGAGCACGCCGGCCTTGCCGAGGGACGGGATCGCGGCGCCGAGCGCGGCGGTGGAGAGGATGGACCCGCAGTAGGACTCGTAAAGGTCCGCGCCCATCCCGGCCACGTCGCCGACGTTGTCGCCGACGTTGTCCGCGATCGTCGCCGGATTGCGGGGGTCGTCCTCGGGGATCCCGGCCTCGACCTTGCCGACGAGGTCGGCGCCGACGTCCGCGGCCTTCGTGTAGATGCCGCCGCCGACGCGGGCGAAGAGGGCCTGGGTGGAGGCTCCCATCCCGAACGTGAGCATCGTGACCGTGATCTCGACGAGCTTGTCGTGCTCGCTCGTCCCGGCGTGGACGAACGTCAGCCCGAAGGCCTTGAGGCCGTTGAGCATGTTCGTCGGGGTGTAGACCAGGTTGTCGAGGACGAGGTACCAGATGCAGATGTCGAGGAGGCCGAACCCGACGACGATCAGGCCCATGACGGCGCCGCTCCGGAACGCGACCTGCAGGCCGCGGTTCAGCGAGTGCCGGCACCCCTCGGCCGTCCGGGAGGAGGCGAGGGTCGCGGTGTTCATGCCGATGAACCCGCAGAGGCCCGAGAAGAAGCCGCCGGTCAGGAACGCCACCGGGACGAACGGGTTCTGGATCCCCATGAAGGCCAGGATGGCCAGGAGGACGGCCAGGACGGCGAAGACGATCCCGACGACCCGGTACTGCCGGCGCAGGTAGGCGAACGCGCCCTCGCGGACGTACTGGGCGATCTCCTGCATCCGGTCGTTTCCGGCCGGCGCGGCCCGCATCATGCGGAAGAGCACCCAGGCCATGGCCAGCGCCACGACCGAGGAGAT
>CAYVPO010000366.1:0-1753 GCA_964453825.1 uncultured Holophagales bacterium
TGCGGCAGGCGCGGGAAGAGCTGGAGCGGGACGGAGATCGAGGTCGTCGCGCGCGGCGGGACTCCGCGGCGCTCCCTCATCGGGAGTCCCCGGGCGGGACGAGCCGGTCGAGCGTCGTCTTGCGAAGCGCCTCGAGGAGGGCGTCGCGGGCGCGGAAGAGCGGGGGCCCTGCCGGCCCGGCCGGAACGTCGAGGAGCCGCTCGAGGTCGTCGGAGCCCTCGATCGCGAGGACGACATCGGCGAGCGTGATCTCGGCCGCGGGCCGCCCGAGGACGAAGCCGCCCGTCCGGCCCCGCTTCGAGCGGAGGACCCCCGCGCGGGCGAGCTTCTGGAGCACCTTCCCGAGCCACGGCGCCGGCTCGCCGCAGGCGAGAGCGAGGTCGCGCGCCTCGCGCCCCGGCGCCTCGGGGCCGCGCGGGTCGAGGTGGGGGAGAGCCTTCAGGGCCGTCTCTGCGGCGCGGGAGAGAAGCATTGGCGTCAGCGACGGGCCGGCACGCCGAGCGAGTCCCGGGAGCCTCGCGCGAGCCTCACGCGGGCCTCACTCCCCGACGACGAACGCGTACTGCTCGGCCGTCAGCGGGACGACGGAGAGCCGCCCGATCGTCAGGAGCGGCGAGCCGGCGAAGATCCTCGCCGCCTTCATCTCCGCGAGCGTCACGGGCTTCTTCAGGGCCCGGCCGGCCTTCACGTCGACGACCGTTCCCTTCGGGTCGGCCGGGTCGGGGCGCGGGGCCGCGCCGACGGTGGCCCGGCCGACGGCGGCCTTCACGTCGCCCGTGTGGTAGACGACGAGCCGGTCCCCCTTCTTCATCGAGCGGAGGTGGAGGCGCGCCTGCGCGTTCGTGACGCCGTCCCAGGTGGTCGTCTTCTCCCGGACGAGGTCCTCGAACGAGTAGGTCGACGGTTCGGTCTTCAGGAGCCAGTCCATCAGGCGGCGATGATATCCGTCGGCGTCCCGCCGCTTTCCCGCGCCGCGGCGAGCTTCCCCTGCCGCCGCCCGAGCCACGCCGAGAGGAGCGCCCAGAGGATCGCGACCGGGAGGAAGAGCCCCGCGAGCGTCGCGCCGACGGCGCCGAGCGCGCGGAGCCCCTTGTCGGCGAAGGCGCCGACGACGTCGCCAAAGCGGTAGACGAACGTGTCGACGAAGCTCTTCGCGGCGTACTTCTCCTCGCGCGGGAGGACGGTGAAGAGGACCTCGCGCGCCGGACGGAAGAGGGCGAAGTTGCCGGCCCGCCGCGTCACCATGACGAGGGCGAGGATCCCCGCCGTCGGGGAGACGGCGAGCGCCGCGAAGCCGGCGAGCGTGAGGACCGGAAGGGCGACGAGCGTCCCGCCGACTCCGAGCAGGCGGACGACGCGGCCGGCCAGGAAGAGCTGCGTGAACGCCGAGAGGAGGTTCACCCAGAGGTCGATCCGGGCGAACCAGGCGGTCCGCGCGGCGGAGTCGGTGAACGTCGCTTTCACGATCCGCGCCTGCTCGAAGTAGAGGAACGTCGAGCTGACGGTGAAGAAGAGGAGGAAGAGGGATATGGCGAGGAGGTACGTCGAGCGCGAGACGGTCGCGAGGCCCGAGAGGGCGCCGCTCCCCGGCGGGACCCCTTCCGGCTCGGCTCCCGGCGCGACGGCGCGCGTGGAGTCGTCGACGTGGAAGTGGCGGACGAGGCCGCGGACGCAGAAGACCGCCCCCTCGAGGAGGAAGGCCGCGAGGAGGATCAGGTTCGTCGGGCCGAGCGGCCCGGCAAGGGCGGCCGTC
>CAYVPO010000367.1:0-1751 GCA_964453825.1 uncultured Holophagales bacterium
GGGAGGACTGTCCCTCCTGCGGCAGGAGCAGCTCCTCGGTATCCGGAGACGGGCCGGGGAAGCCGAGGGTCTCGGCGAAGGCGCGCACGATCGAGCGTGGCTCGGGGTCGAGTCCGGGCTCGATTCCGGGGCCGCGCGCGGCGAACAAGGTGGAGAAGCCGTCCACGTAGTCCGCGGTCTTCACGGAGCCGAGGTTCCCGGGTCTCGGCCGGCGATGGCCGATGCGCGGTCCGTGGTCGCCCAGGACGAGGACCACCGCGCCCTCGAGCGCTCCCGCCTTCTCGAGCGATGCGAAGAACGACGCGAGCCGCGCCGACAGGCACTGCACCTGGGCAAGGTAGCGGCGGTAGCGTTCCCGCGGCAGACCCACGGCATCCTCCGCGACGGCGTCCTGCGAAGGCGGCCTGTCCTTCACCTTCTGCCAGTGCGGGGTCAGGTCGCGGGGCGCGACCCGGCAGTCGGCCTCGTAGACGTAGGGGAAATGGGGGATCAGGAGGTGGGCCAGGAACAGCCGCCCGCGCGCACCGCGCGTGACGTCCGCCTCGATTCGATCGAGGACGGCCATTGACTCGAACGGACCCACGAGCGTCCGGGGTCCGTCGCCGGGGAGCCGGATCGGGACCCCGATGCCCCGGAGCCAGACCCTCGCTCCGTTCGAGGCTTCGAGGAGCGTGGACCGGGCGAGGAGGCTGCTCCCGATCACGGCGGCCCTGTCGCTCCACGTCAGGTCCTGATCCCGGATCGACCGGAGGTTGGCGGCCCTGTAGGTGAGACAGGCCTCCGGCCGGACGCCCCGGACGTCGCAGAGGTCGAGGTAGTCCGACTGATAGACGCGGATCGCGTACCCGGAAGCGGCGGCGCGCTTCAGGAACAGGCTCTCGCGGAGCGTGAAGCGCCCCCGGACCTCCCGGACCCACTCGTCGCGCGTCCGGCGCGCAGAGTGGTTGAGGACGTTCGGGAGCGAGTCGGTCGTGCTCGCATACTGGCTGAAGGCGCGAGAGGAGAGCCGGAAGCCGTGGGTGACGAAGAGGTCGGAAAGGGTTTTCCGCGCCTCGGGACCCCCTTCGATCTCCAGGGGGATCCCTTCGAGCCCGACGTGCTCGTCCAGGAAGAGGACGATCATCGGGGGAAGCTCCCCGCGGACCGGGCGGGCGCCCACCGCAGCTCCGGAAGAGGCCTGGAGCGGAGTTCGGGTCGGTACCAGCGATATGGAAAGGAGGAGCGTGGCGAACCCGGCCGAGAGGATCGGGAAGGAGTTCTCGCGCAGCAGCCAGACGACGAGGGTGAAGGCGGCGAACGCCACGGCCAGCGTTCCACGCCCCACGGGGGCGAGCTGGACGTCCACGAAGAGGACGAGGCAGAGCGACAGGAGCGCCGCCCGGAGCCAACCGGGCGACCGGAGCGCCAGCAGGCCCACGGCGCCTCCGGCGACGACCGCGCCGGCGATCCAGGCCAGGCTCTCCGGCACCGCGAGGCCGTAGTCGTTGTCGAGCAGGAAGGCGAGGACGGGTGCGAGGAAGATCGCGGACGGCAGGAGCGCGTACCACGTGCGAGGGCGAGGGAGGCGTCGTTCCACGCGGCCGGTCCTCAGCGACGACGGTACGAGACCAGCAGCCGCCCGCCCGCAGAGATCCGGGCGGATTCGAGAACCGCGGCCCGTCGTCCGAGGCACTCGAGAAAGCGCTCCTCCCCGTAGCCGTCGAAGATGTCCTCTCGGAGGCGGAGGAGCTCATGGACCATGGGGTCGGCCT
>CAYVPO010000368.1:0-1746 GCA_964453825.1 uncultured Holophagales bacterium
CTGTCGAGCGTCATTTCTTCTCTCCGTACGGTGCGAGCTTCTCGGCGACGTTGAGGGGCGCGAGCCGGTCGTACTCGTCCACGAACGAGAGTGTCGGGAGAACGTACGGGCCGGCGGCGGAGCGGCCCGTGAGCAGAAGCACGGTCTCACGAATCGAGGAGTAGAGGATCGACATCCCGTTCACGTACGCGAGTCGGCGGGCCGCGTCGGCTTCCATCTTCGCGACGACGCGGAAGATGCCCGAAATCGACACTTCGATCTCGTAGGGCAGGGGCCGCTTCTCGTCCGCGGGCCGGACGACGATCGAGAGGTCCGCTCTCCAGAGATTCGGCTCCGTCAGATCGCCGAGTCCCGTCTGCGCCTGAATCGTCGCGGGCGGCTGCGAGCCGGAAAGGCGAGGGGCCGCAGCCTGTAGCCGGATCGAGTTCAGGAAGGTGCTCTCCACCTGGAGCGCCGCGGTCTGCATGTCAGGCCGCCTCGATGAGCGCCGGCGCGGGCGGCTCCGTCTTTCCGGCACGCACCGTCGTCTCCGACTTCGTCGTCACGCGGGCCGGGGGCAGCTCGTCGAACCAATGCGTCATCGCACCGCGAGGAGCGAGGTGAAGCCGGACCTCGCTCTCGAGCGCCATGGCGATCCGGACCATCGACGAGAGAGTGAAGTTCGAGCTGCCGCGCAGGATCTTCGTCACGTAGGCGGGAGACGTGCTGATACGGCGAGCCAGCTCGGCCCGCGATACGTCCTTCTCTTCCATCAAGCGGCAGAGGTCCTCGGTGAAGTCGAGGATCGATCCTTCGAGGTTGTACTCGAGGGTCTTCTCGGCTTCCCGGAACATTTCCCGGAAGGTTGTCGCCGTCATTCTTCCTCCTCGATCCAGAGCCGCCCCTCGCGCTCCGCCTTTGCGACTTCGAGACGGACCCGCTCGGCTTTCGCAGCCTCGGCAAGGACCTGGTTCTTCTTCGGCTTCTTAACCCCGTGCGAGAAGACGATGCGGTAGCCCGAGTAGTTGAAGTAGAAAGCCCGCACGTGCCTGCCCTTGACTTCGAAGATCCCGTCCGCGCCCTCGATGGCCCGCGACTGCCCTTCGTTTCGGATGGATCCCAGCTCCGACAGCACCCGTAGCCGCCGCTTGAGGCGTCCGGCGTCGGGCGCCATCTCGCCCGACAGGCCCTCGAGGAACTCCAGCAACCCGCAACGGCCGTCCTCCCCGACGGGAGTCAGAACGCACCACTTGGCCCGACTGACGACCCGGAGTCTCATGTTAACCCATAGGTTAAGATCGGCAATCCCATCATTCCCCGCCCCCCACGACCGTCTGCACCTTCGCCACCGGGCTTCCGTCCGGCCCGAGGAGGACGACGAAGGCGGCGACGCCTTCGTGCTCGTCGCTCGCGTAGAGGGCGACCTCGGCGTCTCCGCCCTTGAGCTTGGCCGCTTCTTTCGCGAGAACGGAGGTGGAGGCATCGCCGACCTTCTGCCGGATGTCGACCCGCGAGCCCGGCGCAGCACCCTCGACGCCGACCTTGCACCGCAGCCCCGTCCACTTCACGGCGCCGATCTTCCCGGCGGAGCCCGCATCCGCCACGCCCGCGCGGACGCTGACGACCGGGATGACGCACTCCTGGAGGCTGACGCCGCCGTGGGCGTACTCCTTCCCCTTGTAGAAGGTCGCCACGCCCGGCGCGACGGCGATCCAGACGGCCGGGTCCCAGCGCCAGGGGACGAGCGGGAGGTTCGGGGTGACGCTC
>CAYVPO010000369.1:0-1744 GCA_964453825.1 uncultured Holophagales bacterium
GACGAGGCCGATCTCCTTTGCGTCGGCCCCGCTCCAGACGCGGCCGCGGGCGATCCTGTCGACCTGGTCGCGCGTCATCTTCCGGGCCTTCCCGACGCGCGCGAGGAACGCCTCGTAGCCGTGGTCGATCATGGCCTGGATCGCCCCGCCGACCTCGGGGGGGAGCTCCCGGTCGATCCGAATGCCGGCCCAGGGGGTCGTCCCGACGCCGTCGACGTGAATGCCGAGGTACTTCGCGAGCGGCTTCTCGATCGTGGGGAACATCCCGAAGATGCCGATCGACCCGGTGATCGTCTCCGGGCTCGCCCAGATCTCGTCGGAGGAGGTGGAGATCCAGTAGCCGCCCGAGGCCGCGACGGAGCCCATCGAGACGACGACGGGCTTCTTCGCCTCGCGCGCCAGCTCGAGCTCGAGCCGGATCACCTCGGAGGCGAACGCGCTTCCGCCGGGGCTGTCGACGCGGAGGACGATCGCCTTGACCTTCTCGTTCTGCCGGGCCTTGCGGATGAGGGCGGCCGTCGAGTCGCCGCCGACGCGGCCGGGGCCGGCCGTGCCGTCGACGATCTCGCCCTTCGCGACGACGACGGCGACCTCGTCTCCCTTCGCCTTCGCGCCGGGGCGGTCGCTGCCGAGCGCCTCGAGATAGTCGCCGAGCGCGACCTGCCGGAACGACTTCGACTTCGCGTCCTCTCCGGCCAGCTCGATCATCCGCTTCCGCACGTCGGCGCGGGAGGCGAGCCGGTCGACGAGCTTCGCCTCGAGCGCGAGCTTCGCGGGGTCGCCGCCGGCCGCCTTCAGGCGCTCGGGGAGCTGGTCGACGAGCGCCACGATCGCCTCGGGCGTCGTCTTCCGCGCCTTCGCGACCGCCGCCACGTACGCCCGCCAGAGGTCGCCCATCCACTCGAGGTCGGCGACCTTCGCTTCGGGGGACATGTCGTTTCGCAGGTAGGGCTCGACGGCCGACTTGTACTCGCCGACCCGGAAGACGTTCCAGGTGACGCCGAGGCGGTCGATGGCGTCCTTGTAGTAGCTCCGGTAGCGGCCGAAGCCCTCGATCAGGACCATACCCTCCGGGTGGAGGAGGAGCTCGTCGCCGTGAGCGGCGAGGTAGTAGCGGCGCATGTCGAACAGGTCTCCCGCGACGACGACCTTCTTCCCCGAGGAGCGGAAGTCGGCGAGGGCCGCCGCGACGTCCTCGAGGACCGTCATCCCGGCTCCGCCCATGTCGTCGAGGTCCATGTAGACCGACGAGATCCGCTCGTCCTCCTTCGCCGCAGCGAGGGCGTCGACGACGTCGCGGAGGAGCGTCTCCTCCGTGCCGCCGCCCGCGAGGTTCTCGACGAGGTCGGTCGGGGACTTCGCGGAGAGCTGCTCGACGAGGTTCCCCTTCGGGGCGAGGACGAGGGCCGAGCCCTTCTCGACCTTCGGCCCGCTGGCGAGGAGCGCGGCGAGGAGGCCGACGACGGTCGAGAGGGCGAGGACGTTGAGGAAGGTGTTGCGGACGAAGGTGAGCCCCCGGCCGATGGCCGAGAGGGCGCGGCGGGGGAGGGAGCGGGGGCGTTCGCTGTTCATCGTTCGGGACCTCTTTCGATGAGACTGTACGGCGGAATCGGGAGCCGGGGTTCGAGAGCGGTTCGCAGCAGGCGGCCGCCTGCCGTCAGCTGCGCGGGACGAGGTGGATGGCGGGGGCCTTGACGACCGCGTCGACCTCGGCGCCCTCCTCGAGGCGGAGGTCGTGCCGGGA
>CAYVPO010000370.1:0-1741 GCA_964453825.1 uncultured Holophagales bacterium
ACCGACTCGCACACGACGATGATCAACGGCCTCGGCGTCCTCGGCTGGGGCGTCGGCGGAATCGAGGCGGAGGCGGCCCTGCTCGGCCAGCCCGTCTCGATGCTCATCCCCGAGGTCGTCGGCATGAAGCTCTTCGGCCGGCTCCCCGAGGGGGCGACGGCGACCGACCTCGTCCTCACGGTCACGCAGATGCTCCGCAAGAGGGGAGTCGTCGGGAAGTTCGTCGAGTTCTACGGGCCGGGCCTGGCGGCGCTGCCGCTCACGGACCGCGCCACGATCGCGAACATGGCGCCCGAGTACGGCGCGACGATGGGCTTCTTCCCGGTCGACGGCGAGACGGTCAAGTACCTCGAGTTCACCGGCCGCAAGGCGCTCGCCCCGCTCGTCGAGGCGTACTGCAGGGCGCAGGGCCTCTGGCGCTCCGAGGACGCCCCCGAGCCGCGCTTCTCCGGCACGCTCGAGCTGGACCTCGGCGACGTCGTCCCGTCCCTCGCCGGGCCGAAGCGCCCGCAGGACCGGATCGCCCTGAAGGACGCGAAGAAGGTCTTCCGCGAGCAGCTCCCGGCGATGCTCGGCAAGGGCGGCTCGGCCGACGCGACCGTTCCCGTCGGCGAGGGGCGAGTGACGTACGAGATGCCGCACGGCGCCGTCGTCATCTCGGCGATCACCTCCTGCACGAACACCTCGAACCCGTCGGTCCTCGTCGCCGCCGGCCTCCTCGCGAAGAAGGCCGTCGAGCGCGGCCTCGACACGAAGCCGTGGGTGAAACCGTCGCTCGCGCCGGGGTCGAAGGTCGTCACCGACTACCTGACCGCCGCGGGCCTCATGCCCTACCTCGAGGCGCTCGGCTTCCACCTCGTCGGCTACGGCTGCACGACCTGCATCGGCAACAGCGGGCCGCTCCCCGAGAAGGTCTCCGAGGCGGTGCGCGCCGGCGACCTCGTCGTGGCGTCGGTCCTCTCGGGCAACCGGAACTTCGAGGGGCGCGTCAACCCGCAGGTGAAGATGAACTTCCTCGCGTCGCCGCCGCTCGTCGTGGCGTACGCCCTCGCCGGCGAGATGGACAAGGACCTGACGACCGAGCCGCTCGGCGTCGACCGGAACGGCCGGCCCGTGTTCCTTTCGGAGATCTGGCCGACGCCGCAGGAGGTGGCCGAGACGATCGCGAGATCGCTCACGGCCGAGCAGTACGAGAAGGCCTACGGCTCCGTCTTCGCGGGCGACGCCGGCTGGCAGGCCCTCTCGGTCCCGAAGGGGAGCACGTTCGCGTGGGACGCGAAGTCGACCTACGTGCGGAAGCCGACGTTCTTCGAGAACCTCGGCAAGGAGCCGAAGCCGCTCGCCGACGTGACGGGCGCACGGTGCCTCGCCCTCCTCGGGGACTCCATCACGACCGACCACATCTCCCCCGCCGGCAACATCGCGAAGAGCTCGCCGGCAGCCAGGTACCTCACGGAGAACGGCGTCGCCCCCGCCGACTTCAACCAGTACGGCGCCCGCCGCGGCAACCACGAGGTGATGATGCGCGGCACATTCGCGAACATCCGCCTCAAGAACCTGATGCTCCCCGGAACCGAAGGGGGCGTCACCGTCCACGTCCCGACGGGCGAGCCGATGTCGATCTACGACGCCGCGATGAAGTACCAGGCCGACGGGACGCCGCTCGTCGTCTTCGCCGGCGCCGAGTACGGCACCGGCTCCTCGCGCGACTGGGCCGCGAAGGGCACGATGCTGCTCGGCG
>CAYVPO010000371.1:0-1735 GCA_964453825.1 uncultured Holophagales bacterium
AGGACGTAGCGCTTCGCCTTGCAGAGGCGGATGCCGTCGATGATGGAGGCGTGGTTGAGGCCGTCCGTGAGGATGGCGTCCTCTTCGCCGAGGAGGGGCTGGAAGAGGCCCTCGTTCGCGTTCCAGCAGGACATGTAGAGGATCGTGTCCTCGGTGCCGAAGAACGAGGAGATCGTCCGCTCGAGCTCCTTGTGGAGCTCCTGCGTGCCGCAGATGAAGCGGACGGAGCCGAGGCCGTTGCCCCAGCGCTCGAGCGCCTTGCGGGCGGCCTCGACGATGCGCGGGTGGTTCGCGAAGCCGAGGTAGTTGTTGGAGGTGAGCATCAGGACCTCGCGGCCGTCGACGCGGACACGGGCCCCGGTGGGCCCCTCGAGCACGCGCTCCTTCTTGAAGGTGCGCGCCTCCTTCAGGGCCTCGATCTCGGACTTGCAGTAGTCGATGAGGGCGGTGCTCATGACCAGCCAGAATACCAGCGCCCCGCGGGGAGCGGGGCGCCGGGAGCCGGTTGGCGGGGGGCGAAAGGGGCTACTTCTTCTTCGTCTTCTTCGGAGCGGGCTTCTTCGGGGCCGCCTTCTTCGGAGCCGGCCTGGCGGCCTTCTTCGGGGCGGTCTTCTTCGGGGCGGTCTTCTTCGGGGCGGTCTTCTTCGGGGCGGGCTTCTTCGGGGCGGGCTTCTTCGGGGCCGTCTTCTTGGGGGCCGACTTCGCGGCGGGCGGGGCAGCCTTCTTCGGCGCCGTGGCGACCTTCGCCTTCTCCTTGGCCCTCCAGGCGGCGAGCTTCTCCTTCACCTTCTCGTCCACCTCCGACATCGGGACCCACTCCTCGTCGGGGTGTAGGTCGGAAGGCTGGAAGACGACGATCCGGTAGCCGTCGGGGTCGAGGATCTCCGCGGAGCGCCCGGTGAACTCCTCGAGGGGGCCCCGCGTCACGGTGACGCCGCGCTCCTTGAGGGTCGTCAGGCAGGTCTCGATGTCCCCCGTGGAGAGGATCAGAGCGACCTGATTGCGGGCTGGAACCTCGCTGGCGCGGAGCGGGGTGACCTTGACGAGAATCGGTCCGAGCCCGAACTCGACCCAGTCGCTCTCGAAGCCCCCGACCTCGGGAAGGCCGAGCGTTTCCCCGTAAAAACGGCGAGACCGCGGAAAGTCGCTGGCGGCGACGTGCACCCGCCGGAGGGCAACGAACATCTCAACCTCCCGATTGGTTTCCCGGCGGCCGGGAAGGAGGTCCGCCGCCGGTTACACGGACGAAATCCGGGGAGCGTTCCCCTGAAACGCCCGTTTACCAGAAAGTGGTTGACTTTTCAACAACTTTCCGCTCAGCGGGAGGGCTTTTCCGGGTCCACCCAGATGCTTCCGTCCGGTCCCCACTCCCGCTTCCAGACGGGCACGCGGGCCTT
Organism: uncultured Holophagales bacterium; assembly: GCA_964453825.1. Lineage (GTDB taxonomy): Bacteria > Acidobacteriota > Thermoanaerobaculia > UBA5066 > UBA5066 > UBA5066. The sequence goes on from CAYVPO010000371.1 coordinate 1,398, forward strand.
TATCTCCTCGATCCCGGCGCGGCAGGCCGCGAAGACTTCGTCCCTGTGGGGGGCGGACGCCACCACGACGACCGCCACCTCCCCGACCCGGAGCCGCCCGACGCGGTGCCGGAGGAGGAGCCGGACGCCGGGGAAGCGGAGGGCCAGGTCGGCCTCGATGCGCCCCATCTCGGCCTCGGCCATCGGCCCGTAGGCTTCGTACTCCATCTCGGTGACCCGGCGACCGTCGTTGTTGTCCCGGACGACGCCGACGAAGAGGGCGAGGCCTCCGTCGCCGTCGCGGCGGACGGTCTCGAGGAGAGCGCCCGGCTCGAGGGGCTCGCGCGAGAGGTAGGCCA
>CAYVPO010000372.1:0-1735 GCA_964453825.1 uncultured Holophagales bacterium
GGACGGCTCCGAGCCGGCCCCTCCCGGTCTCGTCCCGGCGCCGGTCTGACGGCGCCCCCCCACCCGTCCGCCTTCCCCGAGGGCCGCTCCGCGCCAGGAGCGGCCCTCGCCGTCTTCCCTGCCCGCCGTATCGAGGACCGCCCCGGCGGTGCCGAAAGCGGCCCCAGGCTCCGCGCCGGCATCGAGACTCTCGAGGTCGGAGCACCTCCCCGCGTGGCCGGGCGATGTCGCGCGCGACGAGAAAGATCGACTCGGCCCGGAGCACTACCGGACATGAGACGAGCCATTGGGCGCGCCCTTCTTGCCTCCATCGTCACGCTCCTCCTTCCCAATCCCGCGGAGGGCGAGGACCTTCCCGTCCTGGCCGAGATCCCTGCGATCGGGCGGGTCTTCTCGGAAACCCTCTCCACGCAGGAGCTCTCTCGCGGCAGGCCGACGTTCCTCGTGATGGTCGGTTCGGACTCGGTGCAGGCGTGGCCCGTCGGCAGCGAGGCGGAGCCGATCACCTCGCCGGGACTCCGGCACCTCTTCGAGCCGGCGTGGGGAGACTTCGACGGGGACGGCGACCTCGACATCGCCGTCGCGGTGCCTTCGGCGGGCGTCCTCGGGGACGGGTCGCGGGAGATCGCGATCCTGAAGGGGGACGGCGCGGGGACGTTCGTCGCGGGCGCGACCCTGCGCGTGAACGGCGGAGCCTCGAACGCCGCGAGCGTCGCCGCTCTCGGCGCCGGCGACTTCGACGCCGACGGGAGGGCCGACCTGTGCGTCCTCTCCTTTCAGGACTCGCGGGCGCTCCTCCTCTTCTACCGCGGAAGGGGCGCGCTGGAGTTCGAGGTCCCCCGACCGACGGACATCGGTCCGAGCGCCGGCCGATGGCTGACCCCGGGCGACGTCGACGGCGACGGGCGCGCGGACCTCGTCGTCTCCTCGGCGGATCTGATCGCCCCCGGGGTGTTCGGAACCGTATCGGTCTGGCGGAGTGCCGGCGACGGCACGTTCGTCGCCGGTGCGACCTTGCCGGGCCCGAGCGCGTTCCCCTCCCTCCTCGCGGACCTCGATGCCGACGGCCGAACCGATCTCGTCTACCTCAACCGTCTGGGGTCGGGCGCGGAGTGCTGCACCTATCGCCTGCAGGTCCATCGGAACCAGGGCGGCGGGACCTTCGGCCCCTGGGCGAGCGTGGACGTCGACCACGGGCGCCCGTTCGTCGTGGACACCGACGGGGACGGCCGGCTGGACGTCGTCGTGCCGCAGGCGCGGAGCTCGTCCCTCGCCGTCTTCCGAGGCGGTCCCGGCGCTCTCGAGCGGAGCGCGATCGGTGCGCCATGGGTCGGACAAGAGGAGGAGGTCGTGGGCGCCGACTGGAATGGCGACGGCCGGGCCGACTTCGCCTTCGGGACGAGCCGGGGACTCGTCGTCGCGGGAGAGGGCTCCTCGCGCGTCGACGTCCTCTCCGTTCCCGTCCTCCTCTCCACGGCGGGACCGGGAGGCGGAGGCTTCGGGTCCGACCTCCTCCTGACGAACACGGGGAGCACGGCGGCGCGGGTGTCGCTCCGGTACGTCGCCGCGAGCGGCGAAGGGACCGGGACCGTCGAGCGGGAGGTCCCGCCTGCCGGCCAGCTTCACGCGCCTTCGGCGATCGACTTCCTGCGGGACGCCGGCCTCCCGATCTCGCGGGAGGGACCGCTCGTCGGAACGCTTCGCGTCTCGACCTCGGGCGCCTCCTCGCCGAAGG
>CAYVPO010000373.1:0-1731 GCA_964453825.1 uncultured Holophagales bacterium
GTGACCCGCTCGCGGGCCGCCATCGCCATCGTGTTCGCGGCGATGAGGAGGATGACGACGCCGATGATCGTCGTGATCGAGCCGACGAGGAGCTTCACGTTCCCGAGCATCGAGACCCACATGCTCTGGAACTCCTTCTCCGTCTCGCTCCGGGTCGGGTAGGAGGAGTTCTCGAAAAGGGCGTCGATCTGCTTCGGGATCCGCTCCGTGTCGGCGACGGAGGCGGTCTTCAGCCAGTACCAGCCGACGTAGCCCTTCGCGTACGGGACGGCCTCCTCGACGGGTTGGTGGTGGAAGTAGACACCGCTCTCGTCGGGCGCGGCGAAGACGGCCCGGATCGTCAGCTCGAGGGTGACCGGGTAGATGTCCCCCTTGAAGGAGACCTTCTGGCCGAGGCGCCAGCCGTAACGCTTCATCAGCTGCCGGCCGACGAGGAGCCCGGAACGGTCGCCCACCCACTCCGCCTCGCTCCCCTCCACGATCGACGCCTCGTCGAAGACCGAGAGGAGCCGGTCGGCGTCGGACGTTGAGAAGCGCGCGAACTGGTTCTTCGCCGACTGGTCGACGTACGAGCCGCCGAACCAGTTCATCCGGAGCGTCTCCACGACGCCGGGGAGGTTCCGGATCTTCGGGTCGTAGGCGCCGGGGAGCCAGTTCGTGATCGAGACCTTGTGCCGGACGATGAGCCGGTACATCCCCTTCCCGCCCGAGGGGTCGGCCTCGAGGGCCCGAAGGAGCGTCCCGAGGAGGCAGATGACGAAGAGCGGCAGGACGATCGAGGCGATCGTCAGCGCCGAGCGCGTCTTCTTCCTCAGGAGGTTCTTCAGGACGAGCGGGAGGATCTTCACGGCCTACTTCCCGGCGGCGATCGCCGCGGCGGCGGCGATCCCGATCTCCCCCTTCTCGCCCTTCGCGCGGACGTCCTCCTTGAGGACTCCCTTGTCGAGGTGGACCAGGCGATGCGCCCGGGCCGCCGCCTTCGGGTCGTGCGTCACCATGACGATCGTCTTTCCGAACTCGGCGTGCAGCCGCTCGAGGAGGACGAGGATCTCCTCGCCCGACTTCGCATCGAGGTCGCCCGTCGGCTCGTCGGCGACGAGGAGCGCCGGGTCGGTCGCGATGGCGCGCGCGATGGCCACGCGCTGCTCCTGCCCGCCCGAGAGCTGGCGCGGGTAGTGGTCCATCCGGTCCGTGAGGCCGACGACCGCGAGGGCCGTCTCCGCCTGCCTGCGGCGCTCGGCCCGCGAGAGGCGCGTCAGGAGGAGCGGCAGCTCGACGTTCTCGAACGCCGTGAGGACCGGGACGAGGTTGTAGAGCTGGAAGATGAACCCGACGTGCTCGCTCCGCCACTTCGCGAGGGCGCCCTCGCTCATCGCGGAGACCTCGGCGTCTCCGACGACGATCTTCCCGCGGGTCGGCCGGTCGATGCCGGCGACGAGGTTCAGGAGCGTCGTCTTCCCCGAGCCCGAGGGGCCCATGAGAGCGACGAAGTCCCCCTTCTCGACCTCGAGGGAGAGGCCGTCGAGGACGGTGAGGACCTGCGTGTCGCGCGTGTACTGCTTGACGACGCTCTCGATCTTGATGAAGGGTTCGGCCATCTCTTCCTCGTCAGTCCTTCTTCACGCGGATCTTCTGCTCCGCCCGCCACTTCACGTCCCCTCCCGACGCCTCCGCGACGATCTCCTCGCCGCCGGAGACGCCCGAGAGGACCTCCACCTGGCTCCCCGCCGC
>CAYVPO010000374.1:0-1720 GCA_964453825.1 uncultured Holophagales bacterium
AGGGAGTTCTCGGTGAGCGCCGAGTACTTCTCGCGGTCCTCGGGCGGCACGAGCGCGAGGACCGCCTCCATGAGGGCGGTCTTCCCAGCGGCCGAGGAGGACCGGACGATGACGGCGAGGGGGCGGTCGAGCTTCCGCGAGATGGCGGCGAGGTAGCCGACGAGCTTGTTCGTCTCCTCGCCGGTGAGGCCGACGGCCAGGAAGTCTTCGAGGATCCTCTCGACGAGACGCGGATCGCGGAGGAAGGCGAGGGCTTCCTCGCGCTCGTCGTCGGTGAGGGAAGGCGCGGCGGCCTTCGGCTCGAGCGTCTTCTTGATGCTCTCCTGCTGGAGGTCCTCGGCCTTCCGCAGGAGCTGGCCGAGGTCGCGCTTGATCGTCTCCTCGGTGACGCCCAGCTCGTGCGCGGCCTGCTTCTCGAAGGCGACGCGCTGGCGGGCCGAGTAGAGGTCGAGGGTGTCGACGAAGAAGCCGGAGAGAGGGGACGGCGGCGCGAAGAGGGCCTCGGCCTCGGGGCCTTCGCGGGTGACGAGGACGTTGAGCTTCAGGACGCCCCAGGCGAGGTTCTTCCTCAGGCCCCGCAGACGGTAGCGGCGATCGCCGAGGGGGACGAGGACCTCGTCGAGGTCCGGGGTCGTCGTCCAGGCCTCGACGTGAGGCTTCTCTTCTTTAGCTGCTAAAGGGACCGGCTGCTCGGACGTGCGTACGGCGGGGACGGACGCGGGCGACGAGGTGACGGGCGCGGATGACGAAGGGACAGGAGCGGAGAGCGGCACGGCCGGAGGCGGCGGGGCCGCCTCGGCCGGCGCGGGCGCCGCGACAGCGGCGCTCGTCGCCGTGACACTCTCCGGCCGCTTGCCGTTCCCCATCCACGCCGCGGTTCGGAGAAGAAGACCGAGGGCCTTTGCGGGCGGCTGGACCTTGAGGGCGTACTCGTTGGCGTCCATCCCCTTCGGAAACTGGATGCGCGAGCAGCCGATGCCTTCCGCCGTCAGCTTCTTCGCGAGGCTTTCCGCGGCCCTGTCGCCGGCCTCGTCGCGGTCGTAGGCGATGAGGACGTGCTCCGTGCCGTATGCCTTGAAGGCCGCGAGGTGGTCGTGCGTGAAGCCCTCGACGCCGTAGGAGGCCGTCACGTTGCGGAAGCCCGCGCACCAGAAGGTCAGCGCGTCGATGAGCGACTCGCAGAGGATGGCTTCCTTCGAGGAGACGAGGGCTTCGACGTTGAAGACGCCGCGGTGAGGGCCGGGGAGATAGAGGTGCAGCGGCGTGCCGGCGCGCAGCTGGTGCGTCGGCGTGATCTTCCGGCCGTAGGCGCCGAGGACCTCGCCGCCTTCGCTGAGGATCGGGACGACGAGCGAGCCGTTGAGGTGCTCGTGGCCGCTGTCGCGGAGGACGCCCAGCTTCTGCAGCCGGGTGCGGATCTCCTGGCCGGCCTTGCGATTCATAGCGGGGAGGCGGTAGCCGAGAGTCCGGTTGGCGTAGCCGAGCCGGAAGCGGTCGACGAGCTCGGGATGGACGAGGCCCCGCTTCTCGAGATAGCCGAGGGCCTCGGGGCTCTCCTTGAGCGTCTGGTGGTAGTAGCCGATCACCTGGTCGAGGAGCTCCCGGTCGTCGGCGTCGAGGTCGACGGGAGGCGCGAGCTTCGGGACGCTCGAGCGCTGCGGCGGGCCGTCGAGCGAGGGCGTCGTCGGGAAGTGCTCGGCCCGCAGGATCTCGACGGCGT
>CAYVPO010000375.1:0-1706 GCA_964453825.1 uncultured Holophagales bacterium
TACCTCGTCGAGGAGCTCGGGCTCCCGGTGCGCAACGCGCTCGCGCGCGTGAAGGCCGACGAGTTCCTCAGCCCCGGCGGCCTCGTCCGCCTCGACGTGAGCCCGACGCACCCGGTCACGTGGGGCCTTCCCCCGTCCGTTCCCGGCTTCCTCGACGGCCCGCTCGCCTTCCAGACGACGATCCCGGGGGCGGAGATGACGCGGGAGGTCCTCGCGGCCTACCCGGCCGACGGGCGGGACGTCCTCGTCGCGGGCTGGATCCGCGGCGAGGAGAAGCTGGCCCGGAACGCCGCGGCGGTCGCCCTGACGCTCGGGAAGGGGAAGGTCGTCCTCCTCGGGTTCCGCCCGCAGCACCGCGCGCAGACGAACGCGACGTTCCCGTTCCTCTTCAACTCCCTCGCCTGGTCGGTGATGTAGCGCCGTTCCCGCGCAGCTCGTCGCGGCGCGCCTTCGCCTCGGCCTCGTTCACCCGCAGGAGGAGAACGAGGCCGGCGACGAAGAGGACGGCGACGGAGAGGATCGCGAGGCGCGAGGTGCCGGTCGCCTGCCGGACCGTCGCGAAGAGGAAGGTCCCGAGGACGCCCGCGAGCTTGTTGAAGACGGAGAAGAAGCCGAAGAGCTCGGCCGAAGACTCGCGCGGGATCATCGCCGCGAAGAGCGACCGCGAAAGCGCCTGGACGGCGCCGAGGACGAGGCCCGCGAGCGCCGCGAGGACGACGAAGCCGGCGGGCGTCGTCAGGAGGTAGGCCCAGCCGACCGCGACGAGCCAGAGCGCGACGGCGAGGACGAGCGCCCGCTTCGTCCCCCAGTATTCGGCGAGGCGGGCGAAGAGGAGCGCGCCGACCATCGCGAGGAGCTGGATGCCGAGGAGCGTCCCCATCATCATCGGCAGCCCGACGCCGACCTCCTCCGTGCCGTAGAGCGAGGCCATCTTGATGACGGTCTGGACGCCGTCGTTGTAGAGGACGAACGCGAGGAGGAAGAGGAGGACCGGCTTCACCCGGGCGACGCGCCGCGTCGTCGCGAGGGTGTCGACGACCCCGTCGCGCACCGCGCGGAGGAGTGAGGGGCGCTCGCCTGCACGCGGCGGCTCCTTCAGGCCGAGGAACGTGATCGCGCCGAAGCCGGCCCACCAGAGTCCGGCCGAGCCGAGCGCGATCCGGGCGGCGGCCTCCGCCGACAGGCCCCAGCGCGCATGCGTCGCCATCAGGACGAGCGCGAGGACGAAGTGGAGCGAGCCGCCGACGTACCCGACCGCGAAGCCGCGCGCCGAGAGGCGGTCGAGCTCCTCGTCCTTGGCGAGGTGCGGCAGGAAGGAGTCGTAGAAGACGTTCGCGGAGACGAACGCGATCTGCGAGAGGGCGTAGATCCAGAGGGTCGTCGCCACGTCTCCCGGTCCGCACGCCGCGAGGAGCATCGTGAGGAGGCCTCCGGCGAGGCCGAACGCGGTGAGGAGCTTCCGGCGCGCGCCGAGCCGGTCGGCGATCGCGCCGAGGATCGGGGCGGTCAGGAAGACCGCCAGCGTCGAGGCGCTGTTCACGTAACCCCAGAGGACCGTCGCGTCGAGCCGGAACCCGAAGAGCTCGACGCCCCCCTTCGGCACGACCGTCCCCGCGAAGTAGACCGGCAGCACCGCCACCGCGACGGTCATGGCCCAGGCGGAGTTCGCCCAGTCATACGCGAGCCACGCCCGCACCTCGCTCTTC
>CAYVPO010000376.1:0-1703 GCA_964453825.1 uncultured Holophagales bacterium
CGCGGGAACCGGATGGCGAAGGCGGCGCTCGAGAACGCCCTCGTCGACCTCGCGGCGAAGACGAAGGGCATACCGCTCCACGAACTGCTCGGCGGGGAGAGGAAGCGGGTCCCGTCGGGGATCAGCATCGGCCTGCAGGAATCGCCCGCGGCGCTCGCGGCCGAAGTCGAGGAGGCGGTCGCGCGGGGCTACCACCGAGTGAAGGTCAAGGTGAAGAAGGGAAAGGACGTCGACTACGTCGCGGCCGTCCGCGAACGCTTTCCCGACCTGCCGCTCATGGCCGACGCGAACGGCGACTACCGGCTCGAGGACGCGGCGCACCTCGCACGGCTCGACGCCTTCGGCCTCACGATGATCGAGCAGCCGCTCTCGTACGCCGACATCTTCGAGCACTCGCTCCTCCAGCGGGAGCTCGCGACGCCGCTCTGCCTCGACGAGTCGATCCACGACCTGGCCGACTTCCGCGCGGCGGTCGAGCTCGGCGCCTGCCGGGTCCTGAACCTGAAGGAGGGGCGCGTCGGCGGGCTCCTGGAGTCGCTCCGGCTCCTCGCCTTCGCGAGAGAGCGCGGGATCCCGGTCTGGTCGGGCGGGATGGACGAGACGGGGATAGGCCGCGCCGTGAACATCCACCTCCAGACGGTCGAGGGGTTCACGCTCCCGGGCGATACGTCGGAGACGAGCCGCTACTTCCACGAGGACCTCGTCGTGCCCTCCGTCGTCCTCGACACGGAAGGGTTCGTGGAGGTCCCGGCCGGCGCCGGGATCGGCGTCGACGTGGCTCCGGAGCGTCTCGAGAAGTACACGCTTCGAACGGAGAGGCTGAAATGAGGCGGACGACGTTCGCACCGGTCCTCGCGATCCTCGCGCTCCGCGCGACGTTCATCGCGGCGCCTTCGGCCGCGCAGCCGCCTCCGGCGCCGGCGGCCGCGGACGCCGCGTGGCCCCGGTTCGTCCTCCCGAAGGCGAGCGAGGTGATCCCCGCGCCGCTCCGCGCCGCGCTCGACGGCGTCCGCGCGGACGCGCTTCGCGCGCACGTCTCGTTCCTCGCCTCGACGCCCCTCGCGGGGAGGGGCCTCGGGAGCGACGGCCTCGAGGCGGCCCTCGAGTACGGGGCGGCGCAGCTCGCTCTCGCGGGCGTCGCCCCGTTCGGCGCCGTCGACGCGAAGAGGGCGCGCACGTTCTTCCAGCCCGTGCCGATGCGCGAGATCCGCGAGCCGGGGGGCTCCGTCGAGATCGAGCGACGGGCGGGGGAGGCGACGGCGCGACGGACGTTCGTCCACGGCGTCGACGTCGTCGTCCCGCCGCAGCCGGCCCGCTCCGTCTCGGGGCCGCTCGTCTTCGCCGGGTACGGCCTCCGCGAGTCGGCGCCCGCGCGCGACGACTACAGGGGCCTCGACGTGAAAGGGAAGATCGTCGTCCTCCGCGAGGGGCTCCCGCCGGGCGAGGCGTGGAGTTCGAAGGAGCTCGTGGAGAAGTACGCCGCGGGCGACTCCGAGGAGCGCTGGGCCGCGAAGCTGGAGACGGCGACGGCGCTCGGCGCGGTGGCCGTCCTCGCCGTCGAGGGGAACGACTGGGCGGCGCGCCTCCTGGGGAACGAGAAGCCCGCGACGTTCGCGTTCCGGTCGATGACGGAGGGTCCGTTGGCCGATCCGCTCGTCGCCCGCTGCGCGCCCGTCGTCCTCGAGGCGCTCCTCGGCGCGCCG
>CAYVPO010000377.1:0-1679 GCA_964453825.1 uncultured Holophagales bacterium
CCATCTACACTCTACGGGAATCCGTAGAGTGTAGATGGTAGACCTGACCCCCTCCTTCCTTGACCCCCTCCTTCCTGACCCCCTCCTTCCTACTTCTTCTCGGGGGCGGGCGCGGCGGGGCGCGGCTCGCTCGACGGCGGGACGATCCCCTTCATCCGCATGTAGGTGACCATGTTCCCGTAGTGCTCCCACGTGTGGCCGATGGCGAGGCCGACGACGGCGAACTTGTTCGTGTCCATACCGAAGAGCTTCACGGGGGCGGCCACGGCGGCGTCGCCGAGGGCGAACGCGCGGTCCATGTACGCGAAGGAGTCCTCGAGGGCCGCGACGAGCTCGGCCTTCGTCTTCTTCGTCTTCTCGGCCTCCACGACGGGCGGCTTCTCGCCGAGGATCAGGCCGGCCATCATGTACGTCGAGTCGGCGAGGTGGCCGACGAACTGTCCGAACGTCTTCACCTCGGGCGTCGCCTGGAAGCCGTAGCTCTCTTCCGGCATCTTCTTTGCGGCGCGGACGGCGATGTCCTTCACGCGGTTCCACGCGACCTTCAGGCCGGTCAGCGCCGGGTCGGCGGCCGGGGCGGCAGGAGCCGCGGCGGGCGCGGCGGCGGGCTTCGTCTCCTGCGCGAGCAGGGGCGCCGCGGCGGCGCAGAGGAGCAGCGCGAGAGCGGTCTTCTTCATGGGACCTCCTTGTCCGTGGGTTCGGCGGCGGAGGTTAGCATCGCGCGATGAGCCCGACGAGGGAACCGTGGTCCCACCGCGAGGAGCAGGTCGGCGAGCTGCGGCTCCACTGGGTCGAAGCGGGAGAGGGTCCGCTCGTCCTCCTCCTTCACGGATTTCCCGAGCTCTGGCTCGCGTGGCGGAACCAGCTCCCGGCGCTCGCGGCGGCCGGCTTCCGCGCCGTCGCGCCCGACCTGCGCGGCTACAACCTCTCGGAGAAGCCGAAGGGCGTTTCGAGCTACCGGATGGAGCGCCTCGCAGGCGACGTCGCGAACCTCGTCCGGCACCTCGGGTACGAGAAGACGTTCCTCGTCGGCCACGACTGGGGCGGGGCGATCGCCTGGTGCGTCCCGGCCCTCCACCCGGGCCTCGTCGAGAGGCTCGCGATCCTGAACGCCCCGCACCCCGTCCTTTTCCGGAGGAAGCTCGCGACGTTCGCGCAGGCGAGGCGCTCGTCGTACGTCTTCTTCTTCCAGCTGCCGTACTTCCCCGAGCGGTCGCTCACGAGCCACCGCGCCGGTTTCCTCGCGCGGATGCTCCGCCGCGACCCGGTCACGCCCGGAGCCTTCTCGCCCGAGGAAATCGAGGCCTACCGCGAGGCGTTCCTCCGGCCCGGCGCGCCGACGGCCGCGATCAACTTCTACCGCGCGGCCGTCCGCGGCGGGGCGCGCATTCCCGGCCTGCGCCGCTCCCTCGAGAACGTCCCGACCCTCGTCCTCTGGGGCGAGAAGGACCGCTATCTCGGACCCGAGCTCCTCGACGGCCTCGACGCGCTCGTCCCCGACCTCCGCCTCGTACGAATCCCCGACGCCAGCCACTGGCTCCCCGCCGACGCCCCCGAGAAGGTCAACGCGGAGCTTCTGGGCTTCTTCGAAACCAGGGGTCACCGAAACCAGGGGTCAGGTCTACCATCTACACTCTACGGGAATCCGTAGAGTGTAGATGGTAGACCTGACCCCCTCC
>CAYVPO010000378.1:0-1670 GCA_964453825.1 uncultured Holophagales bacterium
TGGATGCTCGCGGGGGGCCTGGCCCTCGTGGCCTGGGGCTCCACACGCACGACGGCCGACACGGACCTCCTCGTCGACGACTCCTTTCGCTCCGCCCTCCTCGCACGCCTCGACGCAGCGGGATTCGAGGTCCTCCTGGACTCCGACGGTTTCACGAACCTCCTGCACTCCGACCGCGAGATCGGCCGGCTCGACCTGATCTGGGTCGACGGCGAGACGAGCCGCCGGCTGTTCGCGGCCGCCGTCGAGAGGACCGGCCCGGACGCGATCCCCCTCCTCGTCCCCGCCCCGGAGCACCTCGTCGCCATGAAGGTCAAGGCGATGAAGGAGCAGCCGAGCCGGGTCTTCCGCGACGCCGAGGACCTTCGGCTGCTCCTCTCCCTTCCCGATCTGGACGAGGATTCCGTCCGCGCGACGTTCGAGCGGGCCGGCCTCGGTGAGCTTCATGAGCGGATCAAGAGCGCGTCCTGAGCCCCTCGATCTCGACGCGCTTCCGTCGGCGTCTCCCGCCGTCGCCGAATCGCTCGAGAGGCATCGCCCCGCGCCGATGTCGCTGCCGGAGTACGCCCGCTTCCTGAGGCAGTTCCGATGGACCGCGGAGCAGGTCCGGGCGATCCCCCTCGCCCGGGGCCCCCGGTTCACGCTCGACGGCTGAGCCGCTCGCGACGCCCCGCGCGCGGGCCTCTTCCCCCTCGCGCTCCCCGGACGTACTCTCCCTGCCATTCGCCCGGATGCCGTACGCCCGCGGGGAGAGACCTCCCCCGCGGCACTGCCGCAAGGAGGCCGCATGAACCGATTCGTCGCCCCGAGAGCCGCGCACGTCCTTCCCAGCGCGATCCTCGTCGCGCTCGCCCTGCTCACGACGGCCACCGCGAGCGCCTCCGCCTGGACCCCCGTCGGCCCTCCGGGCGGCGCGGCCTACGGCCTCGCCGTCGACCCGAAGGACGCGAACGTCCTCTACTCAGGAGCGTTCGGCGGCGGCGTCTGGAAGTCGAAGGACGGCGGAGCGAGCTGGGCGCGCCTCTCCGGAGTGCCGGTCCAGGAGACGGTGAACGCCGTCGCAGTGAGCCCCGCGACGTCGAGCACCGTCCTGGCCGCGGGCTTCACGGCGATCTGGCGCTCGACCGACGCCGGCGCGACGTGGAAGAAGGTCCTCGACCAGAAGGCGCAGCAGCCCGCGATGACCGGCTTCGCGTTCGACCCGACCGCGCCGGCGACCGTCTACGCGAGCGCCGACAACGACGGCTTCCCGACGGGCGTCTTCAGGTCGACCGATTCCGGCGCGACGTGGAAGCCGGCGAACGTGGGGATCAACCCGAACGCGCGCGTCCGCGGCGTCGCCGTCTCGCGGGACGGGAAGGTCGTCTTCGCGGCCTCCGAGGACGGCGTCTACCTCTCCACGGACGGCGGAGCGTCCTGGACGGTCGCCCTGCCGAGGAAAGCCGCCCACTCCGTCGCGACGGGAGACGGCCTCGTCCTGGTGGGGACGAACGGCGACGGGGTCCTCCGCTCGACCGACGGCGGGAAGAGCTGGGAAGAGACGACGACCGACGCGAAGTGGATGGGGAACATCGTCTATGCGATCGCCGTCTCGACGGCGACGTCCGGCCTCTGTTACGCGAGCATCCCGAACCGCGTCCTCCGCTCGACGGACGGCGGCGCGACGTGGA
>CAYVPO010000379.1:0-1667 GCA_964453825.1 uncultured Holophagales bacterium
CTGTCGGCCGAGAGGAGGAGCGTCGCCGGGTAGGCGGTCCCCTTCTTCACGGCGTGGTAGGGCGAGTAGGCGTGGAGCGCCGCGAGCTGCTTCGGGTCGTCGGCCGAGCCGTACTCGCTGACCCAGGTGCGGCCCGATCCGAAGAGGTGGTAGCGGACCATGTCGAGGAGCGGCACGGCACAGAGGACCGCCGAGAAGGCCTTCGGCTCCTGCGTCATCGCGGCGCCGACGAGGAGGCCGCCGTTCGAGCCGCCGTAGATCGCGAGGCGCTCGGGGCTCGTCACCTTCTCGGCCGAGAGCCAGCGCGCCGCCGCGAGGAAGTCGTCGAACGTGTTCTGCTTCTGGAGGAGCATCCCGTCCCGGTGCCACTCCTCGCCGTACTCGCCTCCGCCGCGGAGGTTCACGGCGGCCCAGACGCCCCCCTCCTCGAGCCACGGGTAGAGCATCGCGGAGAAGTGCGGCGTCTCGCTCACCTGGAAGCCGCCGTAGCCGTAGAGGATCGTCCGCGCCGTCCCGTCCCGCTTCATCCCCTTCCGGTGGACGAGGAACATCGAGAGGCGCGTGCCGTCCTTCGACGGGAAGAAGACCTGCTCGACCTCGAAGCCCGAAGGGTCGACGGGAACCTTCAGCCGGAACCAGAGCTCCTGAGCGCCCGTCTTCATCGACGTCGCGTGGATCTCGCGCGGCGTCGTGTACGACTCGAACGAGTAGTACGCCTCGTCTTCTTCCGGGAGCCCGAAGGGACCGTCGACGGTCCCGAGGCCGGGGAGATTCACCTCGCGGACGAGCGTCCCGTCGAGCTCGCGGACCTCGAGGAGCGACGAGGCGTCCTTGAGGTAGTTCAGGGCGAGGCGACCGCCGAGGACCGAGGCCGAGACGAGCGTGGCGTCCTCCCGCTCGGGGACGACCTCCTTCCACTCCTTCCGCGCCGGGCGGAGCGGGTCGACCTCGAAGACGCGGCTCCGCGGCGCCCCGTCGTTCGTCGTCACGAAGAAGCGGTCGCCGAAGACCTCGACGCCCCACTGCGCCTCCGTGCCGACGACGAGGGGCGTCCACCGGTCGGCCTGCTTCGGGTCGGCGAGGTCGCGGTAGAGGACGTCGTTCGAGGTCCAGCCGTACTGGATCGAGAGGACGAGCCAGCGCCCGTTGCGCGAGAGCTCCGCGTCGAGGAACGCGGTCGGGTCGCCGAGCTTCCCGCGGACGACGCGGTCCTTCGCGGAGTCCTCGCCGAGGCGGTGGAAGCGAACTTCCTGGTGCCCGGGCCGCTCGTCGACGGGGATCATCGGGTCGGTCGGCAGCCAAGTGTAGTAGAAGCCCGAGCCGTCCGGCGTCCACGACGCGGTCGCGTACTTCCCGCCGGGAATGACGTCGACTTCCGAGACTTTCCCGGTCGCCACGTCGATCACGCGGAGCGTCGCCTCGTCGGAGTTGTTCTCCTTCAGCTGGTAGACGACTTTCTTCCCGTCGTGACTCGGCTGCCAGTCGCCGAGGCCGACGCTCCCGTCCTTCGACCAGCCGTTCGGGTCGAAGAGGACCTTCTCCTCGCCCACCTTCCCTTCCTTCCAGTACACCACCGACTTCTCCTTCGTCGCGTGGCGGCGGGTCAGGAAGAAGCGGCTCCCGCGCTTCGTCGGCGCGGAGACGGAGTCGAGGTAGGCGAGCTCCTT
>CAYVPO010000380.1:0-1665 GCA_964453825.1 uncultured Holophagales bacterium
GGTGCCGACGGGGCGGTACTCCGCCTCCCCGCGTCTCCCCCCGCGCCTGCGCCCGCGGCGGGCCCGACGCCGGCGGCGACCGCGCCCGCGAAAGAGCCCTCCGCCCCCGCGCATCCGGCGCCGACCCCCGCGCAGCGCCCGACCCCGCGCGGGACGGCGCCGGCGGGCTGAAGCGGGCCCCGGTCAGGCCCCGGGGCCGTCCCCCTCGAGGTCGGCCAGCGCCTTCGCGAGGAGCCGGGCGATGTGCTGGACCTCGACCGGGTCCTTCGTCTTGTCGAAGCCGCCGCGGATCTGCATGACGCAGCCGGGGCAGTCCATGACGGCGGCCCCGGCCTTCGTTTCGCGGATGTTCGCGAGCTTCTTCTGGAGAATGGGCTTGCTGATCTCGGGAAACTTGAGGGAGTAGGAGCCGCCCATGCCGCAGCAGGTGTCCGACTCCTTCATTTCGACGACCTCGTGCCCCGCCCTCCGGAGCAGCGCCCGCGGCTCTTCGAAGACGTGGAGGGTCCGCTTCAGGTGGCAGGAGTCGTGGTACGTGACGGGAGGAAGCCTTCTGGCGTCGATCTTCAGTGATCCGTCCTCGACGAGCTTCGTGACGAGCGAGGAGAAGTCGATCACCTTCGCCGCGAGCGCCTCGGCCTTCACGATCCACTCGGCTCTCTTCGTGCTCCGGAGCGACCGGAGGAACTCCTGGCGGAGCGCCGTCGTGCAGGTGGGGCAGGCCGAGACCACCCAGTCGACGTCCTCGGCGAGGAGCGCCTCGAGGTTGTCGATTGCATTCTGCGCGGCGACCTCGTACGCGCCGCTGTAGCGGGCGGGGGCGCCGCAGCAGGTCTGCGCCTCGGGGAACGTCACCTCGACGCCGCCCGCGTTGAGCACCTTCACGACGTCCTCGCCCATCCCGGGATAGGCGAAGTCGATCAGGCAGCCGGCGTAGAACGCGGCCTTCCGGGTTCCCTTCTTCTGGGGGATCGCTTTGAACGCGTCGCGGAACGGCTTCTCGGCGATGGCGGGGAGGCTCCGGAAGTCGGCGAGGCCGGAGAGGAAGAGCGGCAGGTGCCTGACGAATCCGTCCTTCTCGAACGGCTTCTGCGCCAGGGATGCCGAGCGGAGGACCGAGTGGAAGAGGCGCCGGTTGTTGACGACCCTGAAGATCGCCTTCTGGACGAAGGGCTGCCCCTTCTCCTGCACCTGGCGCCGTCGAACCTCGACGATGAGCTCGGGGATGTCGATCTTCCCGGGGCAGACGCCGACGCAGTTGCCGCACTGGATGCAGAGCCCCTGGATCTCCTTCGAGCGCTCCATCGCCCCTGTCCAGGCCGTCAGGATCGTGCCGATGCCGCCCGTGTAGACGTCGCCGAAGACGTGCCCGCCGACGTGCCGGTAGACGGGGCAGACGTTCAGGCAGGAGGCGCAGCGGATGCACTGCAGCGCTTCCTTGAAGACCGGGTCGGCTGCCATCTCGCTCCGGCGGTGGTCCATCAGGACGATGTGCAGCTCCTTCGGCGTCCCGTCGGTGTTCGGCGCGGCGCCGGTGATCATCGAGACGTAGCTCGTCATGAGCTGCCCGGTCGCGCTGCGTGGCAGGGCCGTGAGGATCGGGACGACGTCCGCGAAGGCCGGGACCAGCTTCTCGAGGCCGACGATCGCGACGTGGATCTTCGG
>CAYVPO010000381.1:0-1653 GCA_964453825.1 uncultured Holophagales bacterium
CCTCTGGGTGGACCGTGGCGTCGACGGCCTCGAGCTCTGGAAGAGCGACGGCTCGCCGGCCGGAACGACCCTCGTGACCGTCGTCGAGCCCGGCAACGCGAGTCCGTCGCCCCGGGGCTCCGTATCGATTCAGGGCGCGTCGCTCCACCTCCTGGGCAACTTGCCCTTCGGACTCTGGAGGTCCGACGGGACGGCTGCGGGAACCGCCCCGGTCCAGCCGCCCGTCTTCCGGCCGAACGACGGCGTTCCGGTCTGGCTCACCGACGTGAACGGGACCCTGCTGTTCTCGGCCACGGACGCCGAGCACGGAGCCGAGCTCTGGAGGAGCGACGGGAGTCCCGAAGGAACCGTCATGGTGAAGGACCTCGCTCCCGGGCCGGACGGTTCCCTTCCCCTTCAGTTCCAGGCGGCGTCGTCGATCGTCTACCTCCAGGCATGCCCCTCTTCAGCCGGCTGTCAGCTCTACCGGACCGATGGAACGGAGGGCGGAACGGCTCTCGTCAAGAGCATCCAGCCAGATTCGTCGGTGGGGCAGTTTCGAATGCTCGGACTCCTGGACGAGCAGCTGCTCTTCGCCCCGAATGACGGGACGAATGGCAACGAGCTCTGGCGGAGCGACGGGACGCCGGACGGGACGTTCCTCATCAGGGACCTGACTCCCGGACCCGACTCGAGCACACTCTACCCGCTCGGCACTCTCGGAGGCTCGTTCCTCTTTTCCGCGTCGAGCGACACGACGACGACGCTCTGGAAGACCGACGGGACGACCGCGGGCACGACGGTCGTCGGGCCGATGCCGGCCTGGAGCGGCGGGAGCGTCGTGCTCGGCGATGTCGTCGTCTTCGGGGCTTCCGAAGCGCCGCACGGTACCGAGCTCTGGAGAACCGACGGCACCGCGGCCGGCACGAGCCTCCTCGCGGACATCAACCCGTCCGGAGACTCGTCCCCGTCTCTCGCAGGTCGCCTGGGTGATCGGGTGCTCTTCTGGGCTGACGACGGCTCGCACGGAAAGGAACCCTGGGTCACCGATGGGACTGCTGCGGGGACCATGCTCCTGAAGGACATCAACCCCGGCCCGGCGAGGTCTCTCGGGATTCGGTGGACGATCTTGGGGTCGACCCTCTACTTCTTCGCGTACGACGGCATCCACGGCCATGAGCTCTGGAAGTCCGACGGGACGCCGGCGGGTACGGTCCTCGTCCGCGACGTCGCGCCCGGGCCGGCCGGTTCGATGCTCCTCGAGAGCTTCGCCGCAGCGGGGCACGAGGTCTTCTTCACGGCCTCGGATCACGTCTCGGGGCGCGAGCTCTGGCGGAGCGACGGAACGGAGGCGGGGACGAGACTCGTCGCCGACCTCGTCCCCGGGCCCGGAGCCGGAGCCGTTCCCTGGAGCCTCAGCATGAATCGCGTCACTCTCGCGCGCTCCGGAGGCAAGGTCTTCTTCACCGCCTCTGACGGCACGACCGGTCACGAGCTCTGGTCCCTCCCGATTCCGCTCGGCTTCCACCCGGTCACCCCTTGCCGCGTCGCCGACACGCGCGATCCCGCCGGCGTCGCGAGCGGAGTCCCTCTCGGCGCCTCGCAGACGCTGATCCTCCCGGTCGCCGGCCGGTGCGGCATCCCCTCGACGGCCATCTCCGTCGCCGCGAACGT
>CAYVPO010000382.1:0-1636 GCA_964453825.1 uncultured Holophagales bacterium
GGGGGCTGAGCTGCGCGCGCCCCCCGGACCCCCGCTCCCTATCCAAGCTCATCAGTCCTTCATTTCCGCAATGGTCGCCGCGTCGCCGCCTTCCGTGTCGTCGCCCGGACGGAACGAGGAGACGCCGGGATGGTCCGCGAGGAACTCGCGGACGGCCGCGGCCAGGCGGCCGGAGCCGAAGCCGTGAACGATCCGGAGGCTCCCCTTGCCGGCGAGGAGGGCGTCGTTGATCGCCCGCTCCACCTCCGGCAGCGCCGCGTCGACGCGGAGGCCGACGAGGACGATCTCCCCGCGGGGAGCGGCGACCTTCGGGGCCGGCGCGAGCTTCGCGTCCCCCGCGGAGGCGCGCGGGATCGGCGCCCACTTCGAGGCGGGCGCCGACGCCGCGGCGCCGGTGGCCGGCCGAACGTCGGCCGCGCCGACCTTCATCCGCTTCCCGCCGACCTCGACCTCGGCCAGGCCCTTCGCCTCGTCGAGCGCGAGGAGCTTTCCCGTCGTCCCGAACGGCACGACCTTCACCCGGTCGCCGACGACGACGGGGCCGGACGGCTCGGGGGGCGCCGCCATCTCGAAGAGCGCTTCGGCGTCCTTACGCGCTTCGCCGACGACGGTCATCAGGGCGCCGCGCGAGACGGCCCGCCCGGCGCGCGCCTCCTCGCGGATCCGGTCGAGCTCCCGGCGCGTCCGCTCCCGGAGCGCCTCGATCGCCCGGTCGATCTCGGTCTTCGCCCGCTCGCGGAGGCGCTGCTTCTCGGTCGCGAGCGCCGCCGCCTCTCGCTCGAGCGCGTCGCGCCTCGCCGCGAGGGTCGCCGACTCGGCGCGGAGCTTTTCCGCTTCCGCCCGTGCCGCCCGCGTCTCCGACTCGAGCCGCTCGAGCGCGGCGTCGGCCGCGGCCCACCCCGAGCCGAGCCGCTCGCGGGCCGCCTCGAGAACTCGACGCGGGATGCCGGAGCGCTCCGCGACGGCGAGGGCGCGCGAGCGCCCCGTGGCGCCGGGACGGACGCGGAACGTGGGCCGCCCGACGCTCTCGTCGAACTCCATCGCCGCGGAGAGGACGTCGGGGCGGTCGTGCGCCCACTCTTTCACCGCGGCCAGGTGAGTCGTCGCGACCGTCAGCCCGCCGCGGCGGAGGTCCTCCTCGAGGACCGACATCGCGATGGCGCCCCCTTCGTCGGGGTCGGTGCCGCTCCCGAGCTCGTCGAGGAGGACGAGGCTCCGGGGCGTGGCGGCGGCGAGCGCCGCGGCCGTGCGCGTCATCGCGCCGGCGAAGGAGGAGAGGTCGCCGAGGAGGTCCTGCGCGTCGCCCGCGACGACGAGGAGGCGGTCGAAGACGGGGAGGGAGGTGCCGGGGTCGGCCGGAACGGCAAAGCCCGACTGCGCCAGCAGCGCGAAGAGGCCGACGGTCTTCATCGCCACGGTCTTGCCGCCGGCGTTCGGCCCCGAGAGGAGGACGAGGCGCTGCCCCTCGTCGAGGACGAGGTCGAGCGGCACGGCGTCGGAACCGCGCTCTTCCGCCCGCTCGCCGAAGACCTCCTCGCGAAGCGGCGCGAGGCGCCGGTCGAGGAGCGGGTGGCGCGCCTGCTTCAGGACGAGCGGGCCGTCCGTCTCGGGGAAGACCCCCTGCGAGCGGCGGGCG
>CAYVPO010000383.1:0-1628 GCA_964453825.1 uncultured Holophagales bacterium
GCATCGGCCACAACCCGCTCTGCGGCGACCAGCTGACGCTCTACGTGAGGGTGGAAGACGGCACGATCCGCGAGATCGGATTCCAGGGAAAGGGATGCGCGATCTCGAAGGCCTCGGCCTCGCTGATGACCGAGGCCGTCAAGGGAAAGACGCTCGCGGAAGCCGAGCAGCTCTTCGGCCGCTTCCACGACCTCCTCACGGGCCCCTCCGACGTTCCGGCCGAGGCGAAGAGCTTCGGGAAGCTCGCCGTCTTCTCGGGCGTCCGCGAGTTCCCCGTCCGCGTCAAGTGCGCGACGCTCGCCTGGCACACGCTCCACTCGGCCCTCGCCGGCGGCTCGTCCGCCTCCACGGAGTGACGCGATGTCCGCCGTGACGCCCGACCCGATCCCCGCCACACAGCCCCCCGACCTCGAGCAGAGCGTCATCGGCGCGCTGAAGAAGGTCTACGACCCCGAGATCCCGGTCAACATCTACGACCTCGGCCTCGTCTACTCCGTCGTCGTCGGCGACGCGGGCGCCGTGAACGTCACGATGACGCTCACCGCGCCCGCCTGCCCGGTGGCGGGAACGCTCCCCGGCGAGGTGGAGCGGGTCGTCCGCTCCGTCGACGGCGTCTCCGAGGCGAAGGTCGACCTCGTCTGGGACCCGCCCTGGAACCCCGGGATGATGTCGAAGATGGCCCGGGTGATGCTGGGGATGTAGCACCGGTTCCGCGCCGGGCGCCTCCCGTGAACCTGATCCTCCTCCTCCCCGAAGACTTCGCCGCCGACGGCACGGTGCGCCTCGCCGGCCGCCGGGCCCGCCACGTCCACGAGGTCCACCGCGCCCGCGTCGGCGACGAGCTCGTCCTCGGCCTGCGAAACGGCGGGATCGGGAAGGGGACGGTCCTCTCCGTCGGCCCCGAGGAGGTGCAGCTGGCGGTCCACCTCGGCGAAGAGCCACCGGTCGCCGCCGGGCTCGACCTCCTCCTCGCGATGCCTCGGCCCAAGGTGCTCCGGCGCGTCCTGCAGGCGGCCGCTTCGCTCGGCGCGAAGCGGATCGTCCTCGTGAACGCCGCGCGCGTCGAGAAGAGCTACTTCGACACCCCGTTCCTCGAGCCGGAGGAAGTCGAGCGCAACCTCGTCCTCGGCCTCGAGCAGGCCCGCGACACGGTCCTCCCCGAGGTCCTCGTCCGGCCGCGCTTCAGGCCGTTCGTGGAAGACGAGCTCGACGCGCTCTGGCCCGGCGAGCGGCTCGGCCGGCTCCTCGCGCACCCGTCCGGCGCGCCGGGGCTCGGCGCCCTGGACGCGCCCCCCGTCGGCCCGCGCTCCGTCGTCGCGATCGGCCCCGAGGGCGGATGGGTCCCGTTCGAGACCGACCTCCTCGAGTCGCACGGCTTCGCGCGGTTCACGCTCGGCCCGCGCGTCCTCCGCGTCGAGACGGCGGTCGCGTTCGCGTTCGGGCAGGTCCTTCTCGCTCGCGCTCTCGGCGCCGGCCGCTGACGCGCCCGAAGGCCGGCGGGCCGATGCGGCAGGTGTCCGATCCCGTTACGATTCCGGAATCATGCGACTCGGGTACGGACCTGCGCTTTGCTTCCTCCTCGCCATTCCCGCGGCCGCCCAGGACGGCCCGCCTCCGATCCCGGCGCC
>CAYVPO010000384.1:0-1620 GCA_964453825.1 uncultured Holophagales bacterium
AGGTGGTGGACCATGACGTGGAGGGCGTAGCGGTCCTGGCTGAAGACGGCGCCCGTGAGCGCGTAGGGGCTCGTCTCGTCGACGACGTCGAGCATCTCCTCCCACTTCGCCTCGTCGTAGACGTGGATCGTCAGGATCGGCCCGAAGAGCTCGTGGCTCATCGTGTGGTACGAGGGG
The DNA here is from genome assembly GCA_964453825.1 of uncultured Holophagales bacterium. Lineage (GTDB taxonomy): Bacteria > Acidobacteriota > Thermoanaerobaculia > UBA5066 > UBA5066 > UBA5066. The sequence continues at coordinate 178 of CAYVPO010000384.1, forward strand.
TCGAGCGCCTGGATGATCGTCGGGCGGACGAACCAGCCCTTCGAGCCGTCGTACGTGCCGCCCGCGACGATCCTCGCGTCGGCCGAGGCCTTCGCCGCATCAATCGCCCCGGCGTGATCCTTGAACCCCGCCTCGTCGATGACCGCGCCCATGAAGTTCGAGAAGTCGCGCGGGTCGCCCACCTTCAGCCCCTCGACCTCGGAGACGAGCTCGTCCTTGATCTTGGCCCAGAGGTTCGACGGGACGTAGGCGCGCGAGGCCGCGCTGCACTTCTGCCCCTGGTACTCGAACGCGCCGCGGAGGATCGCCGTCGCGAGCGCCTTCGGGTCGGCGCTCGGGTGGGCGAAGATGAAGTCCTTGCCGCCCGTCTCGCCGACGAGGCGCGGATAGGAGCGGTACTTCTCGAGGTTCTGGCCCACCGTCCGCCACATCCCGTTGAAGACGCCCGTGGACCCGGTGAAGTGGATGCCGGCGAGGTCGGGGTGGTTGAGGACGACGTCGCCGATCGCGCGGCCGCTGCCGGGGATCATGTTGATGACGCCGTCCGGCATCCCCGCGTCGCGGTAGAGGCGCATCAGGTGGTGCGCGCTGAAGAGCGCCGTGGAGGCCGGCTTCCAGAGGACGGTGTTGCCGCAGAGGGCGGGCGCTGCCGCGAGGTTGCTCGCGATGGCCGTGAAGTTGAACGGCGAGACGGCGAAGACGAACCCCTCGAGCGGCCGGTGCTCCATCCGGTTCCACATGCCGGGGCCGCTCTCGGGCTGCTCGGTCAGGATCTCGGCGTAGTAGTGCGCGTTGAAGCGGAAGAAGTCGATCGTCTCCGCGGCGCTGTCGATCTCGGCCTGGTGGCAGGTCTTGCTCTGGCCGAGCATCGTCGCGGCGTTCAGGACGTCGCGGTAGGGTCCTGCGAGGAGCTCGGCCGCCTTGAGGAAGATCGCGACCCGCTCCTCCCACGGCATCCGCGACCAGAAGTCCTTCGCGCGGTCCGCGGCCTTGACGGCGAGCGCGACCTCCTCAGGGCCGGCCAGGTGGACGTCGGCCAGGACGTGCCCGTGGTCGTGCGGCATCACGGCCCGCGCGATCTTCCCCGTCCGGATCTCCTTCCCCCCGATGAGGAGGGGGACCTCGATCCGCTCCGAGGCCATCTCGGCCAGCTTCTGCTGGAGGCTCGCGCGCTCGGGGCTGCCGGGCGCGTAGTCCTTCACCGTCTCGTTCTTCGGGACCGGGACTCTGTAGATGCCGAGCGACATGGGGCCTCCTTGCCGGCGTTGCCGGCGCGGTTCGGGGTCAGATCTCGAGCGTGATCCCCTGGGCGAGCTCGAGGCGGCCGGAGAAGTTCAGGGCGTTCGTCTGACGGCGCATGTAGACCTTCCAGGCGTCGGAGCCGCTCTCGCGGCCGCCGCCGGTCTCCTTCTCGCCGCCGAACGCGCCGCCGATCTCGGCGCC
>CAYVPO010000385.1:0-1604 GCA_964453825.1 uncultured Holophagales bacterium
AGCGGAGGGCTGAGGGGGTTCGGGGGAGGCGATTCGCGCCTCCCCCGGCTCAAGGTCGGCGGGGGACCCGGCGGTCCGGGTCCCCCGTTACTCAGCGCGAGCGCAGCGAGCTGCCTTCCCGCGCGGAGGGGGTTTGGGGGAACCCGGCGGTCCGGGTCCCCCCAGGGTATTTCAGATCTCTTCGTCGAGGTCCGCCGCCACCACCGGCGGCTCGTCGTCGTAGAACGGCTCCTCGATCTCGTCGGGCTGGATCGGGATCTCCTCCCTCTCGAGCTCGACGTTCCGGTAGAAGTCCATCCCCGTCCCGGCCGGGATGAGCCGGCCGACGATCACGTTCTCCTTCAGGCCCCGCAGGAGGTCGACGCGCCCCGCGATCGAGGCCTCCGTGAGGACCCGGGTGGTCTCCTGGAACGAGGCGGCCGAGACGAAGGAGTCCGTCGAGAGCGACGCCTTCGTGATGCCGAGGAGGAGGGGCCGGCCCTGAGCCGGCTTGCCGCCGGCCGCGACGATCCGGTCGTTCTCCTCGCGGAACCGGAACTTGTCGACCTGCTCGTCGATCAGGAACTCGGTGTCGCCGACCTCCTCGACGCGGACGCTCCGCATCATCTGGCGGACGATGACCTCGATGTGCTTGTCGTTGATGCCGACGCCCTGGGAGCGGTAGACCTCCTGGATCTTGTCGGTCATGTACCGCTGGAGCTCCTTCTCGCCCTTGACCGCGAGGATGTCGTGCGGCGAGGGGTCGCCCTCGGTCAGCGGGTCGCCCGCCTCGACGCGCTCGCCTTCCTGGATCATCACGTGCGCACCGCGGGGGACGAGGATGTCGCGCTTCTGCCCGTCCTCGGACTCGACGACGAGCTTCTGCTGCCCCTTGACCGTCCCGGCGTGACGGACGACGCCCGACACCTCGGTGATGACGGCGGGCTCCTTCGGGCGCCGGGCCTCGAAGAGCTCGACGACGCGCGGGAGACCGCCGACGATGTCGCGGGTCCTCTTCTTCTCGACGGGCTTCTTGGCGAGGGCGTCGCCGGGGCGGACCGTGTCGCCGTCGGCGACCATGAGGTGGGCCGGGATCGGGAGGGCGTAGCGCCGCTCCGTCCCGTCCGCGCCGAGGACGACGAGCTGCGGAGAGCGCTTCTCGGTCGTGCCGGTCGTCTCGACGACGATCTTCTGCGAGAGGCCCGTGACCTTGTCGGTCTCCTCCCGGAGGTTCTCCCCCTCGATGATGTCCTTGAAGACGACCTTGCCCTCGATCTCCGAGAGGATCGGCGAGGCGAAGGGGTCCCAGGTGACGAGGAGCTGGCCCGGCTTGACCTCCTCGCCCGAGGTCACCTTGAGGACGGAGCCGTAGGCGAGGGAGTAGCGTTCCTTCTCCCGCCCCTTGGCGTCCTGGATGACGAGCTTGCTGTTGCGGTTGACGACGACCTCGGTACCGTCGTTCTTGCGGACCGTGAGCGCGTTGAGGAATCGCGCGACGCCGGGGTTCTTCGCGACGTGGCGGGCGGTCTCCGAGACGCGCGCCGTGCCGCCGTAGTGGAACGTCCGCATCGTGAGCTGGGTGCCCGGCTCGCCGATCGACTGCGCGGCGATGACGCCGACCGCCT
>CAYVPO010000386.1:0-1603 GCA_964453825.1 uncultured Holophagales bacterium
GAAGCTCGTCAGGACGCCTGTACCCGCGTCCCCCAACGAGTATGAGAAGCCGTAGGTCTCGGGCCCCTGGGAGATGGATGTGAGAAAAGGCAGGTAGGTCGGGTAGGGCGCAACTGCCTCACACCCCGATTCCCAGTATGGCTCGTGAAACCAGGTCCTCTGGAACCGTCCGGTGCCGTGGTAGGCCATCGTCGCGGTCAAGTACGGCGTCGGGCTCGACATGACCGGGAAGCGGATGAAGTCGATGACGTCCCAGTCGATCGAGTTAAGCTGGATCTGCTTCCATGTGAACTCGATCTTTCGGTCAATGTCTGGAAGAGAGATGGAGAGGAACCGCCAGGTCTTTTCCGTGTCCCAGGTCACCTCAGCGACGATGACGTTGTTCCGGTCTCGAATCTCCTTCAGGCTCCATCGCGCCGTGCGCCGTTCGGCCCAGGAATCCACGTCTGTGAAGTCGAAACCATTGCCCCAACCGGCATTCGGATCCGGCCGATCGTAGGACTGAGTCAGCCAGTGCGAGCTGCCGTCGGCGAACCGAACGACGTAGCCTCCCTCTGGCACCCTCTGAACTCTGAACGGGCTCTCGTCCTCAGGTGCCCCCAGCGTACTCGGGCCCGGTTCCCGGAACTCGTGGACTCCGCCGTCCGGAGCGAAGTACCGCGCTAGGCTGTTCGGGTTCGGTGCCGGGTCGATCGTACCGAGCTCGAGGGTCCAGCCGACGCCCAACGTCGGTAGCCCCCTAACGTGCGCCCGGTTCTTGAACATGGGTTCCCCGTATTCGTCCTCGCCACACTGTGTCTGGAACATGTGCCAGAACCGCGAGGAGTAGTGGGCTGTCAGGCGAAAGGTGAGGCCGTAGCTGAGCGGGTATTCCGGCCCCAACGGAACGGCGAGCTGCGGGTCGCCGTTGAAGAGGGAGAGGTTCTCGATCCCCTTCGTCTCGTAAACCCCCTGAGCCTTGAAGCCGGGCAGGGTCTCCAGCGGCTGCGGAAAGGCGACTCCGCCCTGGGCGACGCTGGGGGCAGAAGGAAACAAGGCTGCGATGACGACGATGAACATGAACGGGGAGAGTCGTTTCACTCTGGTGGCCTCCGTGAAACAGCGTAAATATCCGAGCAATTTGAAATTCGACCAAACATTGCGAATGCCTCGTTTTCGGAAGTCAATGCGTTCGGAGATCGTGTCGGCGGCTGCGCGCAGGCGAGAACAGGCCCGAATGTCCTCGGCGACGCATGCGCTTGAGGCGCGCGAATCGCGGCCGTGTCGGGCCGGAGCGGTCCGAGACTGACGGCGTGCCTGCTCACGCATCACCGCCGGACCCCGCCACGAGGGCGGCCCTCAACGCCTCCTCCGTCACGAACTCGAGGAGCCCGAGCCGGTCCCGATAGAGCTCGCCGCGGAGGATCACTTCCCGGCCCTTCTCGGCGAGCCTGCCGATTCCCGGGAGGGAGCCGACGACGAGAACGTCTGTTTCGGGACTCAGGTCAGCATCGATCCGTCCGCCCCGTGCTCGAACCTCCTCCTGTAAAGCGTGAAGCTCCTCACCCGCTAGCCCGCACGCGAACGCGAACGAGCGACCGGCGATCGGAATGGACTTCGGGGC
>CAYVPO010000387.1:0-1579 GCA_964453825.1 uncultured Holophagales bacterium
GATGCCGATGCGCGAGTTCGCGTCGGGGGCGAAGAGGTTCGCGAGGGCCCGGTCGGTGAGCCGCTCCTCGGCCGTCCTCTCGGCCACCGTCGTCCGGGTCCGCGTCGTCAGCCCCTCGCGTTTCACGCGGACCCTTACCGCTTCCGGCTTCGTCACCCCCGAGGCCGGGAAGCCGAGCGAGTAGTAGGAGCCGAGGTCGCTCGCGACCTGGTCGAGAAAGCGCGGCAGCTCGCCCGGGTGGCCCGCCGTCGAACCGCCGGTCCGCTTCGTCACGAAGTTGAGGCCAGCCATCTCGTTCGTCCAGATCGCGTCGAACCCGGACCCGTAGGCGGCGGACGAGGTCGTCGGGTTCAGGGCCGCGGAGTCCGCGGCCGAGGCGAACGCCACTCTCTCGTAGGGATAGATGCCGTAGAAAGTGACACCGCTTGCGTTCGCGGCGGCGGCGAGCTCCTCGAGGAGGGGCTGCCCGTCCCGCAGGTTGGCGGCCCCGACGGGCGCGCTGCGCGGGCCGACGTAGAACTCGCGCCCCGGGTACCGGCCGAAATGGTGGGCCACGAGGACGAGCGACTTCCGCCCCTCCATCCCCGCCATCAGGGCGACGAGGCCGCGAAGGGCGGTCACCTTCGCCTTCATCGAACCGTAGGCCTGGAGCGCGCCGATCTCGCGCGAGATCTCCGTCGAGCCGACCGTCCCGCCGACGCGGGGGTCCGCGGCGAGCGACCCGAACCAGAAGTCGCGGGAAGCGAGCTCGGCGACCTCGTTCGCCTGTGAGTCGAGCCGGGCGACGCGACGGGCCAGGACGTCGAGGATCTCGTCGAGCGCGGCCAGGTCGTCGGTGAAGGAGCGGACGACCCGCACCGAATCGCCCCACGAGACGATCACCGCCTCGTCTCCCGGCCCCGTCAGGGCCTTCGCGAGGAACTCTCTCACCCCGTCGAAGAGCTCGCGACGGCGGGTCGGCTCGGGGAGGTAGAGCCGGTCGACGAAGACGACGACCTTCCGGGGCTGCCGAGAGACCAGCGACCGAGTCTCGGCCGGGGCCGATCCGGACGATTCCGTTTCGGCCGGCGCGCCCGGGAGGGCACCTGCCTCCTCGCGCCGCTCCTCGTGGAAGTTCGTGATCACGACGGGCTCGCCGCCTCGGCGGAGCTCGAAGTCGGCCGCCGTCAGGCCGTGGACCGGCTTTCCGTTCCTGTCGGTGACGACGACCTCGACTCCGAGGATCGAGACCTCGGCCGAGGCGGCGATCCGGGGGGTGTCCGAGGCGGGCTGGGCCGCCGCCCGTCCCGCGTCGAGGACGGCTGCGACGACGGTCAGCGCCACGAGGACCTTCCCCGCGCCCCCGCCGTACGGTTTCCGGGATGCGCTGGCCCCATTCGAGGACGACTTCATGCCGGGTCCTCCACGTGACCCCCGAGAGGCAGATAACATGCCGCTTCCGGTTCGGCGCGCGTCCCGCGCCCCGTTCCGAACGCCTGAACGAGGGGGCCCTTCATGTACACGCTCGTCCTGCTTCGCCACGGGGAAAGCCAGTGGAACCTCGAGAACCGCTTCACCGGCTGGACCGACGTCGACCTCA
>CAYVPO010000388.1:0-1570 GCA_964453825.1 uncultured Holophagales bacterium
GCGTGGGCGCGCAGGAACTCCGGGAGCGCCTCGCCCGCCCAGCGGAGCGACCAGCTCGTCGGCGGATGCGCGAGGAGGTAGTCCGTCACGAGGTTGTGCCAGCGCGCCTCTCCGAGAGCCGCGGCCGTCCGCGCGAAGTCCTCCGCCAGCGAGTCGCGCAGGCGGAAGAAGTACATCCCCGCGTAGACCTCCAGCCTCGCGACCGCCGACATCCGCGCGTCGCCCGCAAAGAGCGCCGCGACTTCCTCCCGCGCCCCGCCCCGCTCCTCCAGCGCCTTCGCGACCCCCTCCGGCGCCCGCACCAGCCCCATCATCACCCTCTGCCCCCCCCTCAGCCCGAAGATGGGGTCAGGTCCGTTTTCCGTTGTGGGGAGAATGGGGTCAGGTCCGTTTTCCGTTGAGCGCGCAGACGCCTGAGTTCGAAAGAGTCTCTGCCCCGAGACTCCACCGCGCGCCGCGCGCACGGCTCCGGTCTCGGACTCGCCGCCCCTCTCGTCCGCTTCGAGCTGCCCGGCCCGCGCCTCGGCCGCGATGCCCGCCGCCTTGTCTCGTTCCGCGAGGACGACGCCGATCTCGGGGATCCGGTCGTCCCATTCCACGAGCGACGAGACCTCGCCGAAGCGGCGTACCGCCTCGCGGTAGAGCGCCCACACCTCGGGGCGCACCGGGTGGTCGTGCGTATCGACGAGGAGAGGCCCCGCCTCCGAGGGGCCGGCCAGGTGAATCTGCCAGACGCTCCCCTTCGGGATCGCCTCGAGCCAGCGCCGCGGGTCGCCGCCGTGGTTCGTCGCGCTCACGAAGACGTTGTTCACGTCGAGGAGCAGCCCGCAGCCGCTCCGGCGCGCGAGCTCCGCGAGGAACTCCTCCTCCGGGATCGTCGAGGTCCGCCAGGTCACGTAGCTCGAGACGTTCTCGAGGACGAGCGGACGCCCGAGGCGATCCTGAACGAGCCGCACGCGCTCGACCACGTTCGAGAGAGCCTCCTCGGTGTACGGCAGAGGCAGGAGGTCGTGTGACGTCCGTCCCTCGACGCCCGTCCAGCAGAGGTGGTCGGAGACCCAGGCCGGTTCCACCTCCGCCGCGAGCGCGACGAGAGCCTCGAGGTAGGCCTCGTCCTGCGGGTCCGTGTTCCCGATGCCGAGCGAGACGCCGTGGAGCGTCACCGGGTACCGCTCGCGGACGGCGAGGAGGACCTTCCTCGCGCGTCCGCCGACGGCCATGTAGTTCTCCGAGATCGCCTCGAACCAGTCGCACGCGACCTCGCCCGCGAGGATCTCCGCGTAGTGCTCGCGGCGCAGGCCGATGCCGTGGCCCAGGAACGGCGCCGGGGTCAGGACTTCTTCGCCGGGGCGGCGTTCTTCGCCTTCAGCTCCTCGCACTCCTTCTCGGAGGCGACCATCACCCAGCCCTTCCCCTTGCACGCATTCCGAGTGTGGCACGTGTGGGCGCCGGGAACGCCGCACTCGCTCTTCCCCTTGCAGGCGTTCCCGCCCATGCACTTGATCGTCTTCTTCTCGGCCTTCGGCATCTCGCCGGCCGGCTTCTTCTCGTCCGCGGACACGTACGTCGC
>CAYVPO010000389.1:0-1559 GCA_964453825.1 uncultured Holophagales bacterium
AGCTTCCACGCCGCCGCCATCGCGACCGAGCCGATGCCGGAGCCGAGGTCGAGGAGACGGTCGACGCGCGACGCGCTCCCGACGCCCCACCAGGCGACGAGGAGGTCGTCCGTCGAGTAGCGGTGGCCGCGCACGGCCTGGAAGATCCGGAAGCTCCCGCAGAGAAAGTCGAGCGTCTCGTCCTCGCCCGCCTCGACGCCCCCGGGCGGCTTCGGGCCCGGCCGACGCCAGCCGCGGAAGACGTCCTCGCTCGGCGGTTCCATCCCCTGAAGCGTAGCGGGATCGCGCCGTCTCCGCGACGTTTCGCGCGGAGGGGCCGGCGCCGGACCCCGCCCGACACCCTTCGCTCCGCTCGACGCGGCGGGCAGCCCGGTTCAGACTCTTCGGAGTGCGGGCTCGCTCGCGCGAGGGCCGGGCCGGTCCGCTCGCCGGACCGGCTCGCCGGAGAGGAGAAGCGGCGTGCGCTCCGAGAGGGATCTCTACCTCGAGGCGGTCCTCGGCGGCCGCCGACAGGACGCCGTCGACGCCGCGCTCGGCGCCGTGGAACGGGGCATGGACGTCCGCGACGTCTACGTCGACGTCCTGCAGGAGTCGCTCTACGAGGTCGGCCGGCTCTGGCAGGCCGGCCGCATCTCCGTCGCCACGGAGCACCTCGCGTCGGCGATCACCCAGCTCGTCGTGGCGCGCCTCTACGAACGGCTCCCGCGCGGAGAGACGGTCCGCGGCCGGGTCGTCCTGACCGGCGTCGAGGGAGAGTCCCACCAGCTGGGCGGGAACATGATCGCCGACGCGCTCGAGTCGGACGGCTGGGACGTGCGGTTCCTCGGCACGGACGTCCCGACGCCCGACGTCCTGGAAGCCGTCTCCGCGCACCGGGCCGAGGTGCTCGGGATCTCCTGCACGATCGAGCAGAACCTCCCGCGGGTAGCCTTCCTGATCGGTTCGGTAAAGGCGACGTTCCGCGAGGCCTCCCCCCGGATCCTCGTCGGCGGCGGGGCGTTCCGCGCCTCGCCGGAAAGGGCGCGCGAGGTGGGAGCCGATGCCCGGGTCGCGGCCATGCGCGAGGCGATCGCCGTCGCGCAGACGCTCGCGGCGCGTTGAGAGGCGCGTCCTCGATGGAGTCCGGCGTTTCGATGACGGAAGCGGCGCTCCTCCTCGCCCTCGCGGACTCCTCCCCGGAGCTCGTCGTCGTGACGACCGATCGGGAGGGGCGAGTCACGAGCTTCAGTCCGGCCGCCCTGCTCGAGACCGGGCGGCCGCCGGACGGGGTCCTCGGCCAGCCTCTCGCAGACCTCCTGACCGAAGGGGACCGGGAGGTCGTCTCCGTCCTCCGGGGCGAGCCGGCCCGCCTCGGCCCCCGGCTCCTCAACTTCGTCGACGCCTCGGGAAACGTCTTCACCGTCCGGGCGCTCCTCGCGGTCGGGCCGTCCGGTCTCCTCGTCGCCGGCGTGCGGATCGCCGCCGACGAGGCGCGTCTCGGCGACGAGCTCCTCCGGCTCACGAACGAGCTCGCCACGACGAACCGCGAGGCGGTGCGCCGGGGCCGCGAGCTCGAGCGC
>CAYVPO010000390.1:0-1544 GCA_964453825.1 uncultured Holophagales bacterium
TGCCGCTGCACGCGAAGAGGCCGTAGCTCTCGCGGTAGTTGACGGTGATGTCGTGCGCGTAGACCTTGGCCGCGCCGTAGGGGCTGCGGGGGTGGAACGGGGTCGTCTCGCGCTGGGGGGTCTCGGCGACCTTCCCGAACATCTCGGAGGAGGAGGCCTGGTAGAAGCGCGGAGTGAGGCCGACGTCGCGGATGGCGTCGAGGAGGCGGACGGCGCCGACGGCGGTGATGTCGGTCGTGTACTCGGGGACCTCGAAGCTGATGGCGACGTGGCTCTGCGCGCCGAGGTTGTAGATCTCGTCGGGGACGACGGCGCGGACGACGCGGTTGAGGGAAGAGGAGTCGCCCAGGTCGCCGTAGTGAAGGTGGAGGCGTCCGCCGGCGGGGCCGTCGCGCAGGGCGTCGATGCGCTGGCGGTTGAAGGTGGAGACGCGGCGGACGACGCCGTGGACCTCGTAGCCCTTCTCGAGGAGAAGCTCGGTGAGGTAGGAGCCGTCCTGGCCGGTGATGCCGGTGACGAGGGCTTTTTTCAAGCGCGTGGCCTTTCCGTGGTCTTTTCTCGAGGGCGGCCTCCCCTTCGCGCGGGGCCGGACCCTACGGATGGGGTCTGGTCTACACTCTACAGTCTGCGGCGCCGAGAGAAGGCTCAGGTGGGCGCAGGCGCGGCTGCTACCAGAGGATCGGGGCAGCGTACTTCCGAAGCTGCGGATCGCGGGAGACGAGGATCAGCTTCTCGACCAGGGCCTGAGCGACGAGAAGCCGGTCGAAAGGGTCGCGATGGTGGCCCGGCAGGCTCGAAACCTCGACGGCGTGCGCGAGGCTCACCGGTAGCACCCGAAACGAGTTGTGCCGCACCTGCTCCCCAAGGAACGAACCGAGGTTTCCTTCCGGGTCGAACCGCCCGAGGCTCGACTTGATGGCGAGCTCCCAAGCGCTGGCGACGCTGAACGAGACCTCGTTGCCGGGATCGGCGATCGCTTCGCGAGCCGGGGCGGACAGGCGTGCGTCGTCCCCGATCCACCAGAGAAATGCGTGCGTGTCGAGGAGGAGCTTCACTTCTCGAAGGCGTCGAGGAGACGCTTCGGCAGGGGCGCGTCGAAAGCGCGGGACATGCGAAACCGCCCGCGAGCGCTTCCCGGAACGCGCCGCTCCCGCGCCTGCTCGATCGGTACGAGGCGAGCGATGGGACGCCCTCCCTTCCCGATCACGACCTCCTCTCCCCGACGAACGCTCTCGAGGAGACGGGAGAGATGGGTCTTGGCCTCGTGGACGTTGACGATGCCGCTCATGAACTCATTATGACTTAGTCCTGGGCTAAGTCATGAGGAATGGGGTCTGGTCTACAATCTACAGTCTACGGCGCCTGAACGAGACCGGAGCCGACGTCGGTGGAGAGCCAGGGGAGGCGCCGGGAGTGCTGGGTGAGGAGGGTCCAGAGCTCGGTTGCCGTGGCCTTGGGATTCGCCTCGGCCCAGAGGGCGGCGAGGCCCGCGACGTGCGGGGTCGCCATGCTGGTGCCGGAGAGGCGGCGGCTGCGGAGCGGCA
>CAYVPO010000391.1:0-1537 GCA_964453825.1 uncultured Holophagales bacterium
CGGCCTCGGCGTCGTCCGTGGCGGTGTAGAAGCGGGCCTGCCTCCGGAATCCGTAGCCGAAGGGGTCGGCGGCGGCGGGGTAGCCGGAGAGGGCCGTCACGAAGTGCCCCGCAGACCAGGGGCAGAACACCCCCGGCCCCGAGCCCGGCTCCGGAAGCGGTCGGTCGTACGGATCGAACGGAGGAGGATGGCGGGCTCGAAAGCGCGCGAGGGTCTCGACGAGATCGGTCCCGGGCGCGCCGGCGTAGGTGACGATCCGGCCGTAGTGCGGAAGCCCCGGGAGGACGACGAGGAGCGACGCCGCCGCGACCGCGACCGGCGCCGACCGCATCGCTCCGCGAGGAGCGATGCGGGACAGCCCCTCGGCGAGAGCGAGCGCGGCGAAGGGGGCGAGGTAGTAGGCGTTCCGCCGCTGCGAGAGCGTCATCAGGAGGAGCGTCGCGCCGAAGAGGGCGAGGAGCCTGCGGTCCGCCCGTCGCCGTCCCCAGAGCACGAAAGCGACGGGCAGCAGGACGATTCCCGGTGAGGCCTCCTCGACGGCGTTGCGGAACGTCGCGGCGAAGGGCGGGCGCAGGAGCGGACGCGACTCGGCGATCAGGCCGATCCAGTCCTTCGGGTAGGAGAGGTAGCCGCCGCGCGCCATCTCGTCGCGGTCGGCGCCGGCCTGGTGGCTCACGACGTATCGGACCCCGCCGATGAGTCCCCGCGCGAGGTCGGACGCGACGGGGGCGGCGGCCGCGAGAAGGACGAGGCCGAGGCCCGCGAAGACGCGCCGACCCGGCCCTCGGGAACGGAGTGCGGCGATCGCGGCGACGGCGGACGAGCCTGCCAGGAGGAGGGCGGGCTGGAACCACCCGAAGGAGACGAACGTGAACGGCAGGTCGAGGCCCCGGGCGAACGGCAGCGTCCCGAGGGCGGTGAGGCCGGCCGACGAGACGGCGAAGGTGGCCGCGGTCGAAGGGCGCAGCGCGAGGCCCGCCCAGGCGAACGCGAGGACGGCCGCGAACACCGACCCCTGCCAGGTCAGGACCATCGCGGCGAGCGCCGCCCCCGCGGCGAGCGCACGTCCGAGAGACGCCCCACGCTCTCCGGCCGCCCGGGCCCTCGCGAGAGCGAGGAGCAGGAGCAGCAGGAGGAGGGCCTCGGCGACGTGCTGATCGGCGTGGCCGAACTGGCTCCACACCGCGGCGACCGGCAGGACGGAGTAGGCGGCCGTGGCGAGGACGGCGCGGCGCCGCGAGAGGACGCGACGAGCGAGGTAGAAGAGCGGGATGACGTGGAGCGCGCCGAGGAGGGGCGGCAGGACGGCGAGGACGCGAGCTACCTCGTCCCGCGTCGCGTCGGCGCCGTAGGCGAGCCGGGCGATTCCCCCGCCGAGGAGGTCGAACGCGGGCGGCCAGATGAAAACGCCTCCGTCGGGGTGGTTCAGCCAGGGGTCCCGGACGGCGACGGCAGGGAACTGTCGCGCGATCGCCGTTGCGCGGCGCAGGTGGGCGTAGGCGTCGGGAGAGCCGAGGCGGAGCCCGCCCTCCGTCGC
>CAYVPO010000392.1:0-1532 GCA_964453825.1 uncultured Holophagales bacterium
ACCACGGCAATGTCCACCGGCGCCGGGATCTCCCAGACCGACAGGTAGGCTTTCAGCCCCAGGACGTCGCCGCGCTTGTTGTTGACCGGGTAGAGCTGTCCCGGAAACTGGAGCAGGTTGTGCATGACCGCGTACCCCATCTTCCGCGGATCGGACGAGGCGCCGATCACCGCGACCGACCGGGGGTTGAAGTACTCGAGCGGGAGCTCGATCCGCTCCGCGGCCACGACCTCTGTGATGCAGTCGTCGACGATCACCCGCGCATCGACGGCGCACCCGCCCTGCTCGTAGAGGCGGAGGGGGTTGACGTCGAACTCGACTACGCCCGGCGCCTCCTCAAAGAACCGGATTACGCAGAGGATCGTCTGCACGAGCCCCTCCTCGTCCCGCGGCTTCATGCCGCGGTAGCCGGCGATCAGGGGGTACGCGTTGATATCGCGGATCATGCACCGGACGTCGGCCTCCTCGATCGGGAGGATCCGTAGCGTGACGTCCTTCATCAGTTCGACAAGGGTCCCACCCATGCCGAAGGTCAGCACCCGGCCGAAGGCGGGGTCCGTCTTGCCGCCGATGATCAGCTCGAGACCGGGTGCTGCCTGTTCTTCGACGAGCACGCCCGTTATCTCGGCGCCGGGGTCGTACTCCAGGGCCGACTCCGTGATCTTCGTGAACGCGGCCGCGGCCTGCTCGGGCGAGCCGACGCCGACGATCACACCCCCTGCGTCGGACTTGTGGACGATCTGGGGTGAGACGATCTTCATCACGACCGGGAAGCCGATCCGCTCGGCCGCCTCTCCCGCGGCTCTGGGGGTGGTCACGTGCTCGTAATTGGGCACGGGAACACCGTATTCGCGGAGCAGGTCGTAGCCTTCGGACTCGCTGAGCATTCTTCGCGTCATGGGATCCTCATCTGTAGACCTGATGGTTTTCGTCGATTACCGAATAACCTTTCGCGAATCGTGACAGACCCCGGTTGGCTCAGTTAAAAGAGAGAAGCGAGCGCGCGGAATCAGGCCGCGAGTTCCCGGACTTTCGCGATGTTCCCGGCGCCGTCACGCCGGTCATCCTCGGGGGTCTCGCAGATGAACGGGATCTCCGCGAGCTCGGGGCGGTGGAGGAGGAGGCGGAAACCCTCCTCGCCGATCGCGCCGAGCCCGACATGCTCGTGCCGGTCGAGGCCCGAGCCGAGTTCGCCCTTCGAATCGTTGCAGTGGACCACGCGGAGAAGGTCGAACCCGATCGTGTCATCGAAGGCGGCGAGGGTCTCCTCCATGCCGTCGCGGGTCCTGAGGTCGTACCCGGCGCCGAAGGCGTGGCAGGTGTCGAGGCAGACGCCGAGGCGCCCGGGGCAGGCGCATCCCTCGAGGATCCGGGCGATCGAGGCGAAATCCGACCCGACGCTGTTCTTCTCGCCGGCCGTGTTCTCAAGCAGGAGCGTCACGCCGTGGGGGGCGGCGGCGACGGCCCGGTCGAGGGCCGCGACCACGCGCGCCTCGCCCGCCTCGTCCCCGGCCCCCAGGTGGTGGCCGAGG